>NZ_CASEGO010000003.1 GCF_949287625.1 uncultured Brachyspira sp. | reverse complement strand
TCAAAAATTTTATTTCTTCGTCTGTTAAATTAAAATCCATATTTTGATTATACCATAAATTAAAAAATTGACAAACTTAAAAATTTTCAGTATATACTATTTATTTTTTGAAAAAAGTTATAAAATACACATATGGACATACTAGATTTAGAAAGAGCTGAATACGAATTAAACAAAGCATATAAATCAAACCCAACTCCTTGGGCTGAACATTCAAGATACACTGCCAAAGCTGCAAGAATAATAGCATCACACTACAATAAAAACTCTAAAAACAAAAAACTAGATGAAGATGATGCCTACATATTCGGGCTTCTTCATGACATAGGAAGATATACTGGAATAAGTGCTGAAAGACATTTAATAGACGGTTACAAATACTGCATTAAATACGGCTGGGATAAATTGGCTCAAATATGCATAAGTCATGCATTCATGATACAGGATATAAACACAGCAATAGGAAAATTTGATATGTCTGAAGATGACTATAACTTTATGAAAGAGTTCATAAGTAATGCTGTGTATGATGATTATGATTTGCTTATTCAATTATGCGACAGTCTTGCTTTACCTACAGGTTTTTGTATTTTAGAAAAAAGGTTCATAGATGTAGCTTTAAGATATGGTACATTTCCTCAAAGTGCTTTAAGGTGGAAGAAAGTATTTGAAATAAAATCATATTTTGAAAGCACAATAGGAACTTCTATTTACAATTTACTTCCGCATATAAGAGATAGCATCATCTAACCACTATACATCACCTGCATATTCGCCATATGGGCACTACTAGCCATAGGAGCATCTGCATTGCACTGCAACCCCTTACAGACAGTCAACTATAAGTGAACCCGCACGGTATATCTTAATATTAAGGACAGTAAAATGTAGTCGACGGAAAGAAGTACCTGACGAAGCCCGCCTGCAACCGCAGGAAGTACTGTTAAGTATGGCGTGTGGAGAGCTTCGCCAAAAGTTGAATAAAAAATTGACAAACTTAAAAATTTTCAGTATATACTTAATTAAAAAGTTTTACAACATACGAAAATATATTTTATATATCAGTATTTTTATATAAATTGATAAACTCACTTGCTGCATATAATGAACCTATTACAAGTACAGGTTTATTACTTTTATTAATTGATTTTATATTATCAATAGCATCATGAAAATTTGCTATATGCCTTACATTAGGTTTGTCTTTTAAATATTGATAAGTTTTAGAACTGTCAGTTTCTTTATATGCAATATTGTCTGGCGAGCTTAATATTATTTCTGAATCATATCTTTTTAATATATCAGACATATTTTTTATATCTTTCTGACTTAAAGGAGCAAACAGTATTATGACATCATCATACCATTTATATATCGTGTTCAATACTCTTTCCAGTGATTTGGCATTATGAGCACCGTCCACTATTATATCTGGATTTCTATGCATAAATGTGAGACGTGCATTTATATAAAAATCCTTTAATGAACTAATTGCTTTATTAATATTTTTTTCATTATAGTTATTGTAAGCCTTAAGAAGTATATTCAATGCCTTAAAAGAAAGCGATATATTCTCTGCCTGATGTTCTCCAAGCAGCGTAGTTGAAAAATTATACTCTTTATCTTTTTCTCTATAAATAAACTCAAGTTTTTCATTGCTGTTTAATGTAATATCTGCAGAAAAATCTTCCTTAAATACATACAAATTACAATTATTTTCTTTTGATATATCTCTTATTATTTTTATAGAACTTTCTTCCTGAAATGCTGATACAACTGAAGTGTTTGGTTTTATTATTCCAGCCTTTTGAGCTGTTATCTCTTCTATGGTGTATCCCAATATATCCATATGATCATAGGATATAGAAGTCAAAATGCTTATAGATGAGTCTACTATATTGGTACAGTCTAGTTTTCCTCCTATACCCACTTCTATGCAGGCATAATTAACTGCATTTATATAAAAATAATATAATCCCATTATGGTAAAAATTTCAAATACTGTTATATTATTATATATTTCATCACTATCTATAATATTTTTTATCTTTAGTGTAATATTTATAAAATCTTCTTCACTAATCCAATTTTCATTTATAGATATTCTCTCTCTCTCATTAACTATATGAGGAGATATAAATGATCCTGTTTTATATCCTAAAGAAGAAAGCATTTTTGATAATGTAAGAGTTGTTGATCCTTTACCTTTTGTACCTGTTATATGTATTACTTTAAATACCTGCTTATATCCTAATAATTTTAATATTTCTTTTACATTGTTTATATGATTGAGATTGTTTTTATGAAGAGTCTTTTTTCCCATAAAAGAATATATATAATCCAAAGCCTCATTTATATTTTTCATATTTATGTTTCCAATAAAAATAATTTTAATTAAAAAATAATTAAGTAGGATATCATATTTTGAAAAAGACTGCAAGGAGTAATCTATTTATGTCTGCAATAATCTATTATTTTATTACTACATAAGATAAAATTTACATTAAATTTACAATTAGAGGAATAAATGTATTATATATATGATAAAAATATCAAAATAGCCAAATATTGTAAAAATAATGTAAAATATTTGTAAAATTATATTGCCTAAAATTTACAATTTGTTATAATATAAATGTAAAGAGATTTTACAATACCTAAAAGGAGAATAACTATGACTAATACATTAAACCTTTTTATAAAAATAACACCAAGTAAATTACCTAAAAATGCTAAAAGATTTATAAGTACTAATTTCAGTAAGGCAAAAATAGTATATATTGATAAAATAAAAGATGAATATGAAATAAAATTATCAAACGGAACTTATATCAATTTTGATAAAAACGGAGAATGGAATTATATAAGCAGTGATGATAATATAATAAGAGAGAATATACTGCCTAAAAATATAGCAGGCAGAGTAAAAAGCGTTATGAAAAAATATAAAAATGCCTATATATTTGAAATAAACAAAAGAATAAATTTTTACAGAGTAAAATTAAGCAACTCATTAGATTTATGCATAAGCCATAATGGAAACATATTAGCATAAATAGAAGGAGATTTGCTTTATGAAAATTAAGTTATTATTAAGGGACTTAAAATCTATTTTTAGTCCCTTAATTGAATGGTTTAAAATATATGTTATTTATTATGATTTACTTCTAATATACTTATCATCTCTTTTATAAGATTTTTTTCGCTCATAGCTGTCATCAAATGATCCTGAGCATGAACAAAAAGCATAGTAATTTCTATTTTTTCACCGTCTGCTTCTCTAGTTATTAAATTAGTCTGAAACTCATGAGATTTTAATATTATCTCATCAGCCTCTTTCATTTTTTGAGCTGCCTCATCAAATTTTTTTTCTTTAGCAAGTCTTAAAGCCTCATAAGCTAAACTCTTGCTCTCACCAGCCAAACTAATAATAGGAAATACGTTCTCCTCCATAAATTTTTCTTGTTCTTCAGTCATAATTATAGCCTCCTAAATATAAATTATTTTTATATTATCAAGCAAATATTAATAAATATTTTTTATAATTCTACTTGATATAATATTTTATCCCTCAAAACCTTTATTTTTGACAATCTCTTTAAACCAATATCCTGATTTTTTTATTGTCTTTTTACCGCTTTCTAAATCAAACCTTATAAATCCGTATCTGTTTTTATAAGCATTAAGCCAAGACCAGCAGTCTATAGGTGTCCACATTAAATAGCCTATACAATTAGAACCTTCTTCTATACCCTTATGAAGCCATTTCAAATGTTCACTTACAAACTCTATTCTGTAATCATCTTCTACGATGCCGTTTTTTATAAATCTTTCTTCGTTTTCCACACCCATACCGTTTTCAGTTATAAGCCATTTTATATTGGAATAGTTTTCCTGTATATTTTTAGCTATATCATAAATACCTTTATAATATATTTCCCAGCCTCTGTATGGATTCATAAGTCTGTTAGGCATTTCATAAGGTTCAAAGAAATTTTCAGGCATTAAAGTATCTGATTCAAATTTAGTTTCTCTAGCCTTAACTCTTCTAGGCTGATAATAATTTATTCCAAGCAAAGTTATTCTATTTTCTTTTAATATTTCTTTGTCGCCTTCCCCGCATATAGGAGTAATATCATTTTCTTTTACTAATTTCACTAAATCTTCAGGGAACTCTCCTTTAGCAGCAGGATCTAAGAAACTTCTATTAAATAATAAATCGCATATATGTGAAGCTTTTAAATCTGCCTCATTGTTTTCATCTCTAGGATAAGAAGGAGTTAAGTTTAATATAATTCCTATATCTCCAGTTTTTCCTGATTCTTTAAATGCTTTTACAGCTTTTGCATTTGCTAAGTTCATATTATAAACAACCTGAGCTGCTCTTTTAAATGATACTACTTCAGGATAATGGAATTTATATAAATATCCGCCTTCAGCAACAACTATAGGTTCATTAAAAGTAAACCATTTATGAACCTTATCTCCATAAAGCTCAAACATTTTTGAAGCATATCTTGCATAAAGTTCAACTACTTCTCTGTTTTCAAATCCGCCTATTTCCTGAAGTTTTAAAGGCATATCAAAATGATACAAACATATTATAGGCTCTATATCATTTTTTATAAGCTCATCTATAACATTGCTGTAAAACTCAGCAGCTTTTTCATCTAATTCTAAAGTATTAAAATCTTTTACTATTCTGCTCCATTGTATTGAAGTTCTAAAAACATTATGACCTGTTTCTTTTATTAATTTTATATCATCTTTATAATCTCTAAAAAAATTAGATGTATATTCAGTTCCTGCTTGATTATGGAATTTTTCTTTTGATATTTCAAACCAATAATCCCATATATTTTTATTAGCCTTATTATAAAAACCTTCGCTTTGAGGTCCTGAAGTAGAACTTCCGAACAAAAAATTATCACTGAATTTATATTGTTTCATATTTATAAAAAACCTCATCAATTTTATTTATTATTTGCTTCTTCTCTTTCTAATGATATCTCATAAGCTCTAAGGAAAGGTATATAAGCAAGATATGATGTGAATATTAATACCAAACTCAATATCATAGAAGCAAAATTCAAATTAGCAGCAAGCAATGCTGCCAACGGACCGGGAGTTGTCCAAGGTACTAATGATACAATATGCCCTATAATATTTAATTTTGTAAATACCCAAGCTATAGTGGCATTTATTATAGGAATACATATAAAAGGTATAACAAGAATAGGATTCATCACTACAGGTGCCCCAAACATAATAGGTTCATTAATATTAAATACTGCTGGAACTATTGATAATTTTCCTATAGATTTTATATGTTCATTTTTGCTTCTTACTATAGCTATTGCCAAACCTAAAGTAGTACCTACTCCTCTAAATACATAGGAATCAAAAAATCCGCCTGCAAATATCTTTGTTACTGGTTCTCCAGCCTGAAGTGCTGCCTGATTTACTGCCAAATTTGATAATGTAATAGCTTTTACTATAGCATCTACTATATTAGTACCATGAAGTCCTGCAAACCATAATATATGTATTACAAGAAGAATAATTATTATAGAAGGAAGAGAATCTGATACTTTAAGTAAAGGCTCAAATATTTTCATTACTAATTCTGGTATCATCATCATTAAACTCTTTTGTATAATAATATTAATAGCCTGAAATATTACTATAACTACAACTACTGGTATTAAAAGTTCAAAAGACTTTGCTATAGCAGGAGGTACTGATTCTGGAAGTCTTATAATAAGTTTTTTATTTACCAAAAATCTAAATATTTCTATAGATATAATACCAAATATTATAGCTACAAATAATGACATTATGCCCATACTTACATAAAAAGGCTGAACCAAATCGCCTTTGAAAGAATTCATCAAATTAGTATACCATTCCATATACAAAAAATTACTCTTATCTGTGAAAGGTAAATTTAATATCAAAAGTATAAAAGATCCCACTATTAAAAAAGGCATAGCAAATACAAATCCGTCTCTTATTGCATTTAAATATCTATTGCCTGCTATTTTTGACGCTATAGGAAGAAGCTTACTTTCTATAAATGCCATTAATTTATCATTCATGATCTACTCTCCATTCTATTATTTTTATATTATTTTAATAAATATTATTTAAACTACACCTGCATATATACACATATGATAATTAATATAATCACCTAGCTGTAATTTGGTATTTGTATGACAAAAACTATTGAGTTATTTTAAATCTCTGAGCCATGTTTATATAGTCTAATAAAAATAAATAATCTTCATCTATTTTACCGACAACATTAGTTCTTCCAGTATTTTTCATATCTTTTAACGCTATCTGAAGTTCTCCTGCATAAGTTCCATATTCAGAAGAATCAATAAGTATATCTCCGCGTTTAATGTCTGTAATAGGATTAAATATTTTAAAATTATTTCCTTTGTATTTCACTCTAGGATTTGATGACCTAATAAAATAACTGCTTGCATCTGCTCTGTTTTGATGCATCTCTTCAAGAATTATTTTTCTCTCTGTTTCTGGAATATTGTCTAATAATTTTGCTTTTAGAGTTATAAGTCTTTTATCCAAACAAGCAAGTTTTTTAAAAGTCTCTTCATTAGCATAACAATTAGCAATAAACACAGCATCAACACCTAAAAAGAATAATTCCATAGCCTGTATTTCTATAGGAAGATTTCTATGCTCTTCTAAAGTACATATACCATCATCTACAGGCCAAGGTCCGAAACTAGCCTCTTTAGCATTAACAAATGCTGATGATTTTATAGAATGTCTTTTAAAACGATTCATACTTTCAATAAACAATTTTTTATCAAGTCCGCTATAGGCATGAGGATAGAAATTATAGCAGCCTATAAGATTTTCTCTGTTCGGATAATAATTCATTATAGTATCTAAATATGATGTAGAATTACTCATATTAATCTCTATTTTTAAATTATAATCATTATAAGTTATTAAACTCTCTTCGTTTCCGCTATATCCCAAATCAAGCCTTATAGCCCAAGCTCCTAGTTTATGAAAAAAATCAAGCTCCTCATAAGAAATAGCCAAATGCTTAAATACGGCTGGAGATATATCTAAAGTAGTATTTATGCCTCTATCTTTGGCATAATTTATGATCTCTGAAAACTCTTTCATAATCTCATCTTTAGAATGATCTACTGATAATAAACACATAAAACATCTTGTAAAACCATATTTTGAAGCCAAATCTATATAAGATTTATTATCCTCCATCTTAGAATGAAAAGGATAAACAGAAATACCTAATTCTCTCATAAAAACAATCCTATAATAAATAATCCTATTACAAATTTATAAATTAACCCTATAAATATTATTGAAC
Source organism: uncultured Brachyspira sp. (assembly GCF_949287625.1). Lineage (GTDB taxonomy): Bacteria > Spirochaetota > Brachyspiria > Brachyspirales > Brachyspiraceae > Brachyspira. The sequence continues at coordinate 66,807 of NZ_CASEGO010000003.1, read as the reverse complement.
TTTTAAGTTTAAAGCAAAATCTAATATTTTTTCTCCGTTCATAGTACCGTAATCTTTGAAATCTATAACATCCAATGGTTTATTTTTTTCTTTAGCTTTAGCTTGGAACTCTGCTTTTTGGAATTTTACCTGCGGTCCAAGCAAAAATACATCATAACTATCTAATAATTCATAGAATCTTGCTGTAGCTACTGCTTCTATTTCTACATCTATATTTTTTTTAGCAGCTGCTTCTTTCATTTTTTTTACAACCATACTTGTTGACATTCCTGCTGAACATAATAATAAAATTTTTGTCATAATTTTAAACCTCTCTTTTTTATTTTTTATTAGCTTATCACTTTTTTAATAATAACTCAAACAATAAAACTACTATATTAATCTGGTATTTTTTTGTTTTTTATTCCGTTATGATATATAATATTTACATGAAAAATAAATATATTAAAGAAATATTATCTATTTTATCTGCTGAATCCTATATAACAGCTGAAAAATTAGCAAAAGAATTGAATGTAAGCGAAAAAACTATACGAATAAAAATACAGGAATTGAATAATGATCTTGAAAAAACTGGTGTAAAAATAATATCAAAACCAAGATATGGATATACTCTTTTATGTGATGATCATAATAAAGATATTAAGTCTATTAATTTTAATACTGTCAATGATTTTGAATACAGAGTAAAATATATTTTTGAATATTTAATTAATAACAATGATGAATATATAAAATCTGATACTTTAAGTGAAGCTCTTGATATATCTAAAACAACATTGACAAATACTTTAAAAATTATAGAAGATAATATTAGATATTATAATATAAAAATAGAAAGAAGACCTAATTACGGTATAAGACTTATAGGAAATGAATTTGATATTAGAAACTGTATTATAGATTATTATTTAAAACAGTATATTCATGATGAAAAGTATATTAATAAATCAATAGAAAAATTAGTAATAGACTTTATTAAAGACAATGATATTAAATTATCTGAAATAAATTTGGAAAACTTTATATTATATATATTAGTCTCCATAGAAAGAATAAAGAGAAATAAAGTTATTAACTGCTATGATAAAGATATTTTAAAAGATATCAAAGAAGAAGAATTAAAATTATCAAATAAATTGACTGATATCTTAGAAAAAGAAATAAATATAAAGTTTAATGAAGCAGAAAAAATATTTATAGCAATACATATAGCTTCAAAAAGTTTATTAATATCTTCAGAAAACTCAAACTTTATAATACAAAATAAACTTGATAATATAGTTCAGAAAATGCTTGATTTGGTATACCGCAATTTAAAAATAGATTTAAGAAACAACCTTAATTTAAGGCTTTTATTAAATCATCATATGATACCGCTTGATATAAGAATAAGATACAATGTATTACAAAAAAACCCTATGCTTTGTGATATAAAAAGTAATTATGGTCTTGCATATTTGATAGCTTCTGAAACCAATGCCGTTTTGAAAAGTTATTATAAAAAAGAAATTTCTGATGATGAAATAGGATATTTAGCTTTACTGTTTCAAATAGCCTTGGAAGAAAACAGCAATGAAGAAAAAAATAAAATAAATATATTAATAGTTTGCGGGAGCGGAAAAACAACTTCGAAACTTCTAATGTACAAATATAAGAAAGAGTTTGCTGATTATATAGATAATATTTATACCACCGATTTAATAATGCTTAAAGATTTTGATTTTTCAAAAGTTCATTACATATTTTCAACAGTACCTATTAATTTTAGGGTTCCGCTTCCTATTGTACAAATAGGATTATTTTTAGAAAATAGTGATATCATAAATGTAAAAAACGCTTTAGAATTATCAAAAAATGATTTTCTCAATGATTATTATAATAAAGAGCTATTTTCATTGGATATTAAAGGAAACAGCAGAGATGAAATAATCAAAAACATATGTATTAATATAAAAAAATATATAGATATACCTGATAATTTTTATGATTCTGTAATGAAAAGAGAAGAGCTGTCAGAAACAGATTTCGGCAATTTGGTAGCTATACCTCATCCTTTTGATATTCTAACAGAAAAAACTTTCGTATATGTAGCCGTACTTGAAAAGCCTATTATATGGTACAAAAATAATGTTCAGGTTATATTTTTAGTTTCAATATCAAATAAGAAAGATGATAATTTACAGAAATTTTATCAGTATACTGTAGATTTTCTGCTTAATGAAGAAAGCGTTATAAAACTGATAGAAAATAAAACATTTGACAATTTAATGTATTTACTAAGAAACAATGAAGGGAAATAATAAAATGACTAGCTTTAATTATACTATCAAAAATATTAATAATATACATGCAAGACATTTAAGTGATCTTGCTAAAATAGCAAAAGACAGTAAATGCTGTGTTATTATAAGCGACAGTAAAAAAAATAAAAAAGATGTAAAAAAGATAATAGGAATAATGCAGCTCAATTTAAAAATAGGTGATGAAGTTACTGTATCGATAGAAGGCAATGATGAAATTTTAGAAGATAAAGCAAAAGAAAATATATATAATTTTTTTAAAACAAATTTTTGATTTTTATCATATATTTATTGTTTAATATGTACATAAACAATTACAATTTGTCAAAATTAATTTTTTTAATTTAAAATATTTTCATGCCCCTCACTTCTTTTGTGACGCTGTCCGTGCCGTAGGCAGGCGAAAGAACTGCATTTTTAGTATAAATTTGGGTTATACCATACATTTAATACATATATCTAAAATATAAAGTTCTAATACTTGCGTTTTTTGTAACTTTTTTATGCGTCAAAAAGTTGATAATTCTATATAATGTGCATCAGTTAACAAAATAAAGTTGTTCCAGTATATACCTAAACAACTATAGTTTGTAAAAAAATAAATCATAAATATTGAAAAATCTACTCATTAAGAATTTTACATTATTTCAATATGGTATATAATAATTCCTCAAAATGAGAGGAAATAAAAATTATGGCATTAATGTTAAATGAAGAACAAAGACAGGCAGTAGAACATATAAACGGTCCATTACTTGCATTAGCAGGGGCTGGAAGCGGAAAAACTAGAGTTATTACAGAGAGAATAGCTTATTTAATAAAACATGGAGTACTTCCTAGTCAGATACTCGCTGTTACATTCACAAATAAAGCAGCTTCAGAAATGCGTGAGCGTATAACAAAACTATTAAAAGAAAAACCGAAACAATTAGTAGTAAGCACCTTTCACTCATTCTGCGTAAGGGTATTAAAAGGCGATATTGAAAAATTGGGATATAAAAATAATTTTAGTATATATTCTTCATCTGACAGCAGAACTCTTATACGTAATATTTTAAGAGAAATAAAGATTAATACTCTCAATTATGATGAAAATCTATTTGCTTGGTATATTGACAGATATAAAAATAATTTGATGAAGCCTTATGAAGTAGAGCCTCATGATGATCTCGAAAAACAAGCAAAAAGAGTATATGAGGTTTATCAAAATTATTTAAAAGGATATAATGCTGTTGATTTTAATGATCTTATTAACCTAACAATAGATTTATATATAGAGTTTCCAGAGGTTCTTAATAAATATCAGGAAAGATTCAGATATATTATGGTTGATGAATATCAGGACACTAATTTTGCACAGTATAAACTTACAAGCCTTCTAGCATCAAAATATAGAAATATTGCTGTTGTTGGTGATGATGATCAGAGTATATATGCATTTAGAGGTGCTGATGTATCAAATATACTTTCTTTTGAAAATGAGTATCCTGATGCTAAAATAGTAACTCTTACAAAAAATTATAGAAGTACAAAGGCTATACTTGAAGCAGCACATTCTGTAATAAGCAATAATACTCAAAGAAAAAATAAAGAAGTTGTAGCAGAAGGCGATGAAGGAATACCGCCTACGATAATGCCATGCGAAGATGAAAGAGAAGAGGCTCAGTTTGTAGCAGATTCTATTATTAATTATTCTATAAGTAAAAGATTAAATTATGAAGACTTTGCTGTTCTTTTTAGAATGAATGCTCAGTCGAGACTTTTTGAAGAGGCTTTCAGACTTAGGGGACTTCCTTATACAGTAGTTGGAGCTTTTCAATTTTATGAACGTAAAGAGATTAAGGATATATTAGCATATCTTAATTTGTTTGTTAATCCTGAAGATGAGGTTTCTCTTCTTAGAGTTATAAATATACCTAAAAGAGGAATAGGAGCTGTTGCTATAAATAATCTTAATGGAACAAGTATAAAAAACGGAGTATCTTTATATCAAACTTTGCTTAATTATGAGAGTATGGAAGACATTTCGCCTAAAGCAAAAGCTGGTATAAAAGATTTTCTTGAGATTATAGAGCATTATCATAATTTGTTTACTGTTGATAAAAATGATATTGAACGTCCTAAACTATACGAAAACATAAATAAGTTTTTAGATGTTATAGCATATCATAATGAAGTATTAAACTCCAGCGATACCAAAGAGCAGGGAGCTAAAAAAATGGAAAATGTTGAATCTCTTATGAACGGCATACTTGAATATGAAAAGTCTAATAAAAATGCTACTTTAAAAAATTATTTAGACAGAATACTTCTTATGAGTATAGAAGAGCAAAATGATGAAGATGAAAAAAAGAAAGGTATTATGCTTATGAGTATACATGCTGCTAAGGGACTTGAGTTTCCTTATGTTTATATATGCGGTATGGAAGACGGTATTATGCCTCATCATAAAAGCTCATCTGATGAAATGGGAATAGAAGAAGAAAGGCGTCTTTGTTATGTTGCTATGACAAGGGCTAAAAAACATTTAACTCTAACCTATTGCAGAAGCAGAACAAAAATGGGAAAAAAAGTAGAATGCACTCCTTCAGTATTTTTAGAAGAGATGAGTAAAAATCTGCCTGAAGAAATGGCTATGAATGAAGAGGAGTTTTTCTCAAATTTAAAAGCATCTTTAAGACCAGAAAATAAATAGTACTGATTGACACATACTAAAACTTAATTAAAATCTTTTTAATTATTAAATAAAATACACTTCATTTATACAATAGACTTGTTTCAAAACTAAATTTATTTATTAATTGTGGGGACTAGCCCTGCGAAGCACACAGTCGTGCCACACCCCAACTTCTTTTGCCGTCCGCTCTGCGTGCTGTAGGCAAGGCACCTACTCGGTGGTACCCCATACGAAGTACGCCTGCGGCGAGAAGCAAAAGGACTGCATCTTTATATACTAAAATAAGAAATTATACAACATATAAAACATAAGAAATTATACAACATATAAAACATTGTATTTTATGATTTAAGATTAAATAATTTTAAAGTTAATATTGTCAAGTACTTTTGAAACAAGTCTAATATACATGACTAAACATAAAAAAGCGTAGTTTTGCAAAGTACTTAGAGCTAATTATAAATAATATATTTAAAATTATTAACATAGTTTAAAAATAAATATATTAAGAATATTTTAATTTTTTAATAAAAATTAAGCCCTATAATAATATTATAGGACTTAATTAATTTTTTAATATTTAATTATTAAAAATTATTTTAAATAATCTAAATAAGGTTTCTGACAGGATATCATAGTATCAAGCATATCTTCAGTATTTTTGCATACATTCACAACTGGGTTAGCAAGTATAGCCTGCACAGCATATTCTCTTTTTTTATGTATAGCAGCTTCAGCAGTTAAATCATACACACTTACATAGTTTCTTAAAAGCGATAAAAATCCTTTAGGTACATTATTAAGTTTTACACCCTCAACTTTATTTTTACTAATAACCGCAGGTACTTCTACAGCTATCCAGTTAGGTAAATCTTCTATTAATCCGTCATTTAAAATATTTACAGCCTCTTCTGTATAACTATTGCCTGTAACTATGGCATCAATTATGCTTGAAGCTCTTTCTTTTACTATTAGTTCTATTTTAGGCTCAGCTTTAGAAAGTACAGTTCTGTATAATTCATAAAAATCTAATATACCTCTATGATCTGAAACGTCCCAAGCCCAAGCTATATATTCACCGAAATGACTGTCTACTGTTATAGGTAAAAGTTTATAATTGTCTAATATCACTTTTAAAAGTCTTCTGTCTGCCCATATAAACTCGCCTTTGAGTTTTTCTTCTATTGAATGATCAAAGTTTTCTGTTTTTGAAAAGCTGTTATTTTCTTTAGCATATTTTAATAAATCACTATACCCTACTTCATGTTCAAAATAACCATAAGCATTTTTTAATACATCAGGGTACAAATCTTTTCCGCTTTTTTTATCTTTTATTTCTAGTAAACAGCTGAAATGATTTAATCCGCCAGCTTTAATGTCCAAAGATTCATAATTCATTCTAAGAATTTTTGGAAGCCATTTATGAAGCCAGCCTATTTCATGGCACATACCTATAAACTTGGCATCTGGATAAGCTCTTTTTACAGCAGTACATATAGCAGTCATAGGATTAGAAAAATTAAATATATAAGCATTAGGACATATATCAATAGCATCTTTTACTATATCAAGCACATGGGGTATAATTCTTAAAGAGTGAAATACTCCTCCAGCTCCTCCATTTTCTCCATAAACCTGATGAATACCATACTGCATAGGTATTTTCCAATCTTGATCCCATAATAAAAATCTATCTCCCACTTCTATCGAACTTATAATAAAGTCAGCATTTTTAAAAGCTTCTTTTCTTTCTGTAGTCGCATCAACAGTAAAATTTAATTTATTTGTTTCTATAAAACTTTTAACATAATCATAAACTTTTTTTAAAGCATTAGGGTTAATATCAAGTAATGTTATATGAGAGCCTTCTAATGATTTTGTAGAGAAAATATCTCCAAGCATATCGCATCCGAATTGTGCACTTCCTGCACCAACTAAAACAAATTTAATCATTTATAATTCCTTAATAATAAAATAATTACAGATTGTTTTTATTTCAATTATTGCTTTATTTAAATATAATTAAGTTTCCCATATGTAATTTTTTTATGCAAACTTACAGCCTCCGAATCTGTAAGATGAGCTACATAATCTTTTACAAGCTCTTCATCGCTTTTATAAGGAATATCCGCTTTTTTAAATAAATTATCTTCTTCTATTATTTCCTTATGTTTTAACAAATATTCAAATATAGTAGATATAATTCTATTAACCCTCTCTACATCTTCAAGTATAGCCTTACTTTCATAAACAGTTTTAAACATAAAAGCCCTTAAATCATTAATAGCCTTTAAAACTTTCTCATCAATATCTATTTCCATCTTCTCCATACTTGCTTCTATTACACCCATAATCATAGTATCCGCCCTCTCTCCGTATGTAGTGCCTAATACTTTAACAATATCCTTTGGTAAATCCTCATATTTAAGAAGTCCGTATCGAATAGCATCATCAACATCATGATTGGCATATGCTATAGTATCTGATATCCTTACAATCATACCCTCATTAGTGGAAGGACCTGAAGAGTCAGCAATAAGTTTTCCGTTTTTTCCTTTTGTATGCTTTATAATTCCGTCTCTTACTTCAAAACTTAAATTAAGCCCCTTGCCTTTTTCTAAATGCTCAACTACTCTTAAAGAATGAGAAGAATGATGAAAACCTTTAAAATACTTTGATATAGCCTTCTCTCCAGCATGTCCGAATGGAGAATGTCCCAAATCATGACCAAATGCAATAGCCTCTGTTAAATCTTCATTAAGTCTTAATGCCCTCGCTATACTTCTTGCTATCTGCATAACTTCAAGTGTATGTGTTAGCCTAGTTCTGAAATCTCCTACTGAAAGCATTATAACTTGTGCCTTATCTTTAAGACGCCTAAAATATTCACTGTGTACTATTCTGTCTCTGTCTTGCATATAAATTGTTCTTATATCATCTTTTTCTCTTGGGTATACTGTTCCTTTGCTTTCAGATGAAAATGCTGCAGCTGGAGATAAAAAAGCTTTTTCCCTAGTTTCTATATCAAGTCTTATTGTTCTCAAAATATTTTCCTTCAAAAAAGAATATTATAATAATTATGTTAATAATAAATCAATTAATGAAAAAAAACAATAATATAAAAAATTAATTAAACAAATAAGCCAAATAATGATCTTTATTTACATAGTCTTTTAAATCATCTAAAGAAATAAATATCTTTTCATAACCATTATCAGACATAACTACAATACCAATATCCGTTATAATAAATATTAAATTATCATTATTAGAATAATTATAGTTTTTTAAAATATCATTAGAATTATTTACTAAGTCTTTAAAAGAAGAACTTATTAATTTTTGACTGTTCAAATCATAAATAAGAGAAATATTATTAATTGTAATTTTTTTATCTTCTTCTACTTGAGTAATTCTTTTATATATACAAATAGTTTTTTCATCTAAGTATAATATATTAAATGCGTATAAATCCTTAATCTTTATAAAATATTGTTTTAGTTCATAAGTAGAAAATTGTTTTAAAAATGAACTAACTTCATCAGAAAGCTCTTTTTCTTTTTTATATTTGAAATCTTCTGAAAAATTATATTCGCCGTTAATATCAAAGTTTATTTTTTCTTTATTAGCTATAGAAGCATAATAGAAATTAAATAAATGATTAAGAATTGTTACAGTTAATCCTCTGTCATTAGTTTTTAAATATTTAAATCCGCATATATTGAAATTTTTTATATTTATTTTAGGTTCATTAATTATTTTAAAAATACCTTCTATTTTTTTACCATTAATATACATATCATATTCAATTTTTGAAATACTATTATTTTTTAAATTTATTTCTGCAATATTTATTCTGTTTAAAGTTATAAACTCTTCTTCAGTAGCATCATAATCAAAAACTTCAATTTTTTTGCTGTTTCCTGCAATCTCATAAATACCAGATAATACAGAATTATTTATAAATATTTTACCCTTATACAAATAGTGAATGCCCTCATCGATATTTTCAAATCTACTACAGTAAATATATATATTATTAATATTATCTTTAAGTATAGTAAAAGTTATATCTTTTATATAAAAATAAGGACAGTATTTATTTTTCATTAAATATTTGAAAATAATAATTAAAATAATAAGAAAAATAATCAAAATAAAATATTCACTATGCAAAATACTATATAATAAATCTGTCATTCATAAAACCTCATAATTTTTTTAAAACTTATCAGTACCATTTAGGACTTTCAGTTAAATTTGTATTTATAAACATATCTTTTGTATAAGTATCCTCGCTTACTTTCCAAGCATCTAAATTCTGATTAAAACTAACAGCATTCTTAAACATACTGCACATATTTTGTACATTGCTTATATCCCATTTATACAAAGGCATATTGAAACTACTAGCTCCGTAAAACATATAACTCATATCAGTAACATTACACACATTCCAATCATTAATACATACATTAAAATTGGCTGCATTATGAAACATAGATTTCATTGTTACAACATTAGAAGTGTCCCATTTCTCTATACCTGAAAAATCAGCCCTTACATTATAATCCTCATATTCGCTGTAAGAACCCTCAAAACATGCAAAATTGGGTTTATCAAAAAGCATAGACATATCAGTTATTAAAGAAGTATCAATATCGCCTAAATATATATTACTATTTTCTATCAAACTTCTTAATTCTATTTTATTGTTTGGTTTATACACGATTAAAATCCTAAATGATTATTTAATAAAAAAGTTCTTCTTTTTTAAAATCACTTATCATCAAAACAAGTATATAATATATAAATCTATTATCAACTGTTTTATTTTCTATATTGTAAAATGATATATTAATTTTAACAATATCTCCATTATTAACATATTCGTCAAATTTAATCTTTATAGTAAATTTATCTTTTTTAAAATCTTCAAAATAAAATATACTCTCTGAATATTCATAAATAACATTCATAGAATATCTGCTTGCAAATGCTTTCAAACTGGAATAAACTATTTCTATGTTTTGAAGCTTTTCTATTACTTTATTGAAATCTGAAGTATCAATATTGATAATTGGAAACTGATTTATAGGCTGTGATATATCATAATCATTTAAATGTATTTTCCATTTTGAAATATCTTCTTTAGTTAATTCAAATATGCTGGATAAATTAATATAACAATTTTCATCTATAACAACATTATTATCATTGCAATCAGTATAACTGCTGTCGCCTAAATATCTGAAAGAAGTTTTAAAATTCATATTTTCATCATATAAATTCCAAATTAAACTATATGCATATTTATTCATTATAGGATTATCAATAAAAATATCTTTCCAAAATTTATAATTATATTTCTTACCGCTTATTAAAATTTTTATCAAATTATAATTCTGGCTCTTTAGTATATTTGGAATCTCTTTTCTAATATGCTTTATTTCTTCTTTTATATTTTCAGGAAAGTATTTCGGTATTGATTTTAATTCTTTTTTATTATTAATATCAAACAATTCTACAGCATTATTATTTTTAAGAGAGATTTTATATTTATTATCATTTACTTCTATGATTTTCTCTACCCTTTTATCAAATCCGAAATCATATACCAATTTGAAACCTAATTCATATAATTCTAAATTCATTTTTTCAGCAATAGAGTTTAATAAGTTAACAGCCTCTTTTTTAATTGAAGCTTTTCTATGTCTAGCAAAAACATTATATAATAAACTTAAAGCAAATTTACTGTCTGTATGCAATGCTAAAATCCTCATAAACAATAAAGAACTATTTTCTCTATTGTACATCTCAATTAACATATTATCATCAGCATATACACCGCAAACTAAAGTAGAAACATCTTTTTGAGAATTAATATATATTTCTCTTATACAATTTTTAAAACTATCTTCATCAAGAAAATTAATTATATTATCAAGACTTTGTATTTTATAAATATATTTTTTTAAATTAAAATATTCTAAATAAATATACTTTATTATTTTTACATCTATATTTTTTGATTTATCTTTACTAAAAACTTTTATTTCTTTTTCTTTGATTATATCATCAATGAACTTTAATTTTGTATTATTTTTCTTATCATAATTCACAAAATTTTCTATATCTTCTATATTACTAAAATTTAATACTTCATTATTATTCGTTTTTAAGTCTGTTAATTCTCTATAAAATTCATTTTCAAGCATTATTCTAAAATCAGCATATATTTTATTATCATAGTTAATAATGCTTTTATATGCCTCTTTTACATTATTTTTTATTATTTCAAACTGCTTAATCTTTGATGATTTATTCTTCGCCGTTACATATTCTGCAATTATAAATTGTATAGGGATTTTATTATTCTTTTTTAGTGATGTTTCTTCAAATGCAAAATCTAAATCTGACACATTATCTAAATTCCAATTGGATAAATCCTGATTAAACATTAATGCCTTATAAAATATATAAGACATACTTTCTAATTTTACAGTATTCCATTTATTTAAAGGCTTGTTAAAACTTCCTGCCCCATTAAACATAGAAAGCATATATTTTACATTTGAAATATCCCAATCATTTAAAGACTTATTAAAATTATAAGCACCAGCAAACATAGAAATCATATTTTCAACATTAGAAACATTCCATTTATATAAAGCCTGATTAAATTTTTCACATAAACAGAACATATTAGCCATATTTGTAACATTAGATACATTCCAACTATTAATATCCTGATTAAATTCCTTACAAGAAAAAAACATTCCTATCATATTATTCACTTTTGAAGTATCCCATTTATATAAAGGCTCATTAAATTGACTTAAACCTGCAAACATAGATTCCATATTAATAACATTTTCTGTATTCCAATTCTCTATACCTGAATATTCTTTTCTATTAGTTTTCCTAAATAAATATGACATATCAGTTATTAAAGAAGTATCAATATCACCTAAATATACATTATTATCTTCTATTAATGTTTTTAACTCTTCTTTATTTTTGGGTTTATATTTATACATAATCTAAATATTAAAAATGTTATTAATTTTGATTATCTGAAGTATTTTCATTATTTTCTTCTAAAGAATTACTTTCTGTATTTGTACTGTCTTCTGATTTACTTTCCTCTTTATTATTAGAAACTTCTTCTGCATTATTACTTTCTTCTTCACTATCTATATTTTCTTTAGGTATAAAACGCTCATCTCTTTTAAATACATATATCTCTTTAAATCGCATCTCTTGTTTTAGTAAAATCTCTTTTTCTTTAACAAGTTCAAGCATAGCTAAAAAGAATGTAACAAGCTGCCTCTTTGTAACTCCGTCTTTAAATAATACTATAAACGGGAAAAAAGCAGTCTCTGATAATTTTATCCTTATCATATCAATAGCATTATCTATATGGAAATTAGACATTCCAGATAGAACTGCCAAATCTGTTTCTGGTACAAACTGAACCTTTGTAAAAGCATATACCAAATCATAAAGCGTAACATCTTTCCACGCAACTTCATTATCATCTAAAGAATTAATATTATTAAAAAACTTCACTCTCTCTGTATCTTTACGCTCAAATATAGAATCCGAAGCCTCCTGAAGTCTGTCAAGCTCTTCAGAAACCATTTTATATCTCTGAAACTCAAGCATCTGCTCTACTATTTCAAATTTTAATCTGTCTGTAAACTTATCATCATCTATATCATGAGGCAAAAGCATTTTTGATTTATATAGATGAAATTCAGAAGCCACTACCAAAAAATCCCCTGTAGAATCAAGATTTAATGCTGCCTGAGCTTTTAAATATTCAACAAACTGATCTATAATTTCCAAGATAGAAACTTCATATATATTTTTTTCGCTTCTTTTAAGCATATCAAAAAGTATAGATAAAGGTCCTTCATAATCTATACTCGATAATGAAACAGTGAACTCCTTATAATCAGGATTATTATTTTCTGTTTCTTTATTATTGTTTAATACGTCAGAATTATTTTCTGTATTATTTTCTTTATTTGTTTCGTTTATATTCTCTTCCATAATGTTTTATACTATATTATAAATATATAAAAATTCAAGTATATAAGTTTTTATTATATTGACAATAAATAAAATTCTAATATTATTTTATTAATAAAATCACTAAAATAAGGGGTAACTAAAATGAAAAAAATAAATATAGGTTTTATAGGAGCTGGAAATATAGCAGAAACTATGGCTAAAACTATAGCTAAAATAAAAGAAGTAGAATCATATGCTGTAAGTGCAAGAGATTTAAAAAGAAGTAAAGCATTTGCCAAAAAATACGGATTTAAAAAGTTCTACGGATCTTATGAAGAGATGTTACAAGATGAAAAGATTGATTTAGTTTATATAGCAACACCGCATTCGCATCATTATGAACATATAAAACTATGCTTAAACAATAATAAAAATGTAATATGTGAAAAATCATTTACTGTTAATGCCAAACAAGCGAGAGAAGTATTGATACTAGCAAAAAAGAAAAAACTTTTACTTGCAGAAGCTATATGGACAAGATATATGCCTAGCAGACAAATAATAAATGACACTATAAAAAGCGGCATTATAGGAAAAGTAACTTCTTTAACTGCCAATTTAGGATATGTTATAAATAAAGTTCCTAGATTAATAGAACCAGAATTAGCTGGGGGAGCTTTGCTTGATGTAGGCGTTTATGCTATCAATTTTGCTTTGATGGTATTTGGTAATAAAATAAGCAAAATAGATTCCTGCTGTGTAAAGACTAAAAAAGGTGTAGATGAACAAAACTCTATTACATTAACATTTGAAGATGGAAAAATGGCTGTATTAAACTCTACAATGTCCGCATTAACTAATAGAGAAGGAGTTATAAACGGAGGTAAAGGCTATATGGTTATAAAAAATATTAATAATCCAGAAAGTATAACAGTTTATTCTCTTGACAGAAAAGTTGTGAAAACTATTAAAGTACCAAAACAAATAACAGGCTATGAATATCAAATACTTTCATGCGTTGATGCAATTAATAACGGCAAACTAGAATGCAAAGAAATGCCTCATGAAGATATTTTAAGAGTAATGAATATAATGGATACTTTAAGAAGAAGTTGGAAAATAAAATACCCTTTTGAAAAATAAAAAGATAAATTTATTAATATAAGAATACCAATTCCAATATTAATAAAATCATATAAACATAAAAAAGCCATGCATGAATATTATTCATACATGGCTATTTCTTTTTTAATAACTTTTAGTTATTTGTTTGAGCAGCATTATTTTCTTCTTCATATCCTGCATTTGCTTGATCAGCTGTGATATTATTTTGCTGCTGATTTTTCAATATCATAGCTTCATCATAAGTAATATATTCCATATTAGGATCATATGTACCAGCTCTTTGTTCACCATTCATACTAGGTATAGTTAATACCTGACCTGGAAGTATCAAGTCTGGGTTATTAGGATCTCTTAATATATTTCTATTAGCCTGATATAATCTGTACCATTGTATAGGATCATTATATATGAAAGAGTATCCAGCTATTCTCCATAAAGCGTCAGTTAAAGGAGTTCTTTGTACAACTGTATAATACATAGGAAGTACAGTAACTTTACCTTCAGTATTAACAGTCTGACCAGTAGTAGCATCGATTATCTGACCTCTTTCACCATCACCGTCTCCTTCTACTAAATCGCCGTCAACAGGTCTTTTTGGTCCCATTTCATATATAGCGTTCATAGAATTATTAGCTTCTTCAAGTTTTTGTCTTGCTAAGGCATTATCATTATTAGCTAATGCATCTTCAGCATCTTTAATAGCTTGAGAAAGATTTTGATCTTCTTCGCTGCCCGGTATTATATAACCTTGATCAACAAGCTCTTGATATCTTGCTTTAATTTCATCTAATTGTCTTTGATTTTCTTCTCTTGCTATAGTGTTATCGCGTTCATTAATTAAATCGTCCATAGCTTTAGAAGCCTCTAATGCTTTTTCACTTGCAGCAGCAGGATCAGTTTCAGCCAAATTATTAGCATCAGCTAAAAGAGTAGATATATTCTGATCAACTTCATCTCCTCTAGTTATAGTGTTGTCATTAACAAGGCTGTCATATTTTTGCTGAGCATTGGCAATATCTTGTTTAGCTTTAGCAACAGCATCTGCCTGTTCTTTAGCAAGTGCTTCCTGTTCTGCTTTTTGTCTAGCTTCTTCTTCAGCTTTTTTCTTAGCTTCAGCTTCTGCCTTAGCTTTTGCTTCAGCCTCTGCTTTTGCCTTAGCCTCAGCAGCAGCTTTTGCTTTAGCTTCTTCAGCTTTTCTCTTAGCTTCAGCCTCTGCTTTAGCTTTTGCTTCAGCAGCAGCTTTCGCTTTAGCCTCTGCTTCTGCTTTTGCTTTAGCAGCAGCGGCAGCTTTTTCAGCAGCAGCTTTTGCATCTGCTTCTGCTTTAGTTATTCCAGCAAGAGCAGCAGCAACATTTTGCTGTACACTTGCAAAATTATCAGATTTTAAAGCCTCATCAGCTTTAGCTAAAGCACCAGATACAGTTTTATCATTATTATCACCTGCTTTTATACTTTTACCCAAAGCAGCATTATATTTAGCTCTTGCATCAGCTATAGTTTTTGAAGCAATATCTCTTTCTCTGCCCAAATAACCTTCTTTAACAGTATTAGCTGATGATAAAGCATTGCTGTAAGAGTTTAAAACAGTTGTAAAAGTATTTGAAGCAGCGATAAACTCTTCATCAGTTTGAGCAGTAGCATCAGGAGCTGGAATGCTTCCTACATTAGCATTTCCTTCTTCGAAATATTTAACAGCTTCCTCATATGTTGTTTTAAATTGATTATCACTAGAAGCACCCATTTGATTTATTTCAGTAATAGCTTTATCAGCATCACTTCTAGTCTTATTTATTCTAACATTCATAAGTCTGTAGAATAATGCCATAGTAGCTTTATCTATACTAACAGAAGCTTCCTGAGATTTATCATAAGACTGCTGATATTGTCCTTCATTTTGAAGCGTATCAGCTTCTTCTGTAATTCTTGCAGCATCTTCATAAGTTTGCGCTGGCAAAACAGACCATGTAAAAGATAATAAAGCTATAGTAGCTATTATTTTTTTTATTCTCATCATTTACTCCTTATATATTAATTCTGTTCCTGTTCAAAGGCTTCAACTTCCTGCATCATTTTTTCTAATTGTGCTAAGCGTTCTTTTACTGTTCTTAAAGCCTCATCACTTTTATCGAATTGCTCTTTAGTTTTATTATATAAATCAGTATATGCTACTTTAGCTTGATAAAGTTTATCTACCATTGTTCTATAATCTTTAGTTTCAGCAGTGTACATTGCATTAGCTTCCTGATATAGAGTATCAGCATTACTAAACTCATCAGCATACATTACACCAGCTTTGATATTAATAGCATTGGTAGCACTTTCATCTGTTTGTTTTTTCAAAATTTCAGAATATGGCGGCAAGCCTTTATCTAAAACTAAATTATAATTAGTTTCAGCAGTTAATAATAACTCTTTAGCTTTTTCTGCCTCATCTTTATTTTCTTCTTTCATGATAATATCAGCTTCTGCATAACCTTTTTCTGCTATATCAAAATCTTCTGGGGCAAATGTTTTTATCTCAGAATATTTGTTTACCACTGTATCTCTTAGAGCGGTTACCCTTTCATATTCTTTTACTGGTAAGCCGCCGCATGAAATAAGCATAAAAGCTATTAAGGTGATAAAACCAACTTGTACCTTTAACTTCATAATTAGATTAATCCTCCCAATCTTTATTTTATAAAATATATCTTATGGCTTATATAAATATAAACCATAATTATTAAAATAAGAAAAATATATTATTACAAAAAATAGTAATTATGTTAACACATATTATTATTAACGGTATAAAAGTCAATAGCTTTCATAGTTTTTTGGTTATTTTATATAGAGATTTTTAATTTAGATAAAAGAAAATTCATTTATTTTTGTATTATTTACAAATAATTTAATTATAAAAATTTATTTATATATTTAAATAAAATACGTATATCAGAAAACAAAATAACTTTACTTTTATAATTGGCTGCTTTACTAGAAGCAGAATAATGATAAAAATATATTAATCATATAACATATTATTGCTTTACATATATTTTTAAAAATAAAAAAGGAGACTAAAAAGCCTCCTTCAAATATTCATTCATTAATTATTTATTAGACAAATATTTATCTATTCCAGCTGCAGCTCTTTTGCCGTCACCAATAGCTAAAATAACTGTAGCAGCACCTCTTGCAGCATCTCCTCCTGCAAATACTCCTTCCATAGAAGTAGCACCTGTTTCTTCATCAATAACATAAGTACCTTTTTTAGTAGTTTGTAATTCTGGTACTTTTCTAGCGATAAGAGGGTTAGGAGTAGTTCCTATAGCAATAATAACTGCATCAACTTCTATATCTTCTGTCTGACCTTCAACAGCAACAGGTTTTCTTCTGCCGTCAGCATCAGGCTCACCAAGCTCCATTACCTGAGTTCTTATAGCTGTAACATTATCATTTTCATCTGCAAGAATCTCTAAAGGAGCTCTTAAAAATCTAAAATCTACTCCCTCTTCCATAGCATGATGTACTTCCTCTACTCTTGCTGGAAGTTCTTTTTGAGTTCTTCTATAAACTATATATACTTTTTCAGCACCTAATCTTACAGCAGTTCTGCAAGCGTCCATAGCTACGTTACCGCCGCCTAATACAGCAACTCTTTTATGTCTTATAACTGGAGTATCCACTTCTGGGAATTTATAAGCACCCATTAAGTTAACACGTGTTAAATATTCGTTAGCAGAATATACTCCGCAGAAATTTTCACCAGGTATGTTTAAGAAAGCAGGAAGTCCGGCACCAGTTCCCAAAAATATAGCATCATATTCTTTTCTTAATTCATTAAAATCTAAAGACACACCTGCAACTTCATTTATTTTAAAATTAACCCCGTCTTTTTTAAGGTTCTCTACTTCATGAGCCACCAATTCTTTTGGTAAACGAAACTCTGGAATACCATACATCAATACTCCGCCTATTGTATGCAAGGCTTCTAATACAGTTACATCATATCCTAGTTTAATTAAGTCTCCTGCACAAGCTAATCCTGCAGGACCTGCACCAACTATACATACTTTTTTACCATTTTTTTCTACTTTCAAATCTTCATGCTGAGCATGTTTTCTTTCATAGTCAGCAACAAACATTTCCAATTTACCTATAGCTACAGGTTCAAATTTTTTACCTACAACACATCTTTCTTCACATTGAGTTTCCTGAGGACATACTCTTCCGCAGGCTGCTGGTAAAGCATTTGTTTCTTTAATTTTTTTAGCAGCTTCTAAAAACTTTTTTTCAGCAACAAGTCCTATAAACTCAGGGATCTTTACTTTAGCAGGACAGCCTTCCATACAATGAGGTACTTTGCAGTCTAAACATCTCAAAGCCTCTGTATAAGCCTGCTCTTCAGTATAGCCTGTAGGAACTTCTTTAAAGTCCTTTCTTCTCTCTTCAGGACTTCTAGTAGGCATTTCTTGTCTAGGTATTTCACCTAATTTTGATCTTGGGGGCATATATCTCTCCTATTTAGGTTTTTTAACATCAATTTAATTTTAGATTATTATACTACAATTTCAAATATAATCAATGGTAATTTTTTTATTTTTACTAAACTATTATTACAAAAATGAAGTACAATGAGAAATGCTCTATTGACTAGAATAATTTTTTATAATATAATCATACAATTATAAATTTAATATATCATTTCTTGGAGGAAAATTATGGCAAGAGTATGTGAAATATGCGGTAAAGGCAAACAAAATGGTCATAGTGTGAGCCACTCTAATATAAAAACTAAACGTTCTTTTAATGCTAATTTACAAAACATTAGAATAGAAGTAAACGGCTCTGTAAAAAAGGCTTTAGTATGCACTAAATGTCTTAAAGGCAATAAAGTAGCTAAAGCTAAATAAAAAATAACAATTGATAAAAATATATAAAAACAATGAACGTAGATATAGGTAAATTTGCTGGTTTCTGTGATGGTGTAAAATATGCAGTTGAAAATACTTTTTCTCAGGCTGCTAAAAACAATAATGATGATATATATATTGACGGACATTTAATACATAATCCTCAGACTCTTGATATGCTTGAAAATATAGGCGTAAAAACATATGAAGATGATGAGGATATGTCTGTTTTAAATAATAAAACTGTTATAGTAAGAGCTCATGGTATATCTCCTAAAAGACGCGAAGCTTTATCTAGTCATGCAAAAAAAATAGTTAATCTTACTTGCAAATATGTTGCCAAAATTCAAGGTCTTGTAAAAAAACATAGTTCTCTCGAATACAGAATTATAGTAATAGGAAATCCTAAACACCCTGAAATAATTGGGGTATGCGGGTATGCTGATGATGTATATGTTGTTTACAAAGACGAAGATTTAAATAATTTACCTAATGATGCAAAAAAAACTCTTATAGTAGCTCAGACAACTTTGCAGAAGTCTGTATTTGATAAATATGTAGATAAAATAAAAGAAAAATATCCTAATACAGAAATTATTATAAAAAATACTATATGCGAAGCTACAGAACAAAGACAAAATGAAGTATTAGAAATAGCTAAAAGAAATGATGCTGTACTTGTTATAGGCGGATCTGAAAGTTCAAATACCAGAAATTTATATAATATAGCATCGTCTATAAAGCCTGCATTTTATGTTGAATATAAAGAAGATTTAGAAAAAATAGATTTATCAAAATATAAAAACGTAGGTATAATGGCGGGAGCTTCCACTCCAGACTGGCTCATAGAAGATGTAGCTCAGACTATAAAAGATAAATATGCCAGTTCTTTTACAAGATTTGTTTCAAGAATATTTGATTTTCTCAATTACGGATATATATTCTTTTCTGTAGGTGCTTTTTTAATGTCATATGCTATATATGATATATTATCACAGCCATTTCAGTATAAAATAGGCATAGTAATAGCTGCCTATTACCTATATATGAGTTTAGGAAACGGATACAGTAACTATACAATTAAAATAAGCGATAAAAGAAGATATTTATTCTATCAAAAAAATAAATTATTTTTTATGACACTTATAACTGTAAGTGCATTATCAATGTTTTATTTTGCGTATAAAGTAGATATCGGCATACTAATGCTTACAATACTTTCAAGTCTTTTAGGTATAGGGTATAATATAAGTTTTGAAAACAAATCAAGATTTGAAGCTTCTATATTTTTTAAACTATTTAAAAAACTTATACCATTTAAAGCCATAGTAATATCAGTTGCTGTTACAATACTTTTGAACGGATCTATATTTATAATGCATAGAAATATAATAAAAGAAAAACCTTTCTTATATATATTTTCTACAAGCATAGTATTTTTATTTATGTTTATAAGACAGGCATTAATAGAAATAAAATTCTCTCAAAGCGATAAAATAGCAGGTGCTGTAACTTTAACTACATATATAGATTCAAGCAAATTAGCAGTTATAACTAGAGTAATACCTATTGCACTTATATTATTTATGATAATTAATATTCTTATAGGAAAGTTTCCATTGGAATTGAATAAATTAAAATATTTTATACCGATTATATACAGCAGTATTATATCTTTTATTGTAATGAAGAAGAAGATTATAACAAGCAGACATTTATTTTCTATATTAATAGATTCTCCGCTTTATGTATTATTTTTAGCGGCATTAATCAACATTTAATTTACAGAGTCAGCAAAAACCAAAAACAGAAAAATTAATAAAGCATATATCTATTAATTAATACCGCCTAAAAATTTAATCTTTTTTATTTAATTCTTTTTTAAGAAAAGTGAAGATGATGATGAACCAGCTAAATGATGTCTTCTCAAATCTATAAGTTCAAATATTGTAGCAGAAGATAAACTTTCTCTTAGAGCTTTAGGTGATTTTAGAAGTTTAATAATTTCTTCATTAACCATCCATTCCTCATCATAAACATTGCTTATAGAATCTCTAGGAGCATATATCATATTACTTCTAGCAAGTACTATGAATCTATTATTTTCATCATAATAACCCAATTCTCCGATAAAATAAGCATGAGGCATAGCTAAATTAACATATCTGTCGCCATATATATAGTTAACTTCTATTTCTTTATGTATCTCTCCGTTAGTGATATCGTATCCAAATACATGGAATATTCTTACAGATATTCTTTTATCTTTTAAAGAATGATAAGCTATATCGCTGTCAGATATATCCCAATAGAAGAAGCACCATTCTGGATCACGCATCATAAGAACCAATTTTGTTTCATTATATCTGTCTGGAAGTTCTCTAACTATATCAACTTCATCAGGTATATACTCTTCTTTTTTTGCCTCTTGTTCATCTAACTCTTCTATTTCTTCATCTTCTTCAATTTTTTTCTTTGAAACTGATTTTTTAGATGATGAAGTTTTTTTACTATTAGCAGTTAAAGCTGTTTTTTTAGCAGAAGCAGATTTAACTGCAGCTTTTTTAGCAGAAACTGATGTTTTTTCTTCTTCATCAGTTTTTTTAGCATTTGCAGTTTTTTTAGCAGCAGTAGAAGTTGCTTTCTTTTTAGCGGTATCTTCAGCTGTTTTTTTAGTAGCCATTAAATATCTCCATAAATTTATATTTTCAAGACCATTATAGAACAAATACTTTTATTGTCAATAAGCAACATAAACTTTTTTACTTTTTTGATTTTACTAGATTTATATTATTACGATAATAAAAAAACAAAAAATTATTAAAACTTTGGAGCAAAAGTGAAAATTAAACTTATTTCAGCAATATTTTTATGCATTGCACTGTCAGCATTTGGTCAAACAGACCTAGATATACCGATAACACCAAGCAAAGATCAGGAGTTAGATAAAGCGGCAGGATATTCAAGAACATTATCTAGTTTTGATGGAAGTATTAATGCCTATGCAAGATTAAAAGCATATATAAATCTTTTAGATTCTAAGGGAATGCAGGCATTAAAATCTCACCCATCATACCCAAAACTAGGTGATATTTACATGTATGGTGCTATATATTTAGAGAAAGAGTTTAAAGAAGATAAAATAATAGAACTTTATGAAAAGGCTTTGGAATTAAGAGCAGAGCCTAATTCTAATTATAAACTTGCTCTTAAATACAAAACTAAATATGATAATGCTGTGAAAAAGAATGATATAGAAAAAGAAATGGAATACGGTAAAAAAGTATATGAATATTTAAATACCTATTTAGTATTATCTGGAAATAAATCTCAAAAATATAAAGAAATATTAGAATATTTTAGCATTTATAAATAAAAAAATTGTTTTAGGTATTGACATTTTTTATGCTTATGCTATAATACTTAAACATTAAACAACAATCCGAGATAGCTCAGTCGGTAGAGCAGGTGACTGTTAATCACCGGGTCGCAGGTTCGAGCCCTGTTCTCGGAGCATTTTTAAGCCTCCTAAAAATAGGAGGCTTTTTTATTATCTTTATCTCTTCTTAACATACTTCTTAATAAATCTGCTTATTATCATTATAAATCCCATAATAGCAGAAAGTCCAAAACCTATCATACCTATAACTGAAGTACCATGAAATAAAGGAGGCATCTTGCTTGTTATAATCAAAGCACTTGCCATTATTAGAGAAGCTAAAACTATAGAATAGCTAAGTCTATCTGCCAAACCGTCTAATGTAGTTGATAACGATTCCAAGTTTTTATGCTCAAGCTGAATTTTCATGCTGCCTTTTTTCATCACTGAAACTAAATCGCTGAAATCAGCAGGTAATTGCTTTAATATATGAGAATAATCAGTTACTAATTTTTTTAATTGTTTTAATATATTATCAGGTTTTATCTGTTCTTTAACATATCTGAAAGCAAAAGGCTTTATATGTTCTATTAATTTTACATCTTTATCTAAATTCCTTGCAACTCCCTCAAGAACTATTAAAGATTTTATTAAAAGCATAATATTGCTTGGAAGAGTTAATCTAAACTCTCTTATTATTTCTATAAGTTCATTAAACACATCTTCTATATTAATATTATCCAAAGACATATCAATATATTTATTAACCAAAACAAATATTGCCATATTAAAATCATCTATATTTTTTATATCGCTATGATAACATAAATCTAGTATTGATTTTGATAATGCCAAATAATCAGCCGAGCTTATACTCATAATCAAAGATGAAAATGCTTCTTTCGAATTTGGAGGAATAAATCCTATCATTCCAAAATCTAAAAAACATAATACATTATTCTCTAAAGCCATCAAATTACCAGGGTGAGGGTCGGCATGAAAAAATCCAAGCATAAATATCTGCTCTAATACAGCATCAATACCAATAGAAACAAGTTTTTTTCTGTCATACCTATTATCATCTGGTGATATATCCGATATCTTTATTCCATCTATATATTCCATAGTAAGTATGCTTTTTGTACTGTATTCTTCATATATTTTAGCTATTTTAATATTTTTATTATCTTTAAAATATCTTGCAAACTTAAGAGTGTTATTTTTTTCAAAATTAAAATCTAGTTCCTGCAAAAGCTGAGCTTTAAAAGCTGCTATTAGTTTCTGAGGCTGCATTAAAGCAAACTCTTCATTATATTTTTCTATAATATTTGAAAGCCATATAATAACCTCTATATCCATAAGTATATTATCTTCTATATTCGGTCTTTTTACCTTAATGGCAACTTTTTCTCCTGTTTTTAATACAGCAGTATGTACCTGAGAAATAGATGCACTTGCTTTAGGCTTCATATCAAATGATTCAAATACTTCATCTATTTTTTTACCTAATTCTGTTTCTATTATATTAATGGCCTCATTTTCATCAAAAGGCTTTACATGATTTTGAAGTTTGCTAAGTTCATCTGTAATATCTTTTGGAAGTATGTCATTTCTGTTTGACAGTATCTGACCAAGTTTTACAAAAGTAGTTCCCAAATCTTCACAGGCCATTCTTATACGCTCGCCCCTGCTGTAATTACGTAAGTCAATACCTTTATATTTTATATTAATTTTATCTATTGGATTTTTTATTATTTTCAATATTGGAGTTATGGCTATGATGTCTCTGAAGCCGTAAGCCATTATTATTGAAATTATCTCTCTTGCCCTATTTATAGATCTAATATTATTCATTTTCATTTCCTATTTTTATATAAAAAAATGCACTATTAAAAATATATAAATAATTTTAATAATGCATTATTCTTTAATTGCTGCTAAATCTTTACTCTTGATTATTCTTATTTAAAGAGGCTTTTATTTCATCAAGCTCTTTTTTCATAGATTCGTATTCTTCTTTTTTTACATATCCCATTTTATCTATGACTTGTTTAACTCTGTCATCTATAAATTGTGTAACTTCTTCTTTTGTTTCAGAAGCCTTATTTACCATGTCTTTAACAAACTTTTCTCCCTCTTCAGCACTTATATTTTTGTCTTTAACAAACTCACGTGCTGCATCTTCTAATTTTTCCTTACCCTTAAGCATCATACCTATGCCGGCATAAAATCCTGATTTGATATCATCTGATATACTCATTGTTATCTCCTTTAATGTATTTATTTTTATTACTAATAAATTATTTACTTTAAAACAAAAAAAGTCAACAGAAAAAAATACATATTTATAAATATATAAACCAATTATATATAGTAAAATACATTTGATAAAATCATTGACAATTATTTAATTATCAATAGCATCAAAGTAGCAAGCCATAAAATCTCCTTCCCCATTCTCAAAGTCTTTAACCATAGAAGAAACTCTTTTATTAAGCTCTTTTATCATAATATAAGCTATTTCCTGTGCCTTACTCTCTGTAATTTCACTGTTATTTTCTCTGATATGTTTTATAACCTTATTAATATCTACTCTTTTATATACGCCGTCGCTATCCACTTTTTTATACTCCTATTATTAATTAAATATAACCGCCTTTTCTTAATGTGCTTTTTAAAACATCTATATCGCTTGTAATATCCATAATATCGTCTTTTTGTATATTTTCCGAAACCTTTTTTAGATACTCTATAACTGCTGAAACAGAATCTTTAATATCATGTATTATATTATTATTACTATTTAATGTTTTTGAATATGATAAGTCTATATATGAATTAATAAGTTTTAATATTGTAGGTATATTATATTCAAGCATTTTATTAAGTTCTTTTCTCGATATACTTTTATCTTCAGAATTTTTTGCCTTATCTATAATACCCATAAACAAACTATTTAATTGTCTTATATTAGATGCAAACTCATAATCAGTTATTGATTTTAGGCATTCATTAATTGAACTATGATACTCAAGTGCTTTAGATATTAATTCATCTTCTGTATTATAATTATTTTTTTCAGTATTTTTTTCTATATCATCATCAACATAGCTGTACTGGGCTTCAACAGCATTATCAAATCTATTTGCATAAACTTCGCTCTCTTTATCTGAATCTAATTCATTAGTGTAAGAGTATTTATCATTATTATTTGAATATTCCTCTGTAAAATAACTGCTGTTATATTTAATATTAAATGCATCATCGCTCATAAATATAAATCTAAGCAAATCTACAACACATAGCAAATAAGGAATACCCGTAAAAAAGAATATAACATAAAAAACGCCTCTCTTATACTGTCCTAAATAAAATTTCTGTATTCCTATACCGCCCAAAAACAAAGATAAGGCAGAACATATTATAGCTTTAAATCTTGTTTTCATTTATATAAAAATCCTATTTAATTAATAATTACAGTTATATAATATATTAAAGTATTTTTTTAACAAGTAATTTTTATTTAATGCTTGTTAATAAATATGTTTTATTATAGTATATACACTAAATTTATAATAAGCGAATAGTAAAATATGAAAAAAAAGCTAGAATTACAAAGTACAACATTATGGGACTATCCATCTCAGCAATATTTAAAAAGCGAAGAAGAAAAGCATAAACACTATATAGGAGCTACTCCTTCATATATAATATGGAATCTTCTAAACAGATACACAAAAGAAAAAGATTTAGTGGTAGATCCAATGGCTGGAAGCGGCACAACTATTGATGTAGCCCGTGAATTAAACAGACGTGCTTTAGGATATGATATAAACCCAAAAGCATTGCAGAGAAAGGATATTTTTAAAGCTGATGCTAGAAAAATACCTATAGAAGATGAAAAAGCTGATTTTGTATTTATAGATCCGCCATACAGTACGCATATAAATTATTCTGATGAAAAAAACTGTATAGGAAAATTAACTGCAAAAGAAAATGAATATTATGAGGCTATGGAAAAAGTTATAAGTGAAATATTTAGAATAATGAGAAAAGACAGATATATGGCTTTATATGTTTCTGATTCCTATGAAAAAGGATTTCCTTTTATGCCTATAGGATTTAAATTATTTGAAATTATGAGTAAATACTTTATGCCTATAGATATAGTGTCTGTTGTACGCCATAATAAAACTTTAAATAAGGGCAATTATCATATAGCAGCTATAGAAAATAATTTTTATTTAAGAGGTTTTAATTATCTTTTTATAATGTATAAAAAAGGAAATAAAACTATAGATAATAACGGCAAAGTTCATTTAAGGAATTTATAATTTTTTTGTATTAATATAATTCTTACAAACTATTTTTATTTAATAAATACCTAAACAATTATAATTTCTAAACTTTTTATGTATATGCTGCAAATACTATATTTTAATAGATTTATATTAGATATATGCAAAAATCATTGCATATATCTAATACATAAAAAAAATCAATCTGTAATATCTTTTAAATCCTTTATAATAGTATCTATATTTGATAACTGTATTATAGAATAATTTTTAAGCTTATTTGCTATACATAAAAGTTTCTTAGTTTTCTCAATATGATCATAACTGAAAAATACGGCAATAGGTACATTTAAAGTTTTTGCTATTTTATTGAGATTTGTTATTGATATATTTCTTTTTCCAACTTCAACGCTCTGTAAATATTTTGATGATATTTCAGATATTTCTGCTATTTCTGATATAGTTTTCATTTGAGACTTTCTTATAGCACGTATATTTTTACCAACAGATGATATTAACTCTTCATCATCAATAGGTCTTTCATTATTTTTATCATCTTCTTCTATTTTACTGTCGCTGACTATATTATTGTAGAAAGGTTTTTTCAAATTAGTAGTAAGCATTAATCAAACCTCCGCACCATTTTTATATTTATCAAACATTCCATCTTCTCTGAAACTGTAATAAGAATTAGCGGCAATTATAATATGATCCAGCATTTTTATATCAACCATTTTAAATGCTTTATACAGTACATTCGTTATATTAATATCCTCTTTAGAAGGCTTTGCTATACCTGATGGGTGATTATGAGATGCTATTACATAACTTGCCCCCAAAGATAATGATTTCTCTACTAAATCTCTAGGATATATAGTAGCTGAATCTATAGTGCCTCTAAAAATATGCTCTATTGATATAAATTTTTTATTCACATCCAAACAAACAATAGAAAAAGTTTCAAATTTTAATTTTCCTAATTTTATTATCAAATAATTTATCAAATCTCTTTTTTTAAAATCAGGAGTATTAGCTTTTAAACTGCTTAATAAATAGTATTCCAAAATAGAAGGTATACTCTTTATAAGTTTTATCTTTTTTTCATTGAGCCCCTTTACTTTCAAAAGCTCCTTATCTGAAGCATTAACTATATTATATAAATTATAAAAGCTGTAATATAACTTATCTACTATAGTATTTGCCCTGTCCAAAGATATGCCGTTTGATATAATAGAGGCTAATATTTGTTTTTCGTCTACTAAATCGGCATTACTAAATTGCAGGTTATTATTATAAAAATCATTATACATAAATACTTCCTTAATAAATTATAGTATAGCCTATAGTTAAACAAATTTTTTTTTAAAAATAAGCCATTTATTAAAGAAAATAAACAGTATATACTTTACTTTTTATAATTTTTTAAAAAAACTTAATATTATTATAAAAAAATCATGCAATTTAATAAGTTAAAGTGTATATTAACTTTATACTTCCATCTGTATCATTAGCACCGATTGAAGGATTTTGTATTGTAATCTCAAATTGTTTAACTTCACCCTTTTTTAGAGTAAAATTCTGAGTATAAGAAACTGTATTTACCTCTCCAGTAACAGAATCAAACACAAAAGCACTTTGAGCTTTATCATATCTGAATTTTATCAAAGGTTTTTCTTGTTCTATTAAAACAGTATCATTAACAATTTGAGGTATTTTATAAGTTCTATCATACATTGTAAGAGAAGCATCTAAATAAAAATAAACATTATCTGCATCCTCATACTGTATATCAAGAGTATATGCTGTAGAAATCAGGCTTTTAGTTTCTCCGACATTTACAGTTGTTAAAGAATCAAAGAACAAACTAGGCTTATCTTTTGAAGCAACTGTATTAAAATCAGCGGGGTCTGTATTTAAGTTATATCCAAGTCTTATATCATAGCTGAACCCTGCATAATTTGTATATTCATCTTTACCAGAAAGTTTATCAACAAAACTTTGAGCACTAATATTTTGTATCTGCAAATCCTGAACCTGCAAAGCTATTTTATTTTTTTCCACTATTTTTATAGGCAGATAAGGAGATCGTCCTGCAAAATTATAATCAGCAACTTTTCTAGTTAAATCAGTAGGACTTCCGTCTAATCTAGGAGCATAACTATTGTCATTGGCTATAGATAAAGTACACCAAGGATATATCTCTATAGTGCCGTCAGAATGAACTATACCTACAGGGTCATATTCATAAAAATATGTAAGCCCGTCAACAGCAAATTTTACCTGTTCATTTAAAGTGGCACTATCAGCACTAGCTTCCCATCCAAGTTCTACAGCCCCCCATTCCATAGGAGCAGGTATTCCTAATATAGATTTCCACTTCGTAGGAATGGCAAATGCAAATACTAATTTCGAATATGTATCTATCGCTATTAAATAATTATCTGTATCAAGACCTGCAGTACCAGTAAATCTGTAAAACCAAAATCTTTTAAGTCTATCGCTTTTATTGTAGGCACTAGTAGATGAGAAAGTGGGATTCATATTTTTATACATATAATATTTTACTTTATTAACAACAAAACCAGCTGCCTTAGTATTTGTACCATCATAATAGTATTCATTTTTTGACAAGTCGCCTGCCTTCCAAGCACCATCTTTAATAAGCATATATGTAGGTTCATTTTTAAGTCCGAAAGAGGCAGCTATTACATATTCTGCATCAAGGTCAAGAGTAAAACCTCTATAATCTGCTTTATTCCATTCCCCAGTTTTAAAAGGATCTTCTGCATCACTTACAATATTTTCTCCTCCTATATCAGGCTCTTCTGTATCTCCGCTGCTGCTGCTTGATCTTGACATTTCCTGATAATAATATCTAGGATTAAAATGGCTATTGCAAGTATTTAATAATAATCCTGCTAAAAACATTGATAAAATAACAAATATGGTATTTTTCATAGTATAAGTTCTCATAAATAGTTTTTATGAATATAATTATACTAATAAAATAAATTAAGTAAACAATATATAAAATTTATTTAAAAAAAATAGGCAAAAGTAAATATTTTTTATTACCCTGCCTATAAATATAATATTATTATTTTTATTTAGTTGAATTCTTTAATTCAGTCTCTGATATTTTGTAGCTTACACCATCTCTAACGCTAAAAGCTAAACTGCTATTTCCATAGAAATTAATAACATAAGTATAAGAAGTATTAATTTTAGACTTAAGAGTAAAATTTCCTGTAGTTACTGTAGGAGTAATATCATAAGTATCATTGATAACACCTAATCCATTAACATTATAAATATTGACAGTAAGATTCTGTTTATCATACTTAGAAACAGTTATTATAATATTTTCATCATTACTTTGATAAACACCCTCTCTATCTTTAAACTTCATTCCAGAACTTCCCAAAGAAGAAGTACATGAAAGTATGAATAAAGATATAAATAATAAAATAATTTTTTTAAGCATTTTTATTTATCCTAACATTATATAGTATATATTATATAAAAAATATAATTTTTGTAAATAGTAATTTTTAATAAAAAGCGGAGAGAGTTTTATTCTCCCCGCTTAATTTCAATATAATTTTTTAATTATTGTCTGTAAGCCTTATAATCTCCAGCATCTCCTACCATATCTATCTTTCCTCCAAGTAATGAAGATACTATAGTATTATCATTTACAAGTTTTGCTCTCTTATAAGGAGTTAACTGTGTCCAATAATCTAAATCATGATATATAGCTGTATTATTGTTTTCAATTTGGTTATCAAAACGAGCCAATTTGAAATTGTGCTTATCGCCATCTTCATAATCTAAAGTAAATGATGTTCCATCTTCACTAAATGTATAAACTGTTTTACCATTTTTAAATACTGCTCCTCTTACTCTATCTGGGAATAATGGACCATGATCTATAAATGAAACATCTCCAACCTCTTTTCCATCTCTATATAAACGATTATTGTCATTTACTATACTTACATTAACTTTAACACCATTATTTTCGTATACTGCCTCTTTATCTGAAGAAGAAACTATATTATAACTTGTAGTTGTAGTATTTTTTCCATAAACTTGTTCTGTTATATTAAGTGTCTGTCCATTAGCTGTAAACTCATAAATATATAATGTTAAACTTTTTCCTGTTATAACATAATCAACTGGCAAAGGACTATCTGTTCTATACTCAGAATAATCTCTATATTTATATGTTTTACCTTTAACATTATCTACAAAACCACCTGATATAATATTAACTTTATAATATCCAGGTGTTGAAGTTACTCCCTGAGTAGGTGTTGTTCCAGGAGATGCCCAAGGACTTCCAGACCAATAAAGAACACCGTCTTTTATATTTTCACTTTCATCATCTGCCAATCTCAACCCCCAATATCTTGAAGTAGTTTCTTTATATACTGCTCTATCGCTTGCATCCTGCTCGGCAAATGTATAAGTTCTTACATAACCATCTTTATCATAGTAATCTAAACTTGTGCCTGTAGAATTAAACTTATATTCATAAGTTCCATCTTTTGCTTTATATGTTTTTCCTGCTACTCTATCAACAAATGCCGGACCATTATCTTGATAATCAAGAATATATTCTCTAGTGCCGTCTTTTATTTTATCATAAGTACCAAGTCCTGTTATAGTTAGCTCTCCATATTTCAATGATGTAGCCCCCAAAACTTCTTCTGTACATCTATAAGTATTTTGAGTAGAACCATCATAAAAATGATCTTTTGTTACAGTAAGAGTTTTTCCATCTTCAGAAAACTTATATGTATATAAAGTTAATCTGTCTCTTATACCATAAGTTTTTCCTTTAAACTGATCTATTATAGTTTGAGGATCTATATCGGCAAGATTAACCATATAGTATGGAGATCTTCCTGCACTATTGGCATCAACATAACCTGCTATTTCTCTGCTTGCATCATGTATCTGAGGAAAATAAGCATTAGCATCTCTAGCCATCTCATTCTGATATTCTCTATATAAAGTTAATTTTAAAGAATCTGCGGAAGCATCATAAGACATAAAACCTATAGGGTCATATTCATAGAAAGGTCTTTTATCTCCATGAAGCTCTACTGCCTCAAAAGCTGTAGGGTATGCCTGTCCCATAGTACTTCCTGTTTTGGTTATTTTACCATAGGCAAATACCAATTTTGAGTATGTATCTACTGCTATCAAATAGTTATTTAAAGGAACAATTACTGCATTACCCACAAGTCTATAGAATACAAATCTTTTCATTCTGTCAGACTGGTTATATGAATTTTCAGGTGCAATCAATGGGTTTTTATAATCATATCTATAAAAAGTAGCACTGCTTATACTATATCCCTGTGCTTTATTAGCTCCGTCTTTAGCATTATATTTTTTCTCCGCTGTTAGTGCATCCGATACTTCCCACTGTGTACCATCTTTAAAGAACGAGTATACAGGTACATTATTGTTATCAAAACTTGCAGCAAATAAAAATTCTAGTATTTTATTTCCGTCAAATTCATAATCAATAGAATTCCACTGACCATTTAAAAATGGGTCTTGGTCAGCAGGAACTTCTGATATTCCTAACTCTACATCGGCAGGAGTTCCTTCTTCTAATTCAGTAGTTGACGAACTTTTGTTATAATAATATCTAGGATTAAAGAAATGGTTACCGCATGACATCATAAATAAAGATATTATCAATAATAACAAGAAATAATTCTTTTTCATAAAAAATCTCCCCATATAAAATTATAAAGCGGAGAGAGTTTTTTTAATTCTCTCCGCTTAATTTTTATAAATATACTAACTTAGTAATTTACTCTCTAGTAGCCACTAAATCAAGTCCCAAATTTGATGTAGGGTCATCTGGAATTTCTCCTATTAAAGGTATTTCCCAAACACCTTCTACAGGATGCAATGTCATACTCATACGTATGATATCACCTATCTCATCAGGTCCAGGATTAGTTGTACTACTATAATCTCCTTTTCTAAATACAACTCTGACATAATTACCTAAAGTACCTGTTTCTGTTGTACATTCATATTTAGCTGTCCAAGTATTTTCAGCATCAGAATCAAATCTGGCTAGTCTAAATTTTTGCTCTTTATATTCTTCAGAACCAGGAACAAACAGATAGATATGTTTACGATAATATGTCATTGTAAACTCTGTACCATCTTCATTAAATATAAAGGTCAAATCTCTAATTGTAGCATGAGTAGCTCCAGTGTCAACAAATGTGCTAAATACTGATAAATCAAAAGATCCATTATATTTAAATGTAGTATTTTTAGCTCTGTCTACAAATATAGGTCCGTAGTCTTGGAAATTTTTATCTAATACTGTACCGCTTACAGATATAGTATTCTCTCCGTTATCATTTTTTACTATAGATACAGACAAAGTATCTGATGTATCAGTTTCATTTATATAAGTAGCCTTATATGCTGTATTTACCATACTTAATTTATATTTCTTAGAACTAGATGATGAAGTACTATTGAATTCTTTAGTAGTAACTGTTAAAGTATTTCCTCCATCAGTTAATTTATAAGTATATAATGTTAAGCTAAGTCCTGAATATCCTGCTTTTTTCCATGATGCCAAATCTATCTGGTCTTTTTCACCTGTAGGAGATTTCTGATAACCTACATAGTTACGATATTTATATTCATTAACATAATTTTTTATATCTTCTTCGTATGTTTTTCTATCCTCTTCGCTTGCTTCTGTATTGCTATTTAGAGGTACATAAGGAGATTTACCTGGTTTTAATTTATTATGCTCTGCATAATTATCATAACCATGCTGTTTAGGAGAATATCCTGTAGGGTTTGCCACAAATTCAGTTTCATAATGCTGATAGAATATTACAGTACCTGTACTATCAACATAACCTATAGGGTCATATTCATAGAAGTGTTTTTTATCTGCATAATATTCTATAGCCTCAAATTTGGTAGGAACTAAATCTCCATTTATAGCTTTTTCTGTGCCTGTTATAGCACCGAAAGCAAATACAAACTTAGAATAAGTATCTACAGCTATCAAATACTGTTTAAGATCTATAATAACTGCTTTACCTTGTATAGAATAGAAACGGAATCTATCCATTCTACCGGGTAAATAACCATTATCATCATAAAGAGGATTATCTTTATCATATTTATATATACTCATAGAACTTATACTATAACCAGATGCCTGATTCTCACCATCATTTGCTTTATAAAAACTAGCAGCTACATTATTCCAATCTGCACCGCCTGCTATCCAAGATCTTGAAGAAT
Source organism: uncultured Brachyspira sp. (assembly GCF_949287625.1). Classification (GTDB taxonomy): domain Bacteria; phylum Spirochaetota; class Brachyspiria; order Brachyspirales; family Brachyspiraceae; genus Brachyspira. The sequence goes on along the minus strand of NZ_CASEGO010000003.1, from coordinate 32,800 downwards.
CATCAAAGAAATTATATACAGGAAGTTTATCATCTCTGAAACTTGCTTTAAATAGCCAAGAATCAAATTTACTAGCATCATATCCTCCGTAATTAGGATTATTATAATCCGAATTAATTTTAAAAGGATCTTCATCTACAGGTATTTCTGCAGGAGGCTCAGCTTCTTCAATAGTTAAGCCGTCTGAAGAAGAAGATGATGATGATGAACTTTTGTTATAATAATATCTAGGATTAAAGAAATGGTTACCGCAAGACATCATAAATAAAGATATAATCAATAAAAACAATAAATAACTCTTTTTCATATCATTTCCTTAAATTTATAATTATCCTTTAAATGCTAAACCTAAAGTAAGACCAAAATCTAATGAGTTTATATAATAAGATTTTAAAGGTGTTGTAGTATTAAATGCAGGTTTTCCTTCTTTTTCTAAAGCAGAATTCATTAAACTCAATAAACTGTCTGGCATAGTAATATATTTTGGAGAATATACATTAAATCTTGTATAAGCACCTAATATAACTTCAACTCTGTCATTTACAGGCTGATTGTATTCTAGCATAAATTTTATACTAAACATTACTGGATTCATATTTTTAACCATAAAGTCAGTTACTATTATCTCTCCTATTTCAGGGAAACCAGGCATATCTATATCAAAGTAAGCTAAATATTCAGGTGATACATCTGCTATCAATTTACCTCCTATATGAAGTCCTAATGCCAATCTGCTGTCTAAGAAATAAGCTTTAGTACCAACTCCGAAACTTATTACAGGTGTATAAGAAACATTAATATAAGCATTTGCTGTAACACCTTCATATGTTGCACCTGAAACCTGTCCGGCAAATCCGCTTCCCACACCTATAGAGCCAAATACACTCATACCGCTGAATTTAGCAGGATCCAATCCTCCGAACCATTTTTGAGAACCAAATAAATAACCAAGTTCAGCCTCTCCGTCCATAGTATATCCAACTCCGCCTTTCATATAACCAGCACCGATTTTACTCAAATCTTCATCACTTATTGAAGGCATTGTAGCAGAGCCGTTAAAGTTAGCCTTTAATGCCCATATAAAACCTTCATCAAAACCATACGCCACTGAAAAACTTGCTGCCATAAAAATGTAAATAAATATTTTTTTCATAGTAATTTTCTCCCACTAATAAAAATCGACAAATTATAAAAAATGTTTATGCTTACATTCTACTATTTTATTTTTTCTAAGTAAATACTATTTTTACATAAATTTACAACAAATTTATAATTATGTTTATTGACACACTCAAAAATCATACATTTTATACAAATATAACCGACATTTTTATTATTGTGTATTGTTTTTTATAGACATTTTCGAGATAATGTTTATTTTATTATAGTTAATTCATACTATTTTTTATGGAACTATATTTTTTATATTATCTCTATACTCTTTAATTGTTTTGTAAGGAGTTTTTAATTGAAAGTTAACTATATTGCTGTACCAATTAACATAATCAAATCGGCTTACTTCAGACATTATAGAATGTTTATCATCGCTGACATCATATTTAGGAAACATCATTGCCATAGTCTGAACTATATAATAAGAGAATATTTTTTTTATTGTTTCATAATCAGCATTAGACTGGAGAAATGTATATGTACTTATTATAGATATAGATTTACAAGGTTTTATATTATTATTTTCAAGTACAAGCCTGTCTACAAAACCTCCGTCTGCAATTGACTTTGCACTCATTGATAAATAATTGGCAGTTAATGGCATATTTACTATCACTATAGAAGAATCTTTAAACTCTCCTGCCATTATTCTCCAATATAATGCCGTATAGAGCATAAACCTATTGCCGTCTAATAACTGACTTCTATTTTTTACAGGTGTATTCCAAACATTAAGTATGCTTTGTACATATGAGGGTGCTATATTTTTAGCTATTGTTTTTAAAGGAGTGCTGTATTCATATCCGAATAATTTTTTTATATTAGCCCTAGTTTCATTAGAAAGCGAGTATAATATATCATTTTCTAATTTATGATAATTTATATTTTTTATATCTATAAAATCTCTTTTAAATATATCAGCATTATCATTTATAACTTTTCTATTAGCTCTATAAAAGTCATCATCTGTGATTCCATTTTTAAGATTATATTTTATATTATAGCCTAAAATTTCGTATGTGAGTTTTGAAAGATCATCATCAAAAATATCAAGAAAATCTCTAGGAGAAAATGAGTTTAATGCATCATCTTCTATATAAGTTATGTTCACAGTATAAGTTTTTTCTTTATTAAGAGGCTCTGTACTATTTTGACATGATAAAAATAGCAATAAAAATAAAAATATAAAAAACAAATATACAATATTGACTAAATTACTGAGGTATTTCACCGCTCACACCCATAGCCTCAACCTTTTGAGTATCTATATAATATTTTATCTCTCTTGCCCTTACAACACTTTCCTTTTGCTTTAAGTATGGATTTTCACCCCAAAGTCTTAAATATTTCTGCTTATCAAAGTAAGTAGCCCAAGCACTTTGAGAGTTCATATCTTTGCCTTCTACATATACATTTCCATTAGCACGCAGTTTTTCTTCATCATTAAACATCTGCATAGTAACTGATGTAATTCTAATACTTCTATTTTCAACATATGCCTTAGGACTGCCGCTTACTGTTGCAACCTTAGTATCAGGATCTAAATGCAGCAAATCACCTTCCAATGATAAGTTAGCATCATAATCAACCATCACAACATCATTATGAAATATAACATCTTTAAACTCAGCATCTTTTTTATATTCTATCCACTCTCCAAAAGCTATAATTCCCCTATCTGGAATTCTTACAGAAGGATCTTCATACATATACACATGCTCATTATCTATTTCATATTCAATATATCCGCCTTTAAGTATCATGTTCTCTTCATAGAAAAACGCTGTAACATTACCATATGCGTATAAAGTACGTGTATTATTATCCTTTCCGCCATACTCATTCAAAAATAATCTGTCGGCTACTATAATGTTATAATTACTAACATTACTCTTTTTTTTATTTGTTTCTGATGTATTTACATAATTATTAGTCTGAAGAACATATATTTTTCCTCTGCCCATAACATTAGCCGTAGCAGTTTTGGCATTATATTCCAGTATTTCACCTTCAAGCCTATCAGAACCTTGATAAAGTCTAGGATTTCCAGTTAATACAGCTGTTTCTTTATCCATATCATAAATCAAATTATCAGCATAACCATCTGTTTTTCTTTTGCTTTCTCTGTCAATATGTGTTAAATGAACATTACTTATAGCCTTAGCTATAGGAGTATTAAAATCACGCTCCATAAAAGAACTTCTTATTGTCATATTATTTGTAGGCGATCTTAATATAGGATTATTTTTTACATAAGCATATCTTGTTTTTCCATTATAGCTTGCATATCCGCCTGTTATTGCAGATCCGTTTGTTTTACTCAAAAGCCTAACACTGCCGCTGAATGTTGCCAACTCTGTTTCCTGATAGAATGTCATAACATGACTTGTGATAATAGCTGATGAATCTTCCATTTTAGAATTGCCTGTATATTGGAAGACTTTTGTTTTATTATTAAATGTAAACTTATCTGCACTTCTTCTTGACTGAGCATTTAAATATAATACTGATAAAAACAGCATAAAAATAGTTAAAAATAGTCTATTTTTCTTCAGCAACAGGTACTCCTATAGCATCGCCTTCATCAACTTCATTATATATTGTAATATGTTCAAGTCCCATATCCGCTTCCATACTGCTTCCAGTAAGCCAGCTTCCATCTTCCTGCTCTACACGTATAGAAACTGGACTTTTTACCTTCTGTTTATCATTATCCCACTGTAAATATTCTGTATAAAGTGTTGTATTATTTGAAGATTTGGCAATAACATTAGTATATATTTCTGTATATAAAGTATCTTGATTTACTTTTACAAACTCGCCTGATATACTTGCTGCTACTGTATGATTAGAATCGTATGTATATGTTCTGCTTTCATAAAGTTCTATAAGTTTTTTCTTATTGTAAAATTTAGCATTAGTCGCAAAAGAGTCTAGCTGCTTAAAATTTGTATCATAATTTTCTCTTCTAAAGCCGTAAAACTCCATATCAGGCGGAGGAACAAAATCATTTTTCTGTTCAAATTCTTTACCAAGATCTTTAAAATTTGTGCAGGAAACACATAATAATATAAAAATAATATATAAACTAAAACTGTTTAATAACTTCATTATAAATACCTTTAGCTTTGAGAATCATATCTATAACAACTCTCACAGCACCGTATCCGCCTCTTTTATTAATGATTATATTTGCTGCCTTTTTAGCTTCATTTACAGCATCTTTTGGAGCAAATGACATACCTACATATTTCATAACCTTAATATCTATCAAATCATCACCTATATATGCTATCTCTTCTATTTTTAAACCATATTTCTCAATTAAAGTTAAAATAACAGGCATTTTCTCCTCTTTTCCAAGTATCAAATCTTCGAAACCATGACGGCTAAACTTATCAAATCTAGTCTTTATAGCATTAGAACTGCTGCCAGAAATAACAGCTATTTTTATACCAGATTTTAATGCCATCACTATGCCCATTCCGTCCTGAGTATGAAAAAACTTACTTTCTACCCCATTATCATCAAATACAAGCCTTCCGTCAGTCATAACTCCGTCTATATCTGAAACTAGAAGTTTAATTTTTTTTAGCTTTTTAATATTAAATAAATATGATATATAATCTCTGAACGTCATTTTAGAAAATCTTTTTTATTAAGAATTAGGATAAACAATTTGGGGCTTACAGGACTCGAACCTGCCCACACGGTTTAGGAAACCATTGCTCTATCCTGATGAGCTAAAGCCCCCTATAATAAAGAAGCTGTTCGTACTAGTAAAATCGGAGAGTGTGGGACTCGAACCCACATGGGTGTTAGCCCGGCGGTTTTCAAGACCGCTGCTCTACCAATTGAACGAACTCTCCAAACAAATATGCTATACATTATAACATATATAAAATTTATTTCAAGTCTTTTTATAATTAAAAATCATTTAAAAAAGGCTCGTCTGAAATAAAGTCCATGTGCTGGGGCTGTTACAAAGGCTTCTGTTCTGTTTTCGCTTTTCAATATATCTTCTATGAAATTTACAGGCATCTTTTTTTTCTGACCTTCTACCAAAGTGCCTACTATAATCCTTACCATATTGTGTAAAAAAGCATTGCCTCTAATAATAAAATATATAGTATCACCCTTTCTTACAGCTTTCACTTTTTCTAAATATCTGAACTTACTGTCATTTTCATCTTCTGTAGAACAAAATGATGTAAAGTTATGCTCGCCTATTAAATATTTTGCATATTCATTAATAAGTTTTTCATCTATAATGTTTTTTCTGTAAAACCAAGCATACCGCTCATAAAACGGAAAAGATGTACTGCTGTTATGAACTATATATAAATACTCTCTGAATGTTGCAGAAGCTCTTGCATTAAAATTATCGTCCATTTCTTCAGCTTTTATTATCCTCAAATCTCTATCCAAACAGGAATTCAAAGCTATATGAACTTTGTTAATAGGTACAAGCATCTTTGGAACTCTAAAATTGGCTACCTGACCTAAAGCATGAACACCAGCATCAGTTCTGCCGCAGCCGTATATTGTAATTTTTTCTCCATATATTTTTTGAACAGCTTTATATATTTCTCCCTGTACTGTTCTCAAATTCGGCTGTATCTGCCAGCCGTAAAAATCTGTACCGTCATATTGTATTGTTATCTTTATATTATTCATAAATATCAAAAATAAAAAGCCCATATAATATTTATACAGGCTTTTTTATATAAAAATTAAATATCTTACTGTAAATCAGCTGGTATTGTTACACCTAGTTTTTGTGCTGCATTAGTATTTACTTCTAATACTGGATTTTGTATATATTCTATAGGCATAGAAGCAGGTAAAGCCTCACCTTTTAATATTCTTACTGCCTGTCTTCCTGTAAGTTTTCCAAGTTCATAATAATCTATACCATAAGTAGCAAGTCCGCCGGCTTCAAGCATGCCAGCCTCTCCGCATATTACTGGTATTTTAGCAGGTTCTGTAATAGATATAACATTAGCCATACCAGCAGCTACCATATTATCTGTAGGAGCGTAAATAGCATCTACTTTTCCTACCAAACTTTGAACTACCTGCTGTATATCATTAGGATTTGTTATAGTAGCATCTATATATGATATACCCATTTCATCTGCTTTTAATTTTGCCATATCTACTTGGAATTTAGAGTTTTGTTCGCTTGAATTATATAAAAATGCTACCCTCTGTACTGAAGGAACTAATTTTTTCAATAAATCCATTTGTTCTTTTACTGGTGTTAAGTCTGAAGTTCCAGTAACATTGCCTCCTGGTACATTATTATTATCAACCAATTTTGAATCTGCTGGGTCTGTTACTGCTGTTACAAGTATAGGTATATCTTTTGTTGTATTTGCTGCCGCCTGTGCTGCAGGTGTTGCTATGGCAAGAATTAAATCTGCTTTATCATTAACAAATTTTTGCGATATTGTAATACAGTTTGCCTGTTCACCCTGAGCATTCTGATAATCTATAGTAATATTTTTACCGTCTTCATAACCTGCTTCTTTTAATCCGTCTACAAAACCCTTATTGGCCTGATCCAAAGCATTATGCTCCACTAACTGGAGTATGCCTATTTTAAACATTTTTTCACCATTTGAAGATGAATTAGATGAATTATTTGAGCAGGAAAGAAATAATATACCTGCAAATAATATAATAAATAGCTTTTTCATTATTATATCTCCTTAAAATTCATGATTACTATTACTAGTATAATATAATATAGCTATAATAAAGTCAAATAAAATTCATATGTAAAAATTAATTATTTATGTTCATTCAAAAAAAGCTCTATATTTTTATTATGTATCACAGACAAATCTTTTTCAAATTTTACTACATATCTTTCAATACTTCCAAACATAGCTGCTGCATTTAATACCAAAAAAATAGATAAACCAAAAAATATTTTCTTAGTATTAATAATAAAATTTTCTTTCTGAACAAAAAATAATATAATAGGAGCATAACATACAGCAAAAAGTCCGTAAAAATAATGAAAATAACCCTCTCCAAATTTGAAGATAAAAAAACATAAAAGTGTTATAAATATTGATAAAATAAAAAATTTTGATATCTCTAAAAATATGTTTTCATTATCTGTTTTTCCTTTATACCTAAGATTAAATACAAAATAAAACATATTAATTAAACAGTAAAAAGAAAACACAAGATTAAGAATTAAAAATATCAAGCCGTATATATAAGATGGTGATGAAATCCAGAATCCTATAATATTATTAAAACCTTTTAAATAATGAGAAGACATTTCATTTGTAGGAAAGAAAAATAATGCCTGTATTTTTGCAATAATGATTCTTCCAGTATCTGATCCTTTTAAAAACATTAATTTAGTATTATAAAATCCATTATTAATTTCTGATATTAAGTAAGGTAAATATTCTAAAAATGACAAAAAAACTCCTAAAATCCAATATTTCAAATATTTAATTGTATTTTTATAAGTTATAATTAAATAAAATATCATAGTAGGTACAACAGAGAAAAATGAAGCAAAATGACCTTGTGCCGCAACAGCTAATACTGGAAAAATAAATATAGAAGATATTACTGTTTTTTTACTGGATTTTTTATCTATATATTCATAGAGTAGAATAAAAAATATAAAACTAAAAATTAATGATATATTAGGATTCCAAAAATTAGTCATAGCTTTTACTAAATAACCATTAAGTAAAATAAGAGGAGACATAAAAGAACAAACAAATAAACCTAATTTTTTATAAAGCCAAAATAAAAACAATGATATTATAAAAAGACTGAAAAAATAATTAATAATCTTAGCTGTATATACATTCTCATTACCTAATTTATAACATAAAATATAAAATATATAATAATCTCCGCCCGGTACTCTTGGAGTTATAAACTCTTCTTTATAAGTATCAGATAATTCAAATCTAGTGCTTGTTAAAGGTAATGATTTTTTTTCATACCATCTGTACATATCATAAAAATGCTGAAAATCATCGTAAGTACTTCTTATTGGAATTATAGAAAAAGATAATATAATATTCATAATAAATGAAAAAATAATTATAGATACAAGTATTAATTTTATATAATTTTTTTTAAAAAATTCTTTCATTTATTATAATCCTATAACTAATCGATTATTGAATAATCATAACTAATATACTGAAAATTCTTAAGTTTGTCAACAGCGAGCAGCTACACCTTCCTGCACGGTATTGTTTATTCTTATCAAATGTCAACGCGACCGAACGAAGTGAGGAACACCATAATGGTATACGGTTGATTACCTATTATTATAAAAAATAAATTATTTATTTTACATTTAAAACTTATTTTATTAACAACTAATAATGCTTTATGTTATTTATAACTTATAATTACATTTATTAACAACTAAAAATTAACAAACTATAGTTGTTTAGGTATATACCAAAAATTTTTAAGTTTGTCAAAAGTTAGTTTTTTAAATTTATTGTTTGTGGTGGCTTTGCCCCCACACCCCAACTTCTTTTGGTGACCCAAAGAAGCAAAAGGACTGCATTTTTTAACTAAAATATAGTCATTACAATACATTTAAAACATATTTTATTAATACTAATAATACTTTATACTATTTATAAATAATAATTACATTTACAAATAACTAAAAATTGACAAACTATAGTTGTTTAGGTATATACTAAATTAAAACATATAAACACTATTCAACTGTTACACTCTTAGCCAAATTTCTAGGCTTGTCTACATCACATCCCCTCATAACAGCAGTATGATAGGCTAATAATTGTAATGCTGCTATAGAAACTATAGGCATAAACATATCCTCTACTTTAGGAAGATATAATATTTTTCTGTAGGCATCTTTATCTATATCAATACCTTCTTTGGCAAATAAAAGCACATTAGCTCCCCTAGATATTACCTCTTTTGTATTGCTTATCATTTTACTTAATATTTTCTCTTGTATAGCTAATGCTACAACTGGAGTATTATCAGTTATAAGAGATATAGCACCATGTTTAAGCTCGCCTCCTGCATATGCCTCGCAGTGAATATAGCTAATCTCTTTCATTTTTAAAGCCCCTTCCATAACCTGATAATAATCCAAATCTCTGCCTATAAAAAATATACTGCTAGCTTCTTTATAATCTATACATAAATCTTTTATAGCACTGCTCATATTAAGCACATCTTTTATAGAGTCTATAGTATTAAGCAAATTTTTTATAAGAAGTTTTATATAATCATCATCTTTTATTTTTCTCTCTAATATTATCTTAAAAGTTATCAAGTACATTACAGCCATTTGTACAGAATAAGCCTTTGTTGAAGCTACAGATATTTCAGGTCCTGCATAAGTGTATATAACATAATCAGCATTCCTAGCAATGGAAGAGCCATTAACATTTACTATAGCTAAAGTTTTGTATCCTTTTTCTTTAACCAAATTCAAAGCCGCCAAAGTATCAGCAGTTTCTCCAGACTGTGATATAAATATTGATAAAGTTTTTTCTGTGAGTATTGGATTTTTATATCTGAACTCAGAAGCTATTTCGCATTCTACAGGTATTCTGCAATTATCTTCTATAAGTCTTTTTCCTATCATAGCAGCATGCATAGAAGTACCGCAGCCTACTATATAAACTCTGTCAAAAAACTTCCAAAAATTTTTATCAGTAATACCGTCTCTTTCAAAATCTGGAATACCCTGAACTATTCTAGGCTCTATAGTATCAAGAAGTGCTTTAGGCTGCTCATTAATTTCTTTAAGCATAAAATGATCATATCCGCATTTCTCTGCCTGCTCTACAGTCCAATTAGCCTCAAGTATTTTATAGTCAGTTTCTTTTAAGTTTTTATCATATATAGTTATTTTATTTTTCTCTAAAACGGCAATATTATTTTCTTCTATTAATATATATTTATTAGTGTATTTCAATATTGCTGGTATATCGGAAGCTAAAAAGTTTTCATTATGGCCCAATGCAGCTATTAAAGGGGCTGACTTTCTTACAGCATATACTTTATTAATATCATCTTTAAATATTATAGCAAAAGCATAAGACCCTTCTATTATGTTAACTGCTTTTTTTATAGCTGTTAAAGGATCTCCTTCATATAATGAATCTATTAAATTTGCAGCTGCTTCAGTATCAGTTTCAGAAAGAAATTTATATCCTTTAGCTATTAAGTCTTTTTTAATATCTTTATAATTTTCTATAATACCGTTATGAACAAGAGAAAGCCTTTCTGTAAAATGAGGGTGGGCATTAATATCAGAAGGTGCTCCATGCGTTGCCCATCTAGTATGTCCTATTCCTATATTTGATGATATATTATCTTGAACAATATGTCTCAAATTCTCAAGTTTTCCTTCAGCCTTAAAAGTAATAATATCATTTTTTGAATCAACTATAGATATGCCAGCAGAATCATATCCCCTATACTCCAAAGATGAAAGCCCTTCCATTAATATATCAATAGCGTTATCATTATGTCCTACATATCCAACTATTCCGCACATAAAAAATTCCCTAAATAATAAATTTTATCAAAAACATTATTTTTTAAAAATAGCTCATTTTTGATAATCGTATATTTTAAAGCATAAAAAAATAAAGTCAATACTGTTTAGAGTAATACTATTGTTTAAGTGCTATAGATATTGCACACTTTTAGTTTAAAAAAAGAAAGTATTCCTTATAATTTAAATAAGCACAAATAAACAAAAAGGAATACCTATGAAACAATATAATACAAATCAGAAAAAAAAGATAGTAGAGATTATCAATAAAGTTAAAAATAAAAAAGTTCAGGCTTTAAAATTTAATATTAGTATTAGAACTTATTACTATTGGAAGAAAAAATTAGAAGAAACAGATAGTATAGAAAATAAGAGCAGGAAACCTAAAAATATTCCTCATAAATTAAAAAATAAAAAGATTATTAATAAAATTGTTGAAATACGAAAGAAATATAAATATGGTAAAACAAAAATAAAGAAATTCTTAGAAAAAGAAAATATAAAAATAGGTACTACTGCCATTGAAACTATATTAAAAGAATATAATTTGTATCAAAAGAAAAAAAGGAAAATAAGAAAGAAACATAAAGGAAAGCATGCTTTTTATATAAAAGAAGCAGGGGAAAAGGTTCAAATAAACACAACGCTCTGCGGACTTCGTCGTATGCTTTTTTTGGTGAGATACGCTATTATCAGCTAACTGCTGTTGATTTAGCTTGCCAAGGCACACTTCGTGCAAGAATAACTTTTAGGTATTTGTATAGCGAAAAAACACCAGATAGTACAATAGATTTTATCAAAAGAATGATAGGCTATTTTCCTTTTAGAGTTCATTGTATACAGACTGATAATGGTACAGAATTCACCTATCGTAAACATTTTTTTGAAACAGAGCATCCGCTAGATAATTTTTGTAAAAATAAACACATCAAAAGAGTTTATAGCCCAATTGCTAGTCCTTGGTACAATGGTGTTGTGGAAAGTACACATAACCGAGATCAAAAAGAATTTTATGATTATTGTACGATAGAATTAACTTTAGATAAGGCAAATCAAAAATTAAGAAAATATAATAATTATTGGAATTATAAACGCATACATTCAGCTTTAAATTATGACACACCGTTTGTTTACTTCAAAAAGATAAGGAATAATTAAATGCAATATCTCTGGCTCCTGTGCATTTAGAGTAATACTATAAATATAATGGCACCTTTACAAAAAGACTTATTTAGTATAGAATTATGTTAATTAAAATTTCTATTATTACGAAATTATAAGTAATAAATTTTTAATCAGGCAGGGCATAATAATGAAAACTATTAACTTAATACTAGGCAATCATAATCATCAGCCAGTAGGTAATTTTGACTTTGTATTTGAAAATACATACCAAAAAGCATATAAACCTTTTTTAGATATACTCACAAAATATAAAGATATAAAATTTAATTTTCACTATACAGGCTGTCTATTAGAATGGATAGAAAAACATCACCCAGAACATATAGAAGCATTAAAAAAATTGGCAGATGATAATAGAATAGAACTTCAAAGCGGCGGTTTCTATGAGCCTATAATGCCTTCAATACCTGATAAAGATAAAGATATACAGATAAAAAGATTAAATGGATATATAGAAGATAAATTTAATTTAACTCCGAAAGGAGCTTGGCTTGCTGAAAGAGTATGGGAGCCTACATTAGTTAAAAATTTAGCCAAAAACGGCATTAAATACATAATGCTTGATGATTCTCAGTTTTTGACTACAGGAATAGACACAAAAAATATGTTCGGCTATTTTATTACTGATAATGAAAGTTATAAATTAAATATATTTCCTATATCACAGGAACTTCGCTACCTTATACCTTTCAGAGATGTAGAAAAATCTATTGAGTATTTAAAATCAATAGCCACAGAAGAGGGAAACAGAGTTGTAGTTTTGCACGATGACGGAGAAAAATACGGAGATTGGCCTGGTACTCAAAAATGGGTATATGAAGATAAATGGCTTGAAAAATTCTTTGAAGCACTTACAAAAGAAAAAGATACTATCATAACAACAACATACAGTGAATATATGGAGCGTCATGCACCTGTTTCAAAAATATATATACCTACAGGTTCTTATGAAGAAATGCTTACTTGGGTACTTCCTGCTGAAACTCAGTATGAATTCCATAAAAAACAGGAAGAGCTTAAAAAAGATGAGAATAATGAAATAATAAGCAGATTTATGAGAGGCGGATTTTGGAGAAATTATTTTTATAAATATTCTGAAAGCAACAGAATGAATAAAAGAATGATATTCACTTCCAATCTTATAGGCGAAATTACAGAATCCAACTATAAAGAAAAAGAAATTGCTTTAAACTATTTATTAAAAGGACAATGCAACTGCCCTTATTGGCATGGTACATTCGGAGGACTATATTTAAATAATTTAAGACATGAAACATATGCCAATCTAATAAAGGCAACTACTATATCTTTAGAAAAAGTATATGGAAGAAAACATTTCCTAAGTCATAATATGGATTTTGATATGGACGGAAGAGATGAAGTTATGATCTCATCAGAAAGTGCCGATTTCATTTTGCATTCTTTGAGCGGTTCTGTAATAGAATGGGATATAAAAAAAGAAAATCCTATCAATTTAATAGATTGTCTGAAAAGAAGAAAAGAAGCCTATCACATAGCTGCCATGAAGAATGCAGATACTAATAATAATGGTAATGAACATGTATCTATACATGAAATAGCAAAAAAAGCTGATGAAAAAACAGCTAAATATTTGGTATTTGATAAAAATGAAAAAGTTTTCGGTGTAGATCACTTCTTAAATAAAATGCCTACTGCAGAAGAATTCCAATTACTAAAATATGAAGAGAATGCATCATTTTATGAAGAGTATTATAATATACTAGAAAATCTTATTAATAAAGACTATGCTACAGTTTCTTTTGAAAAAACTTCAAAAGTTAATGGTAAAGATATTCATTTGATAAAAAGATATATAATAAATAATGACGGTACTTTCTCTCTTGATGTTATTATGGAAAATAAATCTAATGAAGATACAGAGTTTATATATGCATTAGAAAATAATATAACACTTCTTGCAGGACAAGAAAAAGACAGATATTATATAGGCGGTGAAAAAAGAATATCAAATAATCTTTCTGATATTGGTGAGTATATAGGCAGTTCTTTTGCTATGGCTGATGAAGGATACATAAAAATAAATGTAATGATAGAAAGTAATGAAGAAACCGCATTCTTATATATGCCTAACTATACTATATCTGATGCTGTTGATAAACTTGAAATGAATTATCAAAACTCTACAATAGTATGCTGCAAAAAAATCTCATTAAAAGCGGGAGAGAAAATTAAATATAAAATAAAAGCTTCAGTTAAAGATATTTAAAATATATTTAATTTTAAGGGTGTTTGATGAAAATATTTTGCATTATATCTGATAAAAGCCATGTAGGAAAAACTTATCTTTCCTCTCATATAATATCATCATTAAAAATGTTTGACAAAAAAGTATGCTATTACAAACCTTTTGTTATGGAAGTAAGAGACAATAAATTATTTGACTGCGAATATATAAAAAATACTACTAATCTAAAGGCTTCGGAAATATTTGTTTCTTATGCCACAAACGGCAATATATCTCCTATGCATAGCATTAATACAAAAATTGATGAAAGAGATATTACCGATTTAATAGATGAAAATAAAAATATTTATGATTATATGGTTTTTGAATCATTATCTTTATATTGCCCTATAAAAGAAAACTATAACTTTATGGACTTGATACTTGATATAGAAAAAGAAAATGAAGTGCATATAATACCTATTATAGAGTATGATTCTAATGTCATACATACATCTTTAGAACAAGTAGAACTTTTCCATACAAGAGGATTCAAAGTTCCTTTTATAGTTATAAATATAAAAAAAGATGTATTTGTTTCAAATAGTGTTATAGAATATATAAGAAGGCAGATAAATCCTATAAAAGTACATACAACAGAATTTGATAATACTCCAGAAAATAAAAAAATAGAAATAGTGAAATATCCTGATATTATTAAAGAGTTATTTTAACAAATAAAAAGAGGCTTTAGTATATTAAAGCCTCTTTTCTTTTATAATACAATTAAATATTATTATTTTTCTAATCTTGCTCTTAGAGTTTTACCCATCTCCTCATAGCCTTTTTTACCAAGCATAGCAAACATATTTTTCTTATACTCTTCTACACCGGGCTGATCAAATGGATTAACACCAAGCATATAACCTGATATACCGCATGCTTTTTCAAAGAAATACAAAAGCTCTCCGATAGTGAAAGGAGTAATTTTATCAATATCTACTATTATATTTGGTACGCCTCCGTCAACATGGGCTAATACTGTAGCTTCCAATGCTGATTTATTTATTTCATGCAAAGACTTTCCGTCTAAATAATTAAGTCCGTCCAAATCTGATGCTTCTTTTTGTATTTTTAAATCAATATCTTCTTTATCAACTCTTATAACAGTTTCAAATAATCCTCTTTTACCGTCTTGTATAAACTGACCTAAAGAGTGCAAATCGGTAGAAAAATCAACAGAAGCAGGAAATATGCCTTTTTTATCTTTACCTTCACTTTCTCCGTATAATTGTTTCCACCATTCTGATATATAATGCATTCTAGGTATATAATTAACCATTATTTCTGTGCTGTATCCTTTAGTATAAAGTGCATTTCTAAGCATAGCATACAACATAGAAGGATTTTTCTTATAATCCATTTCTTTAGTTAATTTAGCCATAGCATCAAAACCTTTCACAAACTCTTCTATATTTATACCAGCAACTGCAATAGGTATAAGCCCTACTGGAGTAAGTACAGAATATCTTCCGCCTACATCATCAGGTATAACAAAAGTTCTGTATTTATTTTCATTGGATAATGTTTTTAAAGCTCCTTTAGCCTTATCAGTAGTAGCTATTATTCTTTTAGCTGCTCCTTCTTTTCCGTATCTTTTTTCAGCATATTCTTTAAGCATTCTAAAAGCTATAGCAGGTTCAGTTGTAGTACCGCTTTTAGATATTACATTAATATAAAAATCTTTGCCTTCCAAATAATCAAGTAAATGTTTAAAATATTCACCGTTCATATTGTGTCCGGCATATACTACCTGAGTATTTCCTTTTTTAGCCTGAGCAAAAGGATTTAAAAATGATTCAATTACAGCTTTACCTCCCAAATAAGAACCGCCTATACCAACTGAAACCAATACTTCAGCATTCTCTCTTATTTCTTTAGCTAAGTTATCGATTTCACTAACCATTTTTAAGGCTTCTGCAGGTAAGTTAACCCAGCCTAAAAAATCATTGCCAGCACCTTTTTTATTTTCTAAAAGTTCATTAGCATATTTTGCAAAGTCAGATAAATATTCCAATTCATGTTCTCTTAAAAAAGATAACACATTTTTATAATTTATAGATATCATTAATAACTCCCTCGTTTTATTTTAGTTGGTAAATTATACTATAATAATACCGAAAAATAAAGAAAATAATTATAATTTCTTAAATAAAAATATAACAACAAAACAGGATAAAGATAGATGATTTTGTCTGGGCTTCAAATAGAAAAAAATATAGGTGAAGATATAATAATAGAACCATTCAATAGAAAACAATTAAATTCAAACAGTTATAATGTAAGACTGCATAATAAACTCTTAGTATATAAAGATAAAGTTCTTGATATGAAAAAACTAAGCGAAACAAAAGAAATAATAATACCAGAAAGCGGATATGAATTAAAACCTAATGAATTGTATCTTGGACGCACCCTTGAATATACAAAAACAAAAAAATATGTACCTATGATAGAAGGACGTTCATCTATAGGGAGACTTGGAATATTTATTCATATTACAGCTGGTTTCGGCGATGTAGGTTTTGCTGGATATTGGACTTTGGAAATATTCTGCATAAAGCCTATTATAATATATCCAAATGTAGAGATAGCTCAGCTTTATTATCACACTATAGATGGAGAATATGAAGAATATACCAGCAGTAAATATCAAAATAATACTGATGTTCAGCCAAGTATGCTCTATAAAGATTTTAAATAGTATATCACATTAAAATCAATTGATTTTTTATTTTACTATGCTATAATAGAGTATATGATTTTTAATATTTTTTTCTTCTTTTTTAAAGATTATTATTTTCCCCAGAATAATTAATTCATTAAACCGTGTGTTTATTTAAATAAATCCAATAAAATCTTAATAATTAATTCAATAAATAAAACTAGTATTATGATCAAAATAGCAGCATTAAAAAAACAATATAACAATATAGAAATATTAAAAGGAATAGATCTTGATATAGATAAAGGTAAAATTTTCGGCATAATAGGAAGAAGCGGTGCAGGAAAATCTACTTTACTAAGATGTATAAATGGATTAGAAAAATATGATTCTGGATATTTAGAAGTAAATGGAATTGATATAAAAAAACTTAATGAAAAAGAATTGAGAATGTTTAGAAGAGATGTAGGAATGATATTCCAGCATTTTTCACTAATTACAAGGGCAAGCGTATATGATAATATAGCATTTCCTATGCAATGCTGGCATTATAATAAAAAAGAAATAGATGAGCGTGTCAGATATTTAATAGATGTTGTAGGAATGTATGAAAAAATAAATAATCTTGCAAGAGATCTTTCTGGAGGACAAAAACAAAGAGTTGCTATTGCAAGAGCATTGTCTATGAATCCTAAAATATTATTATCTGATGAAGCTACTTCAGCATTAGATCCTAAAAATTCTGAAGCAATTATGGAGCTTTTGAATAATATAAATAAATCTATGGGGATCACAATAGTATTGGTTACACATCAGATGAATGTAGTAAAATCTATATGTGATGATATGGCTATAATAGAAGATGGTATTGTAAAAGACAAAGGTATTGTTGAAGAAATATTTATTAATCAGCCTGCTTCTCTTATCAATATACTAGGAGATAATAGGATTTTACTCCCTAATTCTGGTAAAAATATTGAAATTATGTATAAAAAAGATGATTCAAATAATATTATAGAAAAATTAATAAGAAAATTTAATGTAAATATAATAGACTTTATTATGGAAGATTATAAAAACTGCATAATAGGAAAAGTTATAATAAATGTTATAAATAGTAATGATTTAAAAAAAGTTGAAGAATATTTAAAATCTATCAATATAGAAAATTATAAAGTGTTAGGAGAATAAATTGGATAAATATATAAATTACTTCGTAAAACTAATACTGCCTTCTACAATAGTAACAATTAGAATAGTATTTTTTACTATATTAATAGGATTTGTATTGGGATTTATAATAGCGGTTTTATTAACAATGTACGGTCCCAACGGACTTAATTATAAAAAGAAATTCTATAATGTATTAAGTTTTATAGTTAATACTATAAGATCATTTCCAATATTAATACTAATAGTTGCCATATCTCCTTTTACGCGTCTTATAATAGGAACAACTATAGGAGAAAAGGCTGTAATACTTCCATTATCAATTACAGCAACGGCATTTATAGCAAGATTACTTGAAAGCAGTTTTATTAAAGTTGATAAGCAGTTAATAGAGGCAGCAAAATCATTCGGAGCTACAAATATTCAAATAATGTTTGGAGTAATTATCAGAGAATCAATACCTTCTATAGTATCAGTTGTTACTATGGCTGCAGTTAATTATATTGCGGCAACTACTATAGCAGGTGCAGTAGGGGGAGGCGGACTCGGTGCTGTAGCATTGACTTACGGATATCAGAGTTTTAATAATACAATACTATATTTTTCTGTATTTATTATGTTTTTATTTGTAAATATAGCACAATATATAGGCGATTTTATATATAAAAAATTAATTTAAAGGATATATTTATGAATTTAGAAGAAATGGATAAAATACTTAACAGCATATTAGAATTAGAAAGATGTCCAGTAGGAATAAAATTCATATTTACAGAAGATGAATATAATAAACTAGATGCTGAAGAAACAAAAAATAAAACATCTTACTGCAGGTTTGTAAGCCGAGCAAGCGAAGGAAGAAAATTAAAAATACATAAAGGACATAATGCATGTTCAGGAGGTGCTGTTGCTCTTGGATTTCAAAGTGTACTTCCTGAAACTGTATCTGGAGTAAGGAGAGTAAAGGCTGGAACATACAGAGATTTAGGCGTAAGCAGAAAGATGTCAAGAAATATGGTTTATTGTGAGCATAAAATTTTCGGAGTAGCAATTATGCCTTTAAAAGATTATAAAGAAGAACCTGATATTGTTATATTTGTATGCAAACCATATCAGGCTATGCGTTTAGCTCATGGATATGCCTATCATTACGGACATGCTAATAATATAAAATTATCTGGTATGCAGGCACTTTGTGAGGAATGTACTTCTTATCCTTATGAAAATGGATGCTTTAATATGTCTATGATGTGTTCTGGTACAAGAATGATGGCTGGCTGGAAAGACGATGAAATGGGAGTTGGAATGCCTTATAGAATATTTTTAAATGTATTTGACGGATTAATTAAAACTATAAATCCTCTTGAACGAAATAAACATAAAAAAATCATTAAAGAAAAACTTGAAAAAAATAATTTATCCGATTTATTAGAAATAAAAATGAATCAAAACTACGATGATAATGGCTATATAGGCGGAATCGCCGAAAGAGAATAATAAAATAAAAAAAGGAGAAAAAATGAAAGGAAAAATAATATCAATTTTATCAATGATGCTCATTTTATTAATGGCATCTTGCTCTAACAAAGCATCATCTTCATCAAATGATACTATAGTAATAGGATGTATGGCTTTAAATGCTGAAGCAGTGGAAGAAATTAAAAGACTAATGGAAAAAGAAGGCTATAAAATGGAAGTCAAAGTATTTGACGGAAATAATTTGCCTGCTTTGGCTTTAAGTGCTAATGAGATTGATGGTCTAATACTAAATCATAAACCTTGGATAGATACTTTTAATAAGGCTAATAACTCACATTTAGTTTTAGTTGATGGATTTAAATATGCATCTTTAAATGCTCTATATTCATCAAAACATAAAACATTGGAAGAAATACCTGACGGAGCTACAATTACCATATCTAATGATCCAAGCAATATGGACAGAGGACTTAGATTCCTTGAAAAATTAGGTCTTTTAAAATTGGGAGAAAAAACAGGAGAATTTTATACTATGCTTGATATAAAAGAAAATCCAAAAAATATAAAATTCTTAGAAGTAGAAACTACATCAACAGCTGGTTCTTATGCAGATGCTGATGCTACTATAACATTTTCAAGCGTTATGAAAAATGCTGGTTTTGATGCTCATTCATATATAGTGGAAGACGGAGAATACAATAATTTCCCTACAGGATTAGTTGTAAATGAAGGAAATGAGAATTCTAAATGGGCTCAGGATATCATTAAAGTTACTCAAACAGAAGAATTTAAAAACAAATTTAATGAAATATTTCAGGGTGCTTATATAATATATTAATCTATTATAATAAAAAATCTAATAGGAGTTTTATATTAACTCCTATTAGTTAAATAATATCAATAACCTGCTTTTATAATTTTAATCTCATCATTAATATTTTTCTACTATACATAATATATTCATCAAATGATATACCTAAACAAATATAATTTGTCAAAAATTAATTTTTTTGATTTAAATATTTGCAGAGCTTTGCCCCGCACCCAAGTTCTTTTATTGGTATAAAAGAACCAAAAGAACTGCATTTTTAGCCTAAATTTCGAGTATTACCATACATCTAATACATATTTTTAAAATATAAAATTCTAGCAATTGCGTTTTTTGCAACTTTTTTGTGCGGCAAAAAAGTTGATAATTCTATATAATGTACATTAGTTGACAAAATGAAATCGTTCCAGTATATATTAAAAAAATTACATGTCAGGCTGCCGTAATATAAAAATGGCATGCCAATTATAAGCATGCCAATTTATAAAAATATTAATCTTTACTTTCTAAATTTTTTGGCTGCTTCTATAAATCCTACAAACAAAGGATGCGGATTAGTAATTCTTGATTTTAATTCTGGGTGGAACTGAACACCTATCATATAAGGGTGATCTTTAACTTCTGCTATTTCAGCCAGATTTCCATTTTTTAATTTTCCTGTGATAATAAATCCAGCTTTCTCCATTTTATCAATATAGGCATTATTGAACTCATATCTATGTCTATGTCTTTCGCTTATTGATGTTTTTCCGTATAATTTATGAGCCAAACTTCCTTCTTTTATATCACACTCAAAAGCACCAAGACGCATTGTACCGCCTTTTAATATATTTTTTTTCTGTTCTTCCATAAGCGTAATAATAGGATTTTTTACATTTTCATTAACTTCTATAGTATTAGCATCTTCAAGTTTTAATACATTTCTTGCAAACTCTACACTCATAAGCTGCATACCCAAACATATTCCGAAATAAGGTATTTTATTTTCTCTAGCATATTTAATAGCTTCTATTTTACCTTCAATACCTCTCTCTCCAAATCCTCCCGGTATAATAAGTCCATGAACACCTTTAAAATATTTTGATATATCTTCAACATCTTCCAAATCCTCAGCGGATATCCAATCTATATCAACATTAATATCATTATATATTCCGCCATGATTTAATGCTTCTGTTAAAGAAATATAAGCATCTTTCATAGAAACATATTTTCCCACTATAGCAATCTTTACTTTATCATTCTGTATAGCTATATTTTTTTGCTTACATACCAAATCAGTCCAATTAGTTAAATCTATTTTAGCAGTTTCTAATTTAAAATGCCTGCATACAACATCAGAAAGCCCCTGAGCTTCAAGCATTAAAGGCACTCCGTATATATTTGGCTCATCAAAGTTTTCAAATACATTATCTTTAGGTACATTGCAGAATAATGCTATCTTTTTTTTATGCGATTCCTGCAAATGCTGACTAGTTCGGCAAACTATAATATCTGGTATAATACCGCTTTGCATAAGTTCTTTAACGCTATGCTGAGTAGGTTTAGTCTTGATTTCTTCTGAAGATTTTATAAAAGGTATTAAAGTTACATGTATATAAAGTACATTATCCTGACCTAACTGTGTTTTTACCTGTCTTATAGCTTCTATATATGGAAGGGATTCTATATCTCCAATAGTACCCCCTATTTCGGTAATCACTATATCTGTTTTTTTAGTATCATTTTCTCTGTATATTCTTCTTTTTATTTCATTAGTAATATGAGGTATAACCTGAACAGTCTCTCCAAGGTATTTACCTTCTCTTTCCATATTTATAACATGCTGATATATTTTACCAGTAGTAACATTGCTGTATTTATTTAAATTTTCATCTATAAATCTCTCATAATGCCCAATATCCAAATCAGTTTCCGCTCCGTCATCAGTAACAAAAACTTCACCATGCTGAAAAGGACTCATAGTGCCGGGATCTACATTTATATACGGGTCAAATTTTTGTATAGTTACGCTTAATCCCCTAGCCTTTAAAAGTCTTCCTAGTGAAGCTGCTGTTATACCCTTACCTAAACCAGATACAACACCGCCTGTTACAAATATGTATTTAGTGTTCATATAATCCTCTAATTTTTATTTTTTATTAAAATATAATAAAATCGCTATAACATTATCATAAATTATTATTAAATCAAGCGAATTTTATTATTATGTTAATTTCAAATAATATTTTCTAATAAAAATTAACTTCAATACCTAATATGTTTTTCATATAACTATTCCAAGAATATTCTGTTAAAACATTAGAAGTATATATAAACTGATTGTTATATAATGACTTATTAATATTTGAAAAAATAGGTAAATTATGTTCCAACCCTTTACGCATATTTCTTAATACAAATTTTGGAATACTGCTAGGCATAGAAACAATAACATAATAATATATATTTAAACCTAATTTATTTGATGAATATTCTCTTATAAAAGTATCTCTTGCTTTTTGTATACAATCATAAGTATAAGAATATCCATCTTCTTGTTTTCTATACACAAATTTTGAAAAGAAATTATTTTTTTCTTCTTCTGTTTCAAGTTCCAAATATTTTTTATTATAATTTTTTACTTCAATAAAAATAATTATATCATTAACATATACAATAAAATCAACATTCTTCATACAATAGCTATAATTTAATTTTTCATCATCTATTTTTCTGACAATTACGGAATTATCATTATAAGTCATTTTAAAATTGCTTTTTTCTTCAAATACTTCCATAAATAATTAATTACTTTTTAAATGCATTTTCTATAGACTGCAAATGCTGTTCTTCAAACTTATCCTCTATTGAATTATGTTGTATATTATTTAAATATTCATTGCTCTCAACTAATACACCTTTATTTTTATCATTATCAAAATAAAAAGAATGAAATTTAATTTTATCATTTTCTCTTCTTTGTAATTCAAAATCTTCTATAATAAAATTATTATGAGTAGCCAAAAATATCTGCACTCCTATCCTTGATAAACTTAATAATATATCAACCAAAACTCTTGTAAGTTTAGGATTAAGATTTGATTCTGGTTCATCAAAAAGAAGTATAGTATCCTTATCTATCTCTCCATTTTTTATAAGAAGCCAAAGCAAAGCAAGTTTTTTATGTCCTTCAGCCGCCATTGTAAACTGCACTTCTCCAAAATCTTTATACTTAATAAAAAATACCTCATCTTTTTGAATAACAATTCCGCCTATTGCATTTTCTATTTTTTCAGTGATTTCTTGCATATGAAAAGATATTTCTCTTAATTGAGGTACAAAAGCCTTATTTAAAACATCATAATATACAGATTCAAAAGATACCTCCCTTTTATTATATAATGAGACAAAACCTTTTGAATTAGTTAAAATATCTTTACAAGGTATATATGTAATTTTTTTATTTTTAAATATATATTCATTATCATCAAATAAACTCTCATTATCTTTAATATTATTCTTATCATAAATACAGAAAATATTATTTGAAAAAATGGTATTATCTTTTATTTTAGTATTATTATTTGATAATTTTATAACTACGTTATTGAATTCAATTTCCCAATCAGTAATAAAATCAAAATATTCATTAAATTTATTTACAATATTTATTTTTAATTCTTTTCTATCTTCTTTATTTTGCAATAAATTGAATTCCTTAATATATTCCTGTAGTTCAGTTTCTTTATTCTTAATATAATCTTTTATTTCATTATATTTTAATTTATTTAATAAATTAAAAGGGTAATTAAATGGATAATGTAATTTATCAACAGACATTTTATACTTATTATTACCTATTCTTTCATAGAAAGTTTCATTCAAACAGTAAATAGCTTTAAGTAAATGTGTTTTACCTGTTCCATTCTCTCCAATAAATATGTTAACTCCATTAGAAAAATCTATTTTACAATCTCTAAATACAGTAAAATTCTTTATATGAACATTTTCTACATACATATTAAATTACTCCGTTATTAATTTCGGAGTTAATACTAAAAAAATTATATTATAAATAATGCAAATATCATAATTTTGTTTTAGATAAAATATTATTAAAAGAAAGTATTAAATCAAGCGAATTTTATTAAATAACTGCAGTTGTAATTTTCTACTCCTGCAGTTATTTTTATAATTTTTTATAATATAAAAATTATTTTTCTATATAGGCATAAAAAAACTTATGCATAGCTAAGCTGTCAAAAACAACATCCTTTAATTTAGGGCTTATTAATGTAGGAGTGGCATAAAAATATAAAGGGATTATAACATCATTATCCATAAATATTTTTTCTGCTTTATGCATAGCGTCCATTCTGATAGTTTGATCTATTGTATTCATGGCTGTTTGAAGAAGACTGTCATATTCCTTATTTGTAAATAAAGCATGGTTTTGAGAGCTGTAGCTTAAAAACATTCCTAAAAATGTCATAGGATCATTATAATCTGCTGTCCAGCCGCTTCTTCCTATTACATAATTTTTATCTGCATATAAAGTCTGTAAAAATACTGCCCATTCCTGCTGACTTATAGTACTGTCTACTCCCAAATGCTCTTTCCACATATGCTGAACTGCTTCAAAGGTAGGAATCTCTCTATTAGAGTCTACTAAAAACTGAAGTACTGGAAACCCTTCTCCATTAGCATATCCTGCTTCTGCCATTAATCTTTTAGCCTCTTCTACATTCTTTTGATAGTCTTCAGCTTTTACACTTATATAATCTCCTCCTACTTCTCTAAAATCTCCATTAACGTCAGGAGATCCAAAAGGTACAAAAGCTCCAGAAGGAACCCCAGCTTTTACTATACTATATAGTTTCTGTCTATAGCAAGTGATAATGCTTTTCTAACTCTGCCGTCTTTTAAAACATCATTAGTATGATTAACAGCATAATAATATGTTCCAAGACGTTTTACTAATTGAAGAAGTCCTTCAGCTCTTAAAGTATCAATATCCTGAGCTGGAACTCTGTCAGAAAAATACAAAGAACCTTCTTTAATACCCGCAACAGAAGCTGCGGCATTATCCATAAGTACAAAAGTAATTTTTTCAGGAACTAAAGAAGAATAATTCCAATAATTCGTATTTTTTGTCATTACTATATTATTATCAATATTGCGTTCTATCATAACATAATGACCTTTCCTATATAACTTTCAGGATTCATAGTCCAAGCTTCTCCGTATTGTTCTATTATATACTTTTTTACTGGGTAGAATGTAGGAAATGCTGTTAATTCCAAGAAATAAGCAGTAGGTTTTTCTAAAGTTACCTCCAAAGTATAATCATCAATAGCTTTTATTCCTAAAGTATCCAATGCCATTTTTCCTGCATTAATAGCCATAGCATTTTGTACAGGTTCAAATTGATAACTGTATTCGCTTGCTGTTTTAGGATCAACCGCCCTTTGCCAAGAATATACAAAGTCATTTGCAGTTAATGGAGTACCGTCAGACCATCTGCCGTTAGTTCTTAAATGAAATACATATATAAATCCGTCATCGCTTATATCCCAGCTTTCTGCAGCACCTGCAGTTATTAAACCATTCTTATCTTTAGAAGTAAGCCCTTCAAAAGCATGAACTATATAAACTGCAGCATCTGCAGCTATATTTAAAATTGGATCTATTGTTTTTGGTTCAGGCCCTACATTTATAAATAAGCCTTCATTGTTATTATTATCGGAAGAAGAACATGAAGAAAATACAAACCCAATTAATAATAGAAATAAACAAAAAATCTTTTTCATAAAATTAATCCCCTTATTTAATTATTTTACAATATCGAAAATACTATACTATAGAATATAAAAAATCAATTAATTAATTATAATTTTTTTACTTAATAATAGTTTATTTAAAAACTAAAATATATTATTATATATAATTATGAATAATAAATACAAAATAATAAAATATAAAATCACACTTTTTTTTGTAGGGTTAATGTTTATATTTTCATCACTGATGATTATTTTTCTTAATATAAGATTTAATCATAACAACAGCAGTATAATAAAAATTGATGCCAATATAGAAAGCATAAATCACTATGAATACGGTACTATTAAAAAAAGAAAATTTGCAAATGTAGTTTACAGTTTTATATATGAAGGAAAAAACATCATGCTTACCAATTCATATTTAGAAGAAAATAATAATTTATCGGTTAATTCAAAAACAGAAATATTTTATGATACTAAATCTGGAACTATTATAAATGAACCTAATAAATACACATTAATTTTGGCGTTTATATTTATAATTTTCGCAATAGTCATAATTACATTTGCTTTTAAATTGAAACAAAATAATATATATGTATTGCCGAAACTAGATAAATAAATTTTATCATGCTTTTATAATACTTGTTTAAAATATACCGTATATGATAAATCAATTAAAAAACACATTAACAAAATATACCAATATACTGTGTAATCAAAAAAACTAATATAAATTTTAAAAATGTTTATGATGAAAAATAATATCTGATTATACTAATTTTTTTAATCATAATTTTTCTATTTTTTCTATACTAAGCCCTGTTAATTCGCTTATAAGATTTAAATCCATATTTTTATTTTTCATATTTCTAGCTAGAGAATATTTTTCTTGCTCTATACCTTGTTCTATACCTTGTTCTATACCTTGTTCTATACCTTTTTTCATTCCTTCCTCTATACCCTTTATACGCTCTTCATTAAGCATTAGAACATTAAAATAATCTCTTTCATAATTACTATAGCCATTATATAAATCATTGCTATTAACAAATTTATTATACTCATCATATACTTCTTTCATTATAGGGTTTTTCTTTACTAATATTTCCATAGTATCCTCCAATTTATCTTTTGAATTTAAAAACTCAAACCAATCTGATAAATCTTTACACAATTTATTATTACTATTAAATTTTTTCAATTCCAAAAAGTGAATCTCTAAATGATTAGTTAATATATGATTGGTTTCTAACTCTTTAATAAAATAACAGCTATGAGGTTTATCTATACCTTTTATCAAATTAAAATCCAAAATATTAATACTTATTACAGGTGTCAAATCTGAATATATATCTTTGGATTTTAAATTTGTAAAATAATTCTTAGCCCAATAGTATAAACTTCTATATATAAATGAATGGTTACCTATTCTTTGTATTTCTATAATTATAGTTTCACCTGATTTAGTTTTAGCTTTAACATCTGCAATACTTTCCTTATCAAAAACATTTTCTTTTAAATTAAAAGTATTCAGAACTTCTATATATTCAAAAGGCTCTTGATTGGCATCTATTCTTACAGAATTAATAAGATTTTTTAATATATGCTCATGTCCCTTTTTGGCAAACATATAACGCATAAAATAATCATTAAGCACATTAAAATTTTTATTATTTGATTTCAATTCCATAAAGTTATTATAATGAAATATTTATACTTTGTCAAACAATATTGACAAAATATACCATCATAATGTATAATCAAAAAACTAATATTAAAAAGAGGTTTATGATGAAAAAAACACTATGCATTATTATCTTTATTATTAGTTCGTACATTTCTTATGCTCAAGTGAGTGAAGATTTTAAAAATTTAGCTCTAACAAATAAAGAATCCGCATTAGAACAATCAGTAATATCAGAAAATCTTGATGAGTTTAAATATACAATTGAAAATATAGAAAACAATAAAGAATATATAACTTACTCTATAACGAATAGTAACTATGGCTGGTATGACAATATACATATTTTAAGCACTAATAATTTCTCTAATTTCGTAAAAGTTTTATTAGATAATGGAATAAATATTAACGAGAAAAATAATTCTGGAAAAAGCCTTATACTTGATGTAAGTAAGTCCTACGATTCACATCGTAAACCTAAATTCCGTACAAGTGAAATTATAGGAGTTCCAGATAGTAAATATAAAATTGAAACACTAATAAATCTTGGAGCAAATATTAATATACAAGATAATGACGGAAATGGTGTACTTCACTATATACTTTCTAGAGATAATATAGGAATAGAAGAATATGATATTTTTGAAATGCTTATAAAAAATGGAATAAATATTAATTTACAAAATAATGACGGAGATACTGCCCTTCATAAGATTTCATATAAAAAAAATAATGGGCATAGAGATATTGATATGGAAAAAAAAGTTATATCTCTTTTGATAGAAAATAATGCAGATAAAAACATAAAAAATAATAATGGAAAAAAAGCGTATCCCGGAGCATTTATATATAATATAAAATTAATTTTTAGTAAAATATTTAATGATATATTATACCCTATTTTTATACTTCTACTTATAATTATAGTTGCTATACCATCTTTTATATTCTATGCAATATCAGGATTTATTGAAAATATAGCTGGTTTTTTCAGATAATTGATTTTATACAGCTTAATACTATACTTAAAATATAAAAATACTAAAACTGCAAATTTAAATATGAGATATATATTAAATATATACCTAAACAACTATATTTTGTAAAATTTTAATTATTTATAAATGTAATTATAATTTATTTGTAACATAATGTATTATTAGTAATCAACATAATATGTTTTAGATGTATAGTAAATTACTTATTTGGTATAATAAATAGGTAATCAGCCGCATACCCTCACCACAGGCGGACTTCGTCTCCGGTACTTCCTCACTTCGTTCAGTCGCGTTGACATTTGATAAGAATAAACAATACCGTGCGGGAAGGTGCCGCAGTTAACGGTTGACAAACTTAAAAATTTTCAGTATATAATAAACTTTTTAATTTTTATTATTTTCAATTAATTCTTTTAATTCTTCATAATAAACATTTTCAAGTTTTTTTATAAACTCTTTATTTTTCTTATAATTGATTTTATCATTATTTAATTCTGTATAAACTTCTTTTATATCAAGACATTCAAGCATACTTTGAAGTTTCTTTTTATATTTTTTATCCTTACATGCATTGTAAAACATTAAAATAGTTTTTATATGTTTAAAAGAATTATCAAATATTTCATCAAACTCTTTTAATTTTTCTATATTCCAAGAAGTTAAATCTTTATTAAAATATAAAGCATTATTAAACATATATTTCATGTCAGTAATATTTGATACGTCCCAAGTTTCAAGACCTTCAAAATTTTTTCTTTTGCTCTCTTGGAATAAGTAAGACATATCAATCATATTACTTGTATCTATATCAGAGAGATTTATATTTTCATCTTCTAGCAAATCAAGTAAGGCATATTTATATTTTACAATATATTTTTTATTCATTTTATAGGTCCTTTATTTTGTTTTTTAAACTCTTATATTTGGTATATCAAATACTTTTCCGTTTTCAAAATTTTTCACCTTTTCTTTTTCTGTAACAGTAATAAATACCTGTCCTAATGTTTTTATGTATTCTAGTATATTATCGCGTCTTGTATTATCAAGTTCAAGCATAGCATCATCAATAAGTAAAATAGGGGATTTCCTTCTATACTCTGATAATATTTTCTCGCTTGCAAGTTTCATTATAAGAGTAAACATTCTCTTCTCTCCCTGAGATGAAAATTTTTTTGAAAGTGAGTCTTTATAAAAGAATTGATACTCCGCTCTGTGTATGCCAAAATATGTTGTACGCATTCTTATTTGT
This sequence comes from uncultured Brachyspira sp., assembly GCF_949287625.1. Classification (GTDB taxonomy): domain Bacteria; phylum Spirochaetota; class Brachyspiria; order Brachyspirales; family Brachyspiraceae; genus Brachyspira. The sequence continues at coordinate 2,784 of NZ_CASEGO010000003.1, read as the reverse complement.
TCGCTTAAAGTGCTTTCTAGTTTTTTTACGTATTCATTTTCATTTAATATATCTTCTATTGTAGACTGATACTTTATTGCATAAGGGTTTTCATCATTAAAAATATTTTTATATATTTCATTCATTTTATCTTCTAAAATAGAAGAATATTTTTTATTTTCACCAGCTATATAAATAGAGAGTTTTGCTATATCATTGTTATAAATATATGCTTCATTTGGTTTTGTACTTAGACAAACATTTCTCATTTTTAAGAGTTTATTATATTTTATTAATGCAGTTAAATATTCCAAAGATATTGTTGATATAAGCATATTAAAATAATCGCGTCTTAATTTTGGCTCTGCTATAACTAAATCTGTATCATTAGGAAGAAATATAACATAAAGTATCCTTCCTATTAAATCCTTTCTTGATGAAATTTCTTTTTTATCAAGAAATACCTTCTTTACTTTTTTTTGATATGCTATTTCTATATTTGTATCATAATTTAATTCATCTTCTCTAAAAATGCCTCTTAAAAAATAATTATCATTTCCATTTTTTACAAGCTCTCTGTCAAGTCTTGTTCTAAATGACACACCGTTTCCAAGCATATATACTGCCTCAAGTATATTAGTTTTGCCGCATCCGTTATGTCCGTAAAGCACATTAATTTTATCAGAAAATTCAAATACATTTTCATTATAATTTCTAAAAGAACGAATTGTAAGTTCTTTGAGTATCATTTTTATTTAAGCCTTTCATTTTATTAGTGAGAAGTATTATATATTAAAAGTTTTAAAAATAGTAGTGTTTTTATTATAATGAAAAGGTATTATTAGAAACATTTTTTTATTTGTATATTTTTATACCCATTATATTTTAATATACCTTCATCTTGAGTTAATAAAATTAAATTATTTGCTTTTGCAGTAGCTAATATAATTGCATCAGGAAGTTTTATAGAAATTTCTCTTTTTATTAAAATAGTTTCATTTTTAATATAATTATCTAAATTTATAATATCAATACTTTTAAGAAAATCTTTTATTACATTTTCTTCTTCCGATGTTATTTTTGGATAGCATAGTAATTCTATTTCCGATATTATAGATGTATACACATTATATTCACTATCTAATAAAAATTTACCGCTTAGAAAATATATAATTGCATTTGTATCAAGTAATATATTATTTCCATTCATTTCTTATTTCTTTTTGGAATTCTAATGGATCTTTTTCTAATATTTTTAGACTTCCGCTAAATTTATTCAAATCATTTTTGGTGTACTTTTTTTGTTTATTGAGCAGTAAATCATAAAAATCTATTATCTGCTTTTTTGCTTCACTATCCAATACAGATAAATCCAAAATTTCCATAAGAATTTCCTCTTAAAATGAATTACTCTTCTCCTATACTCATAGGCATGATGATGTAATAATAATCTTCTCTTTCTATCTCTTTTACCATAGTAGGGCTAGAATCTTTATTAACCATAAAAGTAACTATTTCAGAATCTATTTGTTTTATAACATCTTGAATGTATGTATAATTGTAAGCAACAGAATGCTCTTCGCCTGAATATTTTATATCAATCTCTTCTAAAGATTCTCCCATCTCTTGGTTTATACCTTTTACTTTAAGAGATTCTTCAGAAACAGTCAATATCATTCTTTTTGAACGCACATCATTAATCATAGGTACAATTCTTCTTATAGCATCAAGCAAGTCATTTTTATTTACTCTAAAACTATATGCAAACTCTTTAGGTATAACCTGTCTAAAATTAGGATATTTTCCTTCTATAAGACTTGATACAAAATCGTATTTTCCTATTTGGAAATAAACCTGCTGACCATCTACTCCCATTTTTACCTGTTCTACTTCATCATAATTTGCCGTAACAAGTATTTCATTTAATACTTTAGGCTCTATTATTATAGAGAAAGATCCGTTTTCTACTCCTTCAAATTCTCTCTCTATTACAGCCATTCTTCTGCCGTCAGTAGCAACAGCAAGAAATTTTGAATCAGTTTTTTCAAAACATATACCTCTTAAGGCAGGCTTAAATGGTTCTTTAGCTATAGAAGAAATAGTTTTATTAATCATAGTAACTAATTCTTTAGTAGGAAGCATTATATAGCTTATATCTCCGTTGCTCTCAGGATATGCTGGGAAATCATCAGTTTTCATTCCTATGATTAAGTGTTTAGTTTTTCCATTTTCAGACTCTATATTAATTTTTTCATTTTCTTCAACATTGATAGTAATAAGTCCGTCCGGCATCTCTTTTAATATAGAACTTATCTTTTTAGCATATACTGCTACAGCACCTTCACCCTCACAGTCATCGAGTATTATTCTGCTTCTAGCCCAAACAGAGCCGTCGGTTGCAGTTAATGTAAGCATATTTCCTGCAAGATGAAAAAGTACATTGCTTTCTATATTATAAATTACTTTGCCTTCAACAACGTTTTCTGTAACTCCGATAGATTTAACTATATCCTTTTTTAAACATCTAAATCTCATTGCTTCCTCTTTTATTTATTTTAATTTTATTAAATTTCTAAAAAACTTATAGTATTTGTACTTTAATTTTAACATTAAAAACTATTTTTTACAATAGACTAGTTTCAAAACTAATTTTATTTATGATTGCGGGGACTAGCCCCCGTACCCCCACTTCTTTTGGTGACCCAAAGAAGCAAAAAGACTGCATATTTATATATTAAAATAATAAATTATACAACATGTAAAACATACGATTTGCATAATAATTAATATTATATAATTTAGCAT
>NZ_CASEGO010000002.1 GCF_949287625.1 uncultured Brachyspira sp. | reverse complement strand
TATGAAAAGATTTCAAAAATTTTATTTCTTCGTCTGTTAAATTAAAATCCATATTTTGATTATACTATAAATTAAAAAATTGACAAACTTAAAAATTTTAAGTATATACCTAAACAATTATAATTTGTCAAAAAATATTTACTCTATATCCTTGTATATATTAATCAAAATAGGTAGAATTTCTTCAGGTTCTAATTTTTTCAAGCAGTCTATAGTTTTACATCCTTTTTTTATATATTCACAGTGAAAACTTTTTATACTACTGCAGTATTTTTCTCTTGCCTCTATATTAAATGCTTTACTTCCTCTAGCTCCGTAAATGGCTGGAAGAGTATCTCCGAATATACCTATAGAATATATATTGCAGGCATTAGCTATATGAAGCGGAGCACTGTCTCCTCCTATTAAAGCATAAGAATGTTTTATTACAGATATAAGCTCTCTTATATTCAATTTGCCTGTAAAGTCATCTTTAATTATATTTCCTAATTTGCTTTTCATATTATCAGCAAAACTTATATCATCTTTAGAGCCTATTAATATTATAGGAACTTTTTTTTCTTTATAGAACAATTCTATAAGTTTAGAAAAATTTTCATAACCATATCTTTTGCTTATCCTAGTAGCTCCTCCATGTACAAGCAAAGCATTTTTATAATCTTTCATTTTATTAATACCGAAATTATCTTCTTCTTCATTTAAAAATATTTCTGTATTAATGCCGTCATCATCTATATTAAGAGGCTTTAGTATAGAGAGCATAGTATCAACAATATGTCTTTTATGTTTTTTCCAAGATGTTTTTTTAGTGAGAAGAAATCCCCTGCATTCACTATTTACTCCAACTCTTACAGGTATTTTAGCTTTATATAGTAATGAAGCTCCGTAAAATGCTGTTGTAGCTGTAAAACCTATATCATATTTTTGTTTTTTTATATATTCTAATACATTATCATCTCTTACTATTATATTATTTATATAAGGATTTTCTTTTAATATATCAATTCCTTTTACACCGTTTACAACATCAATTATACAGTCTTTATAATGCTTTTTTACAGCTCTTATAAGCGGAGTAATAAATATAGTATCTCCTATATAATTCATTCCTATAATTAATATTTTTATCATTTTTTATTAACTCTTACAATATTTTTTTTCTTCTTCTTAGTATTTTTTCTTTTTTTGCTTCTAATGCTCTTTCTTCATTGTATATTTTCATAATTTCAAAGAACAGTATAAAAGTTAAAGGTCCTAATATAATTCCAGACAGTCCGAAGAATAAAACGCCTCCAAGTATAGCAAAGAAAATAAATAATGGGTGAAGTTCTATTCTGTTTCCAAGAAGAAGAGGACGCACAAAGTTATCGGGTATTGTTATAAAAAACCAAGAACAAATAACGAATATCACAGCTTTTATCAATTGTCCGTTAATAACAAATAGCACACCCAAAGGAAGCCATATTATAGTAGTTCCTATTATAGGCATAAAAGATGCTATTATAGTAAGAAATGCAAATGTAAATGAATTGGCAACTCCAAATACACTATATACTATAAAGGCACAAATTCCCTGAAATAATCCAGTAAATAAATTCCCGAATACAATACCTTTAATACCTTCAGATACCTGCTTTATGAGTCTGTCAAGATATTTTCCATCTATAGGTACTAATGTTCTTACCTGTTCTACTAAATATTCTCCGTCTATAAAGAAAAAGAATAATGAGAACATCATAAATATAAATGAACTTACAAATCCGCCTGTGCTTTTTAATAAACTTGCAACATTCTGTGTTAAATATGAACTTATAAATGTTAAATTAGAAAGTGATGAGTCTTGTATTCTTTTTAATATAGTTTCCATAGACACATCTATAGGAAGAGTTTTTAAGAAATTGTTTATATTGGAGTTTCTTAAAACTTCATTAACATCAAGATTCATAAAATATTTTATTCCTATATTTGATATATCTATAAGCTGAACTATTATAGTGTATGCCAATATACTAGTAGGAACTAAAAATATAATTAAAGATGTAAGAGAAAAAAGCAATGCTAGAGTATTTCTTTTAATAGTGGATAATTTATCTTTTTTCTTGTAGTTTTTTCCCATAGCTTTTATAAATAATGGATTTAATACTACATAAAAAACTACAGCAAAAAATATAATCATGCCGAATGGTTTTAGAAGTTTATACATTATAAATATAGATAAAAATATAAAAGCTATAAAAAATATATACCCAATATTATTTTTATTCATAAAATCTCCGTAATCTAATTAATTAGAATGTTTATCATAATATATATACCATATTTTTCAAGCATTTTAAATTTGAATTATTATGTATTCATGTTATTATATATGCATGGAATTTGCATTAAATAAACAGCAAGAGGATATAATAAACTGTTTTTTTGACAATGGAATATGTTTTGTTAATGCCTCAGCAGGTACTGGTAAAACAAGCACTATAACAGAATTATATATAAAATTGTTGGAAAATAGAGAAAAAGTATCTTCTATAGTAGTTATTACATTCACTAAAGCAGCAGCCAATGAGATGCTTCTTAGAATAAGACTTAAAGTAAGAAATAAGATATCGTCAGTAAAAAACATAAAAGAAAAAGACTACTGGCAGAAAGTGTATAAAGATATACTTACAAATGCCAAAATATCTACTATAGATTCATTTGCTAATTCTATAGCTATGGAAAATGCATTATCTCTTGCTATGCCTCCTAATGCTTCAATTTTAGAAGATAATTCTGATATAAAAGAAACATTAAAAGACGAAATACTTAATGTACTTAATGAGGTAAGCTACAGCGAAACAATACGCACAATATACAGAATATATACCGAAGAATCTAAAGATGATTTTGCAGATAAAATATTGAGTTTTCTTTTAAAAATAAAGCCGAGACTAAAAACTATAGATGAATTTGAAAAAAGAGCATTGTCTGTTTTAAATATAGAAGAAGATTATAAAAAACTTCATAATGAAATATCTTTTTTAAGCAGTTCTTTAATCAATGATGACGGAAGCGAAAATAATACTATAAAGCAATTTAAAGTATTAATATCAAATACAATAGATTCTATAAATAAATTATCAAATTTTGAAGATATAAAAAATATTAAAGAAAATGAGCTTGATGCTTTAATAAATTCTTTTAGCGGAGTAATTAATCAAAAAAATTCATGCGGAAGTAAGAATGCAGCATTTAGAGACGGTGTTAAATCTTTAAAAGAAATATACCCAAAACTTTTTTATTATATAGATATAGAGAAAAATAGAGAAAAATATATAACTGTTATAAGATTTATAAAAGATACATACATACATTTTGAGGAAGTAAAAAAAGATATCGGAGTATATTCATATGAAGATATCATGTATAAAGCTATAGAGGCATTAGAAGATAAGAATATATCAGAGAGAATAAGAGATAATATTTCTACTTTGATACTAGATGAAGCACAGGATACAAGCTATCTTCAGTTTTCTTTTATAAATTTGATAGTATTTGGAAAAAAAGATATCACTCCTAATGATAAAAATCAAAAAAAATTAATGATAGTAGGAGATAAAAAGCAGTCTATATATAGGTTTAGAAATGCTAATTTTAGAGCATTCATTGAGGCTAAAAATAATTTTAATAACTATGTGAAATATTTAAAAAATAATTATAGAAGCAATTCTATGTTAATAGAGTTTTTTAATGATTTTTTTGAGAGTGTAGTATTTAAGGGTGATGATATAGATTACATAGAAGAAGATAATCTTCAATATAATAAAGAATCCAAAGATAAATCAGTGTCTCTTCTTATACTAAACAGAAATATAGAAAGCGAAAATATAGATTTAAATATAGAAAAAAGAACAGAATTAGAATCCTATTCAATAGCAAAATACATAAAAAAATATTATGATAATAACTATAAAAATGTAGTAATACTTTTACAGACATTTAAAAGATTAAATGTATACTTAAAAGCATTATCTGATTTTCAAATACCTTATTATATTGACGGCGGAAACGGTTTTTATGAAAGAGAAGAGATAATATTAATAAAAACATTTTTGGAATATTTGATACTTAGAGATCATGCCAAATTGCCTTCACTTCTTAGAAGCGAATTATTTGATATAGATATAAACAATTTATCAGACTTTTTATTCAGTTTATTTATAAAAGGGCTTGATATTAATGATTATTTTCCAAAAAATATAAATAATGAAGATAATTATAAAAAGATATTAGAAATAGCTTCTTCAAAAAGTTATTATAATCAGTTAAAAGAGGCAAAAGAGCTTTTAAACTCAATAGAGAGTAAAGTGTCTATGATGAATGCATCTGATATAATAGAGACTATATGTATTGATACAAACTTTTATAATTATTTAATGACTATGGAAGATGCTGAGCTTTCATATGCCAATATAGAAAAATTAAAAAAGATAGCTGATGAGTTTGAAAATCAGACGGGTAATAATGTTTATGATTTTGTATTAAATTTGCAAAATGCAGGAGGAAATGAAGCTTATTCTTCAATACCTAAACTGTCAGTGGATGCTGTAAAGATTATGACTATACATAAATCCAAAGGTTTGGAATTTGAAAATGTATTTTTAGCTGGAATGGGGCATTATATGTCTCCTAAATATCAGGATTTTGACTTTATAGAGGATTATCCTTTTATAAGACTTCCTGTATATGAAAAAAATAAATACTATACATTAGATTTTTCATTCTTTGATAAAAGCTATAATTCTGAAAGCGAAGAGTCAGAAAAAAGAAGACTTCTTTATGTAGCTTTAACACGTGCTTCTAATAATTTAATACTTTCAGGAGAGCACTCAAGAGGAAAAAGCTACATGTCTTATATCAATAATTATATTTCTTATGATGCCAAAAAATATCATACTGATATAAAAAGCGAAGAAAATGATGATTTTGTAATAGAAAATAGTTTGGAGAATAAATTTATTAATTCATATTTATACGGAATTGCTTTTGAGCCTAAAAATACAGCTAATAATACAGAAGCAAATATAGAAGATATGGTACAAAAAATGGAAAGTATCAAAGAAAATAAAAATGAATTAAAAGTTAAAACTATAGCAAATATCATGCCTTCTTTAAGAAATAAGTATGATAATCATCATAGTGATTTTAATATATCAAGTCTGCTTGATAGGAAAATATTAGAGCTTGAGAATTATATAAATAATAATGATGAAGAAGATTATGATGATGAAAATGTATCATTTATATCATTTAAAGATTTGGGTATTATAATACATAAAACACTTGAACATTTTGATTATAATAAATATATTAAAGAAAAAGATTTATATTTAGAAAAAGTAAAAGCATTTGTGTTAAAAAGCAATATTCAGTATAATCAAAAGCATTTATCTGATAGTTTAGACACAGCATTTAAAAGATTATTTGAAAATGAACATATTAATAATATTTTAAAAGGCGATGAAGATATAGTATCAAGAGAGCATACATTTCAGAACTATGACGGAGAATATAGAACTACTGGAAAAATTGATATTATAACAAAAAATAAAAATGGAGAGTATTTTATTTTAGATTATAAAGTATCCAAGTTCAGCGAAGAGAGTATAAACTTTTATAAGCCTCAATTAGAGAGCTATAAATATATGTTTCAAAAGGCTTTCAATATAGATGAAAGTAAAATAAATACTGGTATTATATTCTTAAAATAGATATTTTATTTTATATAAAAAAAGCATAATTTCTATATATTTGCGGTATTTTAAATTTAATAAAAGTTTAAATAACACTAAATATTAGGTAAATAATATACAAATACAGTATTTTTATATATTATCTTTACATATTTTTATCAATTATATTCTATTATATTAATAATTTTCTTTACTTTTTTCTATTATAATGTATATATTATAATTATAAGGAAAAGAATTAATGAAAAAAACTGTAAAATATTTTTTATTATTAATAATTTGTTTTGTATTAATGATATCATGCGATACTCAGGTTTTTAAAAACAGATTTAAATTAAATAAAGCATATTCTCTGTATGAAAAAGGAAAGAATGCTGATGATGATAAAGCATTGCTTGATATAACTTCTACATATAATGATATTATTAATCAAAAAATATATGCTCAGGACAGACTTGCAGCAGTATATAGAACATTAGCAGAGAGAAGTTTGGTAAAGGAGCAGTACGGATATTCTGCAAAATATTTTTCTGAAGCATTAAAAATACTTCCAAACAGCCCTTATTTAAGATACGGACTTGGAATATCTTATGCCAATTTAGCAGAAAGTGCTGATACTTATGAAAAAAAGAGTAATTTTATACAAAGAGCAGAAAATAATATTAGATTTGCTATAGATAAAGACCCTAACAATGCAAATTATTATGCAGCTTTAGCATCATTAAAGGGAATGCATCAGGATAATTATGAAGAAGCATTTGATAATATAAAAAAAGCTGTTGAAATGAATCCTAATAATGCAGATTATTTGATGCTTCTTGCAAGAATACAGTACAGCAGGGGAAATTATAATGAAGCGGTGGCGGCGTACAGAAAAATACTCAATCTCCCTGTTGAAAATAATGTTAAAGAAACTGTGTTAAAAAATATTGAGCAAATTATAGGACAGAGAAATTGAGCAAAAATTATGATGTTAAAACTTATTTGATTGCCTTGAATCAAATTGATAAAGTAGGAGATAAAAGAATATCTGAACTTATAAATCATTATGAATCTGTAGAAAATATTTTTGATGATAAAGAAGAAAATATAAAGGAATTATTAGAAAAAAAATTTAAATCTCAAATAGGTAATTTTGATAAAAATGAGATATTAGATAAAGCAAATACAATAGTAGAAAAATCAAATAACTACGGTATAGGAATATTAAGTTTATTTGATGAAGATTATCCATTTAATTTAAAACAAATAGATAATCCGCCTTATATACTTTATTATAAGGGAGATTTAAAAAAGCTAAGAAGAAATGCTATAGCAATAGTAGGTACTAGAGAGCCTACGAATGAAAGCCGTAAATATTCTTTTGAGCTTGCTAGTAAATTATCATCTTTAAATATCACTGTAGTATCTGGAATGGCTAAAGGTGTAGACAGAGAGGCACATCTTGGGGCTATATCATCACTTGTGAATACTGCTGCTGTTTTGGGTAATGGAATAGATACGGTTTATCCTTCTGAAAACTTAAAGATATATAATAAATTAATAGAAAAGGGTGTAATAGTAAGCGAATTTGAAATAGGGAGAAAGCCAGATAGAATGAATTTTCCTAGAAGAAACAGAATAATATCAGGTCTTTCATATGCTGTTGTTATGGTAGAAGCAGCAAGCAAGTCTGGGGCTTTGATTACTGTTGATTATGCTCTTAATCAGGGAAGAGATGTTTATATAGCTCCTTATGATGAGAAAAATAATGCTTATTTTGGTAATCATAAACTATATAAAGACGGTGCTAAAATAGCTTATGGTGTACAGGATATACTAGAAGATTTTGATTCTATATTTTCAAATGATGATGATTATGTGAAAATGAAATTAAAATACTTTGAAGGCGGAGATATAAGCATTAAATCCAAAGATGAAAATAAAGATAAAAAAGAAAATAAAAAACATAAAGAGCATAAAGAACAAACTTTAGAAATTAATAAAAAACATGATAAGAAAGTTAAAGAAAAAAATAATGAACTTATCAGCAGTTTGAATGATGATGAAACTTCGCTTTACAATATAATAAAAAAATCAGATAAAATACATATAGATGATATAGTAGAAGAGAGCAATATAAAAGTGCATACAGCAGCATCTATTTTAATGCAGCTTGAGATTAAGGGTGTTATAAAGCAGTTATCTGGAAAATTTTATACTATAGAAAATAGAAATTAATTATATATAACTTTTTAGGATATTAAAGGAGATTTAACTATGTCTGATACAACAACAGAAGAAAAAGTAAAAAAAACAGCAAGCAGAAAATCTAAGGATAAAAAAGAATCTAAAAAGAAAAAACTTGTTATCGTAGAGTCTCCTGCAAAAGCTAAAACTATTAACAGATACTTAGGCTCTGATTATCTTGTAATGTCATCAATGGGGCATTTAATAGACTTGCCTAGAAGCAGACTGGCTATAGATGTTGATCATGGCTTTGAACCAGAATACATTACAATAAGAGGAAGAGCCAAAATATTAAATGATTTAAAAAAAGAAGCTAAAAAGGCAGAAGAAGTTTTACTAGCAGCCGACGATGATAGAGAAGGAGAGAGCATTGCTTGGCATATAGGAAATAAAATCAGAGGTGTTAATTCTGCTGTACCTATAAAAAGAATAGTTTTTCATGAGATAACTAAAGATGCATTAAAAGAGGCTATTGATCAGCCTAGAGATATAGATATTTCAAAGGTAAATGCCCAAAAGGCAAGAAGAGTATTAGACAGACTTATTGGTTATAATCTTAGCCCTTTGCTTTGGGAGAAGATAAAAAGAGGACTTTCAGCAGGACGTGTACAGAATGTTGCTTTACTTATCATATGCAACAGAGAAGATGAAATTGAAACTTTTGTACCAGTAGAATATTGGACATTCGGAGTATTTTTAAAGCATAAAAATAAAGAGTTTTTAGCAGACCTTCAGAAATATAAAGGTGAAAAACCAGATTTAAAAACAAAACAAGATGTTGAAGATATAATGGAACACCTTAAAGATAAAACATATACTGTTTCAAGCATAGAGGTAAAAGACAGACTAAGAAATCCAACAGCTCCGTATACAACAAGTAAACTTCAGCAGGCAGCAAGCAGTGCATTAGGATACAGTGCTTCAAAAACTATGCAGGTAGCTCAGTCGCTTTATGAAGGGGTGGATATAGCAGGAGAGGCAACAGGTTTGATAACTTATATGCGTACTGATAGTGTAAGAATATCTCCGGTAGCACAAGAACAGGCTAGAGAGTTTATTGGAAAAGAATATGGAAATAATTATTTGCCAGCAGAACCTCCTACATATTCTGTGAAAAAGAATGCTCAGGATGCACACGAAGCTATAAGACCTACTAATGTATTTTTAACTCCAGACAGCATTAAAGAATATTTAAAAACAGATCAATATAGACTCTACAAACTTATATGGGAGAGATTCGTATCTTCTCAAATGCTTCCAGCCAAAATGAAAAATACAAGGGCAATTATAACAGCAGGAGACTGCGAGTTTTCATTATCCTCATCAAAAATAGAGTTTGACGGATTTATGAAAGTTCTTACAATAGATAAAGAAGATAAAGAAAAAGCTTCAAAAATGCCTAATTTGTCAAAAGATGATGTTTGCGATTTTGTAGAAAATAATCCGCAGCAGCATTTTACAACTCCTCCTCCTAGATATACCGATGCTTCTCTTGTTAAAATATTGGAGGAATCTGGTATAGGAAGACCTTCTACTTATGCTCCTACAATAAAAACTATAATATCAAGGCACTATGTACAGAGAAAAGGCAAGCAGTTAGTACCTACAGAATTAGGTAAATTGGTTAATGAGCTTATAAGCGAAAACTTCCCAGAACTTGTTAATATCAACTTTACAGCAGATATGGAAAGTAAACTTGATAAAATAGAAGACGATAATATAGAATGGAATAATATATTAAAAGAATTCTATCCTCATTTTTTGGATACATTGAAAACAGCTACTGAAAATATTAACAATATGAAAGACTTTTTCAATGAAGAAACAGACTTTGTATGTGAGAAATGCGGTAAGAAGATGATTAAGCGTTTGGGAAGATATGGGTATTTTATTGCTTGTTCTGGATTTCCTGAATGCAAAAATACTAAAGGTATATCATTCGGTGTTTGTCCTAAATGCGGAGGCGATATAACTTTAAAACGTTCAAAAAGAGGAAGAGAATTCTACGGCTGTTCCAATTATCCTAAATGCGATTTTGTAAGCTGGGATAAACCTCTTCAAGAACCTTGTCCTAAATGCGGAGGACTTATGGTTGAGAAGAATATTAAAAACAAAGGATTGTTTAAGGTTTGTATCAAGGAAGATTGCGGTTATTCAGAGGAGATAAAAGAAGACGAAGAATAACATTAATTTTTATTTTGGTATTAATTCTATTTAATACATGCTTTTTATACAGTCAGAATAATGATAAAATAAAATTAAACAATTTAAATATAAAGCCTGAAGATTTAAAAAATGCTTTTAATCCTGCTGTAAATAAGTTTAATGAAAAAACTATATCTACTATCATAATAGATCCAGGACATGGAGGAAAAGATCCTGGTGCTATTGGTGTAAATAAATTGTTTGAAAAAGATGTAGTTTTGTCTTTTTCGCTTGAATTAAAAGAAGAGTTAGAAGAGCTGCTGCCTGATGTAAAAATAGTTTTAACGCGTACTAATGACATATATCCTACACTTGAAGAGCGTTTTAAGATAGCAAATGAGGCTGCCAAAATAAATACTGATAAATCTAAAAATGCATTATTTGTAAGTGTGCATGCCAATGCATCATTTAGTACCAGTGCCAGAGGTTTTGAGGCTTATTTTGTAAGTGCTCAGGAATCAAGCGAATATGCTAGGGCAGTATCTATGTTTGAAAATAATGCTTTGGTTAAGTTTGATAATATTGACACTTCAAGATACGAAAATGCTTCCTCGCAGATAACGCATAATTATATGCTTATAGAACAGTATCAAAAAGAAAGCCGATTATTAGCTGAATCAATTACAGATGAAGTGCTTAAAGTATCTGGAGTAGCAAGAAGAACTAAACCAGTACAGAATGCTTTATTTTATGTTTTAAAAGGTGCTATCATGCCTTCTACTTTAATAGAGTTAGGTTTTATTACCAATCCAGAAGATGCCAAACTTATGAATACTAAAGAGACAAGACTAAAAATGGTAAAAGCAACTGCTAATGGTATAAAAAAATATATAGAACTCTTTGAAAAAACTAAAGGTTTTACAAAATAAAATATTAAGACTTCTCAAACTCTTCAAGAACTTTTTTGAACCTTTCTAAATCTATAGAAAAATTATATTTGTCCCTATCCTTTATATTGTAAAAATAATGTATATTTTTAGGATTATCTTCTATATATTCAAAATACTTCATACCCTTTATAGAACATATGTATTTATGACAATCCTCATAACGAACATCTGCTACTATACCAAACAGCGAAGTTTTCTCATCACAGCATATTATGTTGGTTAATCCGCTTCCCAAAACAGATATTATTTTTTTAGCTTTATTAAATAAACAAAATTGTTCTGCTATAGAATAGTCTTCAGGATATATAACCTTATATCCTAAAGGTATAAGTATATCAAGTAATTCTTTCTCATTTATAATGTTTCTAGTTTTTACTTTTTTACGGCTTATATATATTTTATCATAAAAATCAATATTGCATTTATTTAACAATCCTTCAGTAAACTCTAAAAACTTATCACATTCCCATTTAAAAGGTTTTGAAACTTCCAAACATGGAAAAGAACTAAAAAATAAATTTTCACATTCTATCCTTTTTTCATCTGGAACATTAATAACATTTTTAATCCCAAATAATTCCAGACTTTCTTTATAAAATTTAGCTTTACAGCCTTCACTTATTATAAAGGTATCTATTTTATCAAATAATCCGGAATCTTTTAATATAAACAATCTTGACAATATATCATGAATCCAATGACCATAATAATTTTGCCATTGAGATTTCAATAGAAAAACATTTCCTTTAATTTTTAATCTTCTTCTAAATTTAGAAAACAAAAATCTTCCTGTTAATTCATTTTTATAATCTAAGACATTAGGAGGTAAATTATCTTTTATAAACTTACCTTCTTTTGTAAATATAAATCCCCAATCTGAATAAACTACAGCATTCTTTATATAACATATATAATCAATTTTATTAGATGAGCTATATTGTATAGGTATATAGCTGCTATGTTCTGAATCTTTAGCTTCAATTTCTGATTTTTTTAAATTATCATATATATTTTTTGATAATTTATTTCTTATACTAGAATGCAATAATTTATTAAATATAGGCATTATCTCTCCTAAAAATTTTATTAACACTATTTAAATTGATAAAACTACTAAAAAAATATTTTATATAATTTTCCAGATTAATAAAATATTTTACAATTAGGTATTGTATGATATGACAATTAATAATATAAGAAATTAATTTATTTAGATGCGATGCGATGCGATGCGATGCGATTAACATACAAAAATCCTATATATTAATTGTTTTTTAAGAATTAATTAATATATACATTATATTTTAGAATTTGTCAATAAAATACATTATTTTAATATTTTATTTATTTTACTTTTCTATAAAAAATTATTAAAACATATTGACAAATATATAATTAGTTATATATTATTTCACGTTTTTATTTATCAGAATAATGTTTTTTTAGAGATTATATTATGAATTCTATTAATAAAAAGAAAACACTTTTTGGAAATTTTGACTTTTATAAGTTATGCATATCTATTGCAGTACCAGTAATGCTTCAGCAGCTTACAATGGGTATGGTGTCATTAATAGATAATTTCATGGTGGCAGAACTTGGCGATATAAAAATGGCTGCTGTAAATGTATCTAATCAATTAAACTTTATATATCTTGTTATACTTAATACCTGTTATGGAGCAGGCGGTAT
Source organism: uncultured Brachyspira sp. (assembly GCF_949287625.1). Lineage (GTDB taxonomy): Bacteria > Spirochaetota > Brachyspiria > Brachyspirales > Brachyspiraceae > Brachyspira. The sequence goes on along the minus strand of NZ_CASEGO010000002.1, from coordinate 51,538 downwards.
ATATATGGCTCAAAATAATGGGGCAGATAATAAAGAAGGTATGCAGCAGGCTTTTAGATTTAAAGTGATACTTCCGCTTTTTATTTCTATTATTTATATGGTACTAATGCTTATTAATCCGGAAATATTTATGCGTTTGATGACCAAGGGAAACACTTCTCAGGAAGCTATACTTGTATCAAGCACAAAATATATGAGTATAATAGCTTTTACATTTATACCAATATCTATATCTGGTGCTATAGGTTCTTCATATAGAGAAATAGGAAAACCTCATATACCGCTTATAATATCTGTAATAGCTACATTATGCAATACTCTTGGAAACTATATATTAATATACGGTAATTTTGGAGCTCCAAGGCTGGAAGAGAGAGGTGCTGCTATTGCTACACTTATAGCAAGAATAATAGAGATGATACTATTTATAGCTTATATAAAATTACATAAAGAAAAATTTTATGTGAGAACTAGAGAAATTTTAAAAGTAAAATTAAATGTATTTTATTCTATGCTCAAAAAATCTAGTTTGATATTTTTAAGTGAGATAAGCTGGGGGTTAAGCGAGATGTTTATGACAGCACTTTATAATAGTAGGGGAGGGGCTGAAACTGTAGCAGGCATGGCTTCTGGTTTTACAATAGCTAATATATTTTATCTTGTGTTTCAAGGAATATTTGTTTCTACTATGGTTATAGTAGGCGGTACACTTGGAAGAGGAGAGCTTGAAGAGGCTAAAGATAAGGCAAGATGGATTATGAATGGAGCTATTATAGCCGGTTTGATTGTAGGACTTGTGCAGATGTCATCAGCTTTACTTATACCTGTAATATTTTCAAAACTTACAGCGGATGCTCAAGTTATTACTAGAAATTTAGTAATATTAATAGCATGTTATATGCCGGTATGGACTTATCTTAATTCTCAGTTTGCGGTTTCTAGGTCCGGAGGGGATACTGTATTTGGTTTTGCTGTGGATGTACCAGTATCTTTGTTTATGTTCGCCCCTTTGGCTTTGATACTAGCTAAATTTACTTCTGTAGGTCCTGTTGCTATGTTTGGCATAGCAAAATTAACCGACTTTGCTAAAATTACAATAGGGGTAATAATGCTTAAGAAAGAAAGATGGGTTAGAAAACTTACCGAATAACAAATTTTTACTTATATTCAAAAATAATGATAAAAATATACAGTATATAGCGTTAAAAATTGATGCATACAAAGTAAATACTTAATAAACTAATTCCGATTATATAAACGATATTTTATTTTTTAGTTAATTTTATTTTTTTCATACTTTTAATATCTTAAAATTAACTTATAATATATTGTAAATTGACTTAATTGTAGAGGATTTATGAATTACAATTTTTCTCTTATAACATTAGAATTAGGAATCCCAGTTATAGCAACTATTATATCTATTGTAGGTATAATATTATATGCTTATATATATTTTCAACTCTATGAAGAAACTCAGGCTATTATATTGTCTTTAGGTTTTTTATGTTTTATATTTTCTGCTTTGGAGGCATTAAATATAATAATATCATTATATAGTCCTAATCACCCATTATCATTAAATTTTTATAAATTTGAGCAATTGGCATTATCTCTTACCATTATTCCTTGGCTTTCATATATAAGGACCCAGCTTGAATTAAGCGATAAATTCCATTTTGTATTGGATAAACTTTATGTGGCAATTGTGTTTATATTTATATTGTTGGCAGCTATAGCCTTGTTATATCCTCAGGCTTTTATATCTTCTAGTGATCCTATAACTACTTTAAATGAAACTATGAGACGCAGTATAAAAAGCAGAGGAGAATTAGGTCCTGTGTATGTTTTCAGGGATTTTATATTTACAATATATTGTTTTGTTATTATATGTTCTTTTATATATGAAATAACAGTAAATAAAAAAGTTAGGAAAAATATACATTTACTTGTATTGATATCACTAATATCTTTAGCATTTTTTGATGATTTTAACGGAGTTTCAGTATATAGGGAATATTCAAGTAATTTCTTATTTTTCCCAAGTTTAACTTTTTCAAGAATTACATTAGTATATGCTATATTTAATATTATAATGATATATTTCTCTGTAAGCAGATTTATTTCAGCAATACATAAAAAAACTACTCAGTCTTATGATTTAGAAAGCATAAAAGCTCAGGATTCTATTATTATTAATACAGCAATAAACACTTCTGAAAAATTGTCAGAACTAAAGGATAATTTTTCAGATTCTGTAAATAATTTGGTAAATAGGGTAGAAAATACATATTCAACAATAAATAATTTAAAAAATGATATTAATAAAGTAATAGAGTATACTAATGAATTTATAACTATAGAAAATTTCCAAATTAATGACGGAAAAATAAATGTGGATAAAATTAATGAATTAGTAGAAACTTATCCTAATTTGCAGGTATCTGTAGAATTACAGAAAAAGGCACTTGAAGAATCAAATTTAAAACTGCAGGAATCTGTAGAAAAAATATATAAACTTCAGTCAGAAAGCAGAGATATAGTAAGTTCATTTGAAGATTTCCAAAAAAAGTTGGAGGAAGAAAAAAATAATTTTATTAGAGAGTTCAGCAAATCAGAATCTTTTAATCAATTAAGTTTCCAAATTAATAGAATTATTTCTTTTATGATGAATATGTCTGATAAAACTAAAACTCTTGCCATAAACTCAAGTATACAGGCTTCAAAGGCAGGAGAATGGTATAATAACTTTTCGGTAGTATCTAAAGAGGTAACTGAATTGGTATCTGAGACTTCTGATGCCACAAATAATATGCAAAAACTATTGTTTCAAATAGAGGATATATTTAAAAAGTTTAATTATTCAAGCAACAATATTACAAATAATGTATCTTTGCTTATAGAAGAAATGAAAAACCATTATGACAGACTTAATAAGTTTAATAAAAATATGGAAAAACAAAATGATTACAATATGAATATAATCAAAAATACTGATAAGATGTATAGTTCTATATCAAATATGACTAATATTATAGTTAATGAAGAGAATGATTTTCTTAATATAAAAGGCAAAATAGAAGAGATTAATGATTATATAATGGATATATCTGAAAAAGCATATATAGAAAATAATGAAGTAAAAAATCTTATGAGGGATATGAATAAATTACTTGCTACTTCTAATGATTTAGAATCTGTTACGAGCAAACTTAATGAGGAAATGAAAAGATTCTTAGAATATACTAATGATTTAGAAGATAAAGTTGATGAATATTCTAAAGTAATGTAAAAGGAATAGATATGAATATATTATCAAATTTAATATTAGGATATAATATAACGATACTCAAATTGTTAGTGCCTATTATTGGTATTTCTTTAATGTCAGTATTTATTATGCTGTATCTTTTGCTTTCTATCAAAACGAAAAAGGCTATATATATTACTATTTCTGTTACACTTACATTTATACTTATTTATAATATTATATCTCTGATTATAATATTTTTTGAACTTTACGGCATTAATAAAACGGCTGCTTTAAATATGTATACTATAGACAATGTACTGATACTGATTGCTGTAATGCTTATGCCTATAAATACAAAGAGTTTTATATCTGGAAATAAAACTTTATCAAATTTGAATAATGTGGTATTTGTAATAGGTATAGTTTTATCTGTTGTATTAATAGTGTTTACGATAATATATCCAAGCAGATTTTTGTCAGTTACTATTAATTATTATGATTCTTCAAGTGTATCATATTTCTTAAGACCTAGAGGGCTGTTTTTCTTGTTAAGATCTTATATTATTTTATTCATAATTTTTGTAATGTTTATATCTGCTTTATCTGATATGATAATGAATTATAATTATAAAGTGAATATTCCTATGATTATAGCTAATTCAATATCATTAATTTTAGTAGTAAGATATTTATATGTAGACAGAACTTTAAATGGGCTTGATTTTGATAGAATAGGTCTTGCTATAATAATATCATCTTCTTTCAGATCTATATCAATATTTTCTTCATTTGCAAAAAATGCTCTTGATTCCATAAAGAAAGAAAGTGTATTAAATAATAGACTTCATCTTAATTTGAGAACTTTAAATAATATAGATAAAATATCAGAAGAATTAAATAATATAGATAAGAATTTGATGGATACATCTATGTTTGTATTTGAAATAGATAAAGAAACCAAAGATGCTTATAATATTATTAGTTCTAAGATAGATTCTATATTAGAGGCTAATGATAAATTAATAGAAGCAAAAAATAGTAAGAAGAATCTTATAAAAGACGGATTAAAATATACAAATACTATCTTTACATTTTTTGATAAGTATAAAGCCCAAATGCAGGAACATTTCAGAGTATTAAATCAGACAATATCAAATTTGAAAGAATCTGATTTTTCTAATGAACAAATAATGACTTTGAAAAATGAATTAAGACTTATAAAAGAAAGTTTAATTGAAACATCTAATAGGTTTTTAACTATTATATTAGAATCAGCAGATCAATTTAAAGATGTAAGTACAATAACAGAAGCAATATACAGCACAATAGAATATATAAAATCTATAACAAATAAAACAAATCTTTTATCTATCAATGCTGGAATACAGGCATCTAAAGCAGGTTTTTACGGAAAGAGTTTTTCTGTAGTGGCAAAAGAGATAGGTGCTTTATCTTTTGAAATATCTAAAGGCACAGAAGCAATAGAAAAAATGCTTACAGATATATTTGCAGGATTAGTAGTAATAGAGAACTCTTCATTTTATATACATGATCACTGTAAAATCATTTCAGAAGAGGTGAGCAATATTACAGCAAATATTGACAATCTCATTAATAAAATAGAAACTGATATCAGCAGCGATTCTAAAAAATTAAGTAATTTTAAATCTTTAGAGCAGTATAATGAGGTTATGTCTAATATTTTGATAAATCAAAACTTGATAGTATTATCCATAAAAGAAAATATTGCTGCTATGCTTGATGTTCAGAATAATTTAAATGCAAAAATAGAATATCAGAACCAAGATATTTATAAAATATTTAATAATTTTAACAATATAATAAAAACTAAAGATGAACTTAATGATATAACTAAAAAAATAGGAAGTTATTCTTCATTCTCTCATACTGATATAGAGGCATTATCAAATATTATAAATACACATAGGAAGAAAAGCAGCTTTACATTTGCTCCTATTATAGCTTTATTAAAGAAATCATAATGATTACTATTGATACATTATTGATTATAATATTGGCTGTATTATTTATATATGGTTTTGCAAAGGGGCTTATCTCTATTATTATACCTATTGCAGCTGTAATATTTTCTTTTATAATAGCACCTCTTATATATAATCACATGTCAAAGTATTTTGATCATTCTATTATTTTGAAGATTATATCTTTAATAGTTACTTATTCTGTTATAAGGATAATACTTTCAAAGGTAGAAAAAAGTATAAAGGATATTTTGAAAATGATATATTTATCTTGGGTTGATAGGATTATTGGTGCTGCTATAGTATTATTTGCCGCCTGTATTATTATTTATTTTTTATCTTCGATAATTATGTATTATTTTCCAGAATATTTTAACTATATAGAAAAATCAAAAGTGATTAATTTAATATTCGGATTATTTAAGAATAATTATATATCAGATTTTATCAATAATAGAGATATATTATAAAATTAAATGCTTATTTTTTATTACTAAAAAACAAGCATTTAAACATTTTTTTAATTTTCAGTATCTTTTACCTTTACAACTAAACCAGCCGCCTCAAGTAATGACACTATATATACTTTGTCATTATCTTCTATATCTATAGCCATATTGCATACGCCAAATACAGGTTCAGGTGCTGGTCTTACAACCACTTCTATTCCAGCATCAAGTAAAATTTTCTCTGCCTTAATTAAATCTCTGGGTGTTTGTAAATAACAAAAACTCTTTACCATAATTCATTTCCTAATGTATTAATTAAATATTTTAAATCTTCTTTCGTAGTATATGGGGAGAAAGAAAATCTTATAGCACCATTACTATTTTTATAAAAATTATGTGCCAAAAAAGCACAATGAAAACCATATCTGCATTCTATATTATAGTCTTCATATAGTTTATGAGCTAAATCCGACATACTTATAGAATTAGTAGTTATAGAAAATACAAATCCTTGCGTATCTTTATTTTTAGACCATACTGTTTTATATTTATTAAGATTTTCTATTTTGTTTATTGTGCTTACTAAATCTTCTATTGTAATATTCCAAACAGGTCTGTTTTTCAGTGCCGCCAAGAGTCCTATAATTCCAACAGTATTTGGAGTTCCTGCTTCATATATTTCAGGCACACTAAAAGGAGTTTCATATCCATCTCCAAAACCGCCCCCGAAATATGCGGGATTTAGTTTTTCTGGATTTTTAACATAAAAACCGCCTGTTCCAGTAGGTCCTAAAAGCCCTTTATGCCCAGTAAATGCTATAAAATCAGCATTCCACTCATCAGCTTTTACTTCATGCACTCCCACAGCTTGAGTAGCATCAACAAGCAGAGGTATATCACCTATAGCTTCTTTAATTTTAGCTATAGGCTGTATTGCCCCGCTGATATTACTCTCCATATTAACTATAACTAATGATATTTTATCTTTTTTTATTATATTTTTTAGAGCATCTATATCTATTAAACCGCCTTCTAATGAAGGTATTATTTCATATTCTACATTTTTATTTTTATTTAACTTATATACTGGTCTTAATGTAGCATTATGCTCTAAGGTTGATATCAATATTTTACAGTCATGCAAGTCCAAACCTATAAGTATATCGTTTACAGACCTAGTTGCCCCAGAAGTAAATATTATATTGGCATCATTTTTAGTACCTATGAATTTTTTAGCTAATATTTCTCGGCATTCTTCTATTTTCTGAGTTGTTTCTTTACCTCTTTGTGTATTAACTCTTCCATAGGTACCGCCTACATTCATTAAGAAATTATACATCTCTTCGGCAACTTCTTTTGGTTTAGGAAAACTAGTTGTAGAGTTATCAAAATAATAATTTTTCATAATTAAAATAAGTTTTATGCTCTTATTACAGCAGAAGCATTAGCCATAGCTTCTATAATTCCAAGCATATTAGTTTGTTCTTCTACTTTAATTCCTTCTAATTCATAAAATTTAACACAAGTACCGCAGAAAAATATTTTAATTCCTGCATCTCTTAATTCCTGAAGTAAAGTTTTATAAGGTTCATCAATACCTAGATAAACACCGCCGTTATAACAGTATAAAGCTTCAGGTTTTGGATTAGCATCTTTTAATGCTCCCAAAAATGATTTTAATAATAATTCTCCAAGTTCATCATTTCCCTGTCCCATTAGTTTTTTATCAACTACTGCTATTACAGGTCCTGATGATTTTTCTTTGCTGTTATTCAATGACAATTCTTTATTTTTTACAATTTTAAAGTTTTTACCTTCATTAGTGTATGTTATACCGTTATTTTTTAAGAAGTCTGTGATATTGTGGAAAGCCACATCATCATCTATAAGTACTTCTATTTCTTCGTTTAATGCTGCATTAGTTAGTGCAGTTTTAGTTAGAATTAATGGTTTTGGGCAAGGCACGCCTCTAGCGTCTATAGTTTTCATAGTCTTACTTCCTTAAATAATTTTGTACTATAATAATATATTAAAATCGTTTTATTGTCAATTATGTATTATAAACTTATATTATTTATTAAAAACTTTTGATGATTTTATTGAAAGTATAGCTATAAAAGTTATTATACTTATCAAAACTATAGTAGCACCTGGTTTTAATCCTTTATAGTATGAAATAAATATTCCAAGTATTGTAAAAAATAAATTAAAAAGCACAGCATAGATAATAGTTTTTTTATAGCTGTTTGCAATCTGCATAGAGCATGCAGCAGGAACCACCATCATTGAAGATACTATTAAAGATCCTATAGTTCTTGCGGATATTGATACGGCTGCCGCTGTAAGTATTGTAAATATAAAGTTTATTCTATTAACTGGAACACCTGATAATTTAGCTAATCTTTCATTAAATGTTATATAGAAAATTTCTTTATATAAAAAAATAAAAATAAGTATAGATATTGAACTTATTAATATTATTAACTTTAATTCAAAATCACTTATAGCAACTATACTTCCAAATAAAAAACTGTTAAAATTAGAATTGTTTGAAACAAATCCCGAGAGTATGCCAGCAATTCCTATCGATAAAGACATTATAATTGATATTGACATCTCTCCGTATTTTGATATTTTTTTTCTGATAAACTCAATGGATAAAGCTGCCAATATACAAAATATGATTGAAGCTGCTATAGGGTTAATATTAAATACAAGTCCAAAGGCAGCACCTGCAAGAGATGTATGAGATATAGCATCTCCTATCATAGAAAGCCTTTTTAATACAACTACTACACCTATGCATGGTATAATTACAGCAAGCATAATACCTACTATAAAAGCCTTACGCATGAAATCATACTGAAATATTTCCATATAAGTTTTCCAAAAAATAATGATAATTTAAGATATTATACTATAATTATTTAAAAATGAAAGTTTATAAAAGGGCTTATATAAGCCCTTTTATAATAAAATTATATTAGATATTTATTATTCATTGCCAAAAGAAGGTAAATACCAAGTGATACCAGTAGTAGTTTCAAAGTATACAGGTATAGAATTTCCATCTGGGGCATAATCTCCATTAACGTCCATTTCAAAGTACCATTCTAAATCTTCAACAGGTGTGATATAAAGTTCAGTGTATGCAGACCAAGCTAATGCATGAGTAAGAGAAGAACCTTTTAATCCGTCATCAATAATAGAATATCCTAAACCAGGTTCCATATACAAAGTAACTATATCGCTGCTTGCTTCTAACCCTAGAGTAGGAAGTATTGATAATTGATAAGTTTCTCTTTCAAGTAAATCAGCACCTGTATTCATAGGTATTATTACACTGTCTGAATATACTTCATAACTGCCTAAAGTTTTTCCTTTAGCACCTAAAGAAGTATCATAAGTAACTTTAATAAACGGAGTAAGAGAAACGTTTCCAACTACTGCTCCAAAGTATAGTCTAAAATCAAAACCGAATGATGAAGAATTATATTTACTTACAGCATCTCCTTTTGCTGTTGTTTCAACTGTACCGTATTTTAATGTTAATCTTAATTCTTTAAAAATATCCATACCTGTATAATATCTTATTTGAGGATCAAGACTTATTCCTTTATGTGTATAATCTTCACTTCCATATAATTTATCAGTAATGGCAATCTGTACTGGAACTACTATTCTTAAATTATTATCTAAAGCATTAACAGCCAAAACAGGAGTATGTATATCCAATTTTTTATCTACAATGGCAAAGTCTTCTGATATTCCAGCATAAGTATAATTATATCCAATACCTACACTTATTAAGCTTGATGTATAAGCTATTCCAGCAGATATAGTTGCATCCAAAGTAAAATCATTATCAGAAGAAGATAGTATTGAGCCTAAATAACCAGTATTAGCCCTAAAGCCAAATGTACCTTTAATAGTATTGTTTCCTAATGTAAATCCTAATTGATCCATTCTAGCTCTGAATTGGTTTCCATCTGTAAGAAAATCAATCCAATCATTATTATTGCCGTACATACCAAAAACTAATGCATTGCTTATAGATAGTACAGCAATTACAGTAAATAAAACTTTTTTCATAATTAAAGTCTCCTAAGAAAATTTAGGAAATTATATATATTATATACTAAAAAATCAAATTTATTTTACATTAGAATATATTTTGTTAATTAATATAAAAAAATATATAATCAAAATCAGCATGAACAAGCATCATCACTATTTGGGTGTTTATGCTTATGTGAAAGCTCTATATCTATTTGATTTTTTTCAAGCTCTATTAAAGTCCCGTCTTCAAAACAAAATATTCTATTGGATATTTTTGATATTCTTTCCACATCATGCGTAACCATTATTATAGATACATTTTCATTTTTATTTAAATTATAAAGTATCTTGTATATTAGTTCTGTAGTATCTCTGTCAACTCCGTTAGTAGGTTCATCTAGTACAAGTAAATCTGGTTTAGATATTAGGGTTCTAGCTAAAAATACTCTTTGTACCTGACCGCCTGAAAGTTTGTATATCATTCTATCTTTATAATTTTCCATACCTAAAAGTTTTAAGGCTTCTATAACTTTATTATGATGTTTTTTATTAGGAAACCTAAATAAACCTATATCAGCGAAATTATTAGACATAACAATTTCATAAACTGTAGCTGGAAAATGTACTATTTTAGAATATGCATTTTGTTCTAAATAGCCGATTTTGTTCCAATCTTTAAAATTGTTTATATCTTCTTCATACAGTTTTATACTTCCTTTATATTGATGAAGTTCTCCTAGTATAAGTTTTAATATAGTGCTCTTTCCAACTCCGTTAGAGCCTATTATAGATACAAAATCTCCTTTATTTATATCAAAACTTATACATCTTAATATATCATCTGAAGTATATCCAAAATGTACATTTTTAAACTCTATAACTTTATTCATAATATTATTCTTTTATATTAATATCTTATTGATTAAGACCATTAGTCAATGATATGAGATTTTTTTCCATCACAGAAAAATAATCTTCTCCATTTTTTATATCTTCTTCGCTTAAAGATTCTATTGGGTTGAGAGTGTATGTAAGAGCATCGGTTTCTTTAGCTATAGAATCCACCAATTTTGAACTTGAAAACTCTTCATAAAATATAGATTTTATATTATTATCTTTCATAAAGCTTATTATTTCTGACATAGCTTTAGGATCAGCCTCATCTCTTGCAATAGCCGCTTGATTTAAAGAATATTCTTTACAGAAATGTCCGAAAGCAGGGTGGGTTACTATAAGATTGGTATTTTTTACATTAGATAAATTATCTCTGAAAGTTTTATCAAGTTCATCTAAACGTACAGCATATATATTGTAATTGGAATTATAATAGTCAGCATTATCTTTATCTATTTCTGAGAGAGCATTTTTAATATTTTCCATTTGTTTTTTTGCTTTTATAGGAGAAAGCCAAAAGTGAGGGTCTAATTCTTCTTTTTCTATACCATATGAACTTTCTAAATAATTTAAATCGTTTATACTTTCTTTTACAGTATCGACCCAATGTTCCATTCCGCCGCCGTTATATACAAAAAGGTCTGCTTTGGTTAAATTACCCATATCTTTTGAAGTTATTTCAAAGTCATGCGGTTCTGAACCAGAGGACGTCATATTATAAACATCTGCTTTTTCTCCGCCTATTTTTTTGGCAAAGTCATATATAGGGTATATACTTGTATAAATCTGAAGTTTTTCAGTATTTGATTTTGGCTTATTGATTACAAGATAATCTTCCTGTGATTGACTGTTATTATCTTTTGTAGTATTATTATTACAGCTAATAATTAATATTAATATAAAAATAGTTGTTATAATTTTATTCATATGTTAAAAATCCTTTAATAAAGTAATTGATAAATATAATTTTAATATTATAATACTATAATTGTCAAATTTCAATATGTTTTACTGCACTAACATTTGGATAATATATAAAAATACATATTCAAATATAAAAACTTTTTACCGACAATAATAAAGGTATTATAAATTAAATAGGATAATTATGAAATATATTGTACAGGTTTTAGCCATATTATTAATTATATTATCTTGTTCAACTACAAAATCTGCTGCCCATACAGAAATTAATACGGATAGTCTTAACGGCAGAAAATTTAAATTGGTAAGTATATATCCAGAAATGAATATTACTATAGAGTTTACTCCAGATACTATTTTTGGATTTTCTGCTGTTAATGATTATTCATCATCATATATGCTTGACGGTGATATATTTAATGTATTATCTATAACTATGACAAAAAGAACTGGAAGCAGAGAGGAAATTGCAGCTGAAATTGAATATCTTAATATGCTTAAAAATGCCACTTCATATGAGATTAAAGGAAAAAAATTAACAATATATACATTGTTATCAAACAATAATTTAGTGTTTGAAGAAATATAATTATTATTGGGATATTTTAATGGTGAGAAATTTTGTATTAATATTTAGTTTTATTATGATAATTTTTATAAGCTCCTGTGCTTCATCAAAGAAATCAATAACCGTATCTACAAGTACGCTTAATGGAAAAACATTTCAGCTTACTAATATGTTTGAAGGAAGAGGTATTACTATATCTTTTTATAATGAAGAGTTTTACGGATACAGCGGTTTTAATACTTATTTAGGAAAGTATGAAATGAGAAGAGGCAACATGATTATATTTAAAGATATGGTTGTTACAAAAATGGGCGGAGAATCAGAAGCTATTGAGACGGAAAAACAATATATTGAGCTATTAAACAAGGCATCTTCTATAGAACTTACAAGCAATATGCTTACCATAATAACATTAGATGAGGAAAGGCTTGTATTTAAAAGAATAAAATAAAAATGAAATGAATAATAAAAAAATTATATATATATTACTTGGTATAATTATCTTTATTTTATTATGGTGCTTTATTTCTATTAAAATTAATTCTGAAATAATATTTCCAAATATATTTACAATAATAAAAAAGTTAGGCGATATTGTATTAGAAAAATCATTTTATAAGGATTTGATGTACAGTATATTTAGAGTATTTGCGGCATTTATTTTATCTTTTTTTTCTGCTTTTTTATTTGGGGTATTATCAGGTATATTTTTACCTTTAAGATATGTACTTATGCCTATAATAAATTTTATACGTACTATACCTACAATACCTCTTATATTGGTTGCGGTAATATGGTTTGATAATAATACAGTTCCTATATTTGTTTCTATGCTTGTTATATTTCCTATAATATATGATTCTATTACTAACGGCATTATAAATGTTGATAAAAATCTTATAGAAATGTCTTTATCTTATAATGTTTCTTTAAAAAATCAGATAATCAGTCTTTATATACCTTCTATAAAACCTTATGTATTAACCGCTCTATCACAGTCTATGGGTATTACTTGGAAAAGTATATTAGCAGCTGAAATATTGGCTCTTCCCAGCTTTGGTATAGGAAGCAGACTTTATGAATCGCATTTATATTTAGATACTGTAAGTTTATTTGCCTACTCTCTTATTGCTGTAATATTTAATGCTGTTTTTGAAATCATTATAAGGATTACTCATGACAGATAAAATATTTAAATTAGAAAATATAAATCTATCATATAAAGATTTAATAGTATTTAAAAATTTTAATATAGATTTTCATTTAAATAGTATAAATATAATATTAGGCTCTTCAGGTTCTGGAAAAACTTCTCTTTTAAATATAATCTCTTCAAATATCGCTAAAGATGATAAAGCATTTGTATATCAGGAACCTAGACTTCTTAATTATTTAAACTGCTATAAAAATATAGAATATGTGCTGAAAGATAAAATAAAAGAAAAAGATAAGAAAGACAAAATAGCTGAACAAATAAAATATTCTTTAGAAATGGTAGGGCTAACAAAAAATATATATTCAAGACCAAGTGAATTAAGCGGCGGAATGAAGCAGCGATTATCACTTGCAAGGGCTTTAGCTTATGATTCAAATTTTATACTTATGGACGAGCCATTGCAGGGTCAGGATATAAAAAAGAAAAAAGAGCTTATTGATATAATAAAAAAAATACAGTTAAGTACAAATAAAACTTTTTTCTACGTTACGCATGATGTATCTGAGGCTGTTATGCTTGGAGATTATTTGTATGTGCTTTCAAATAAATCAGGATATACTAAACTTATATATGAGAGAGATATAAAAAATAATGATTTAAATAGTGTATTACAGTCAGAACTAATAGAGGTTTTAATTGAGGGCTAATTTTATATATACCTAAACAAGTTTGTCAAAAAATAAATTTTTAAATTTAGTATTTGTGAAGCACACAGTCGTGCCGCACCCCAGTTCTTTTGTGACGCTGTCCGCCTTCGGTGTGCCGCAAATAAGCAAAAAGGCTATATATTATTCTAAATTTAGAAATTTATAATACATGTAATACGTAATTAGTACGATTTGATAATAATTTCAATACTTGCACTTTTTGCAACTTTTTGCGGCGGGAAAAAGTTGAATAAAAAATTGACAAACTATATTTGTTAAGGTATATACTGCAATATTTACAATAAAGAAGCCCTGCTGTAATCTGTTATATCTGTGCCTATTTTCTGTGCTAATTCTTTTACTGTAATTTTTTTGTCATATATTGCATTAAGTTCACTGTCAGTTGCTCCAATAAGCTCAACAAAAATAACTTTTCCGTTAGGTGTATCTATTTCTCCTGCTTCATCTGGTATTGTTATAAAGCCTGTTATTTGAGATTTTTGCTTTGAGTCTATTCCTTCTTTCTGCTTAGTCCATATATATTGGTACGGATTAAATATTGAGCCGCTTTCAAATACATATCCTGCTAGTTGCTGTAAAAATCCTACTGCTGATTTTATTTCATCATCTGATGCATCTTCATCTTTGGTATTATTAGCTTGTTTTTCATTCATTTTTAATTTAAAAGTAAGTTCAAAACCAAATCCGCTGTATTCTTTATTTTCTGATTCTTTTTCATAAAGCTCACTAAATCCATAAGTAACAAAATGATAGTATCCATTTCCTCTGTAAACGCTTACTCCGTCAAGTGGATCTTTTCCTCCAAGTTCATAGCTTATTATAGGTCTGTAGTGTAAAGGATCTTTTTGTTCTTTATATATTTTTTCAAAAGTTTTAGTTATGGCATCAAAACCAGAAGTGTTTATTTCTTCGTTATTTAAATCATTATTGTTTAAATTTTCTATGCTCATAATGTTCTCCGATTATTATGTTAATTATTAAAATTTAGTATAACAGAAAAGATACATATATCAAGATATTTTAATTATTACTGCTTGAAAAATTATAAAAATATTCTAATATACAAATTATAAATTGATATTCAGGATAAATGAATGATAAAAAAAGAAATACAGCAATTATTTGAATTAGGAAAAAAAGATTTTATAGAAAAAAGATATGAAGATGCTATTTATAGCTTAGAAAAGATAATTGATATTTACAATAAAGATTTAGTTTTTTATTCTGATAATGAATATATTATTTATAATGAAGATGATACTGATAATATACATGCTCTTTTGGCTAATACTTATTATAATATAGGGGCTTCCAAGCATAATCTTAAAAATTATAATGAGGCTATAGAATATTTTAATAAGACTCTAGAATTGGATTCTTCTTTTTTTGATGTTTATTACAGTAGGGGAGTAGCTGAGTATCATTTGAAATTTTATGAAAATGCCGTTTCTGATTTTACTAAGGCTTTAGAAGTTAATCCTAATTTGCAGAATGCATATTATATAAGGGCTTTATGCTATGCTAAGATAAATAAACATAAAAAGGCTATTGAAGATTTTGATATATTGCTTAACAGTTTCGATTAAATAAATTATATTTACTATTATTACAGAGGACTTTCAAAGTTTCATTTGAATTTATTTGAAGAAGCTGTAAAGGATTTTGATGTTGCTGCCTACTATTTACCTAATGAAGGATATATTTATTATGATAGGGCATTAAGTTATTCTAAATTAAATATGTTTGATAAGTCTATAAGAGATTATACAAAGGCTATAGAAATAAATAAAAATGAGATAGATGCTTATTATAATAGAGCTTCATCATACTGTGAAATAGAAGAATATGACAAGGCAATAGAAGATTATAATAAAGTTATAGAATTAAATCCTGATGATGATGAGGCTTATTATAATAGGGCTTTAACATACTCAAAAATAGAAGAATATGATAAGGCAATAAAAGATTATGATAAAGTTATAGAATTAAATACTAATGATAAAGAAGCTGTTTATAATAGAGCTTTATGCAAACAGAGCGTGAATTTATTTGAAGAGGCAATAAAAGATTTTAATGCTATAATTAATTATGATAATATATTTGTTTATTATAATTTGGGTATTTGTTATTTGGAATTAGAGAGATACGAAGAATCTGTTAATAATTTTGATATATTTATAGAAGTTAATCCTGATTTTGCTGATGCATATTATTATAGAGGAAATGCCAAGTATGGTTTAGGATATTATGATGAGTCTATTGAAGATTATAATAAAACTTTGGAATTAGATAATATACATATAGATGCTTATTATGAAAGAGCTAAGGTAAAAATTGAGCTTAGCATGTATGATGAAGCTATGAAAGATTTTGACGAAGCCTTATTTTATATAGAATCAGATTCTGATAGAGCTTATTTATATACTTTGAAAGCAGCTTTAAATGAAATATCAAAAAAATATGATGAGGCAATCGAAAATTATACTAATGCTATAGAGCTTGGATATGAATGCTATCATAGTAGGGCTTTGGTTAAACATAATATTGGGCTATTAAAAGAAGCTATTGAGGATTATGATAAGGCTATAAATTTTGATAATAATAATGATAAAATATATTATGATAAGGCACTTGCCGAACTTGATTTAAATTTGTATGAAGAGGCTGTAAAAGATTTTGATAAGTCTATTGAACTAAACTCAAATTTTGATGAGGCATATTATAATAGGGGTATTGCTAATGAGGCATTGAAAAATTATGATGAGGCTTTTAGAGATTATGAAACTACTGTGAAATTAAATCATAAACATGATTATGCTTTTAATAATTTGGGAAGCTGTTATGTAAAATTAAAAGAATATGACAAGGCATTAGAAAATTTTTATAAAGCATTAGAAATAAATTCTGAACTTGCCCTTCCTACTAACAATATAGGAGAAGTGAAATCAAGATTGGCTTTAAAAGAAAAAAACAATATAGAAAATTATAATAAATTAAATAGTGAAGCATTAGAATATTTTAATAAATCATATCAAACAGCTTTAAAAAATAATGATGAATATGAAATAAATGCAATTATGGATAACATGAAAGAATTAGCTCTTGAAAATATAGAGCCTGCAATAGAGTTTTTAAAAAATAATAATATTGATTATTAGAACATTTCTGTTAATCTTAAATCCCATATTAAAAGTATAAGCCAAGTATATATAAATCTCTTACTTGCATTATTAAACTCTATATTAATTTTTATTTTATCATTATAATTGGTTTCAGTATTGATAATTTTTGTTTTTATATAAAAATCTTGATTATTGTATGAATCTTCATAAGAATATCCGTTTATTTCGTAATAACTTTTATGTTCTGTATTCATATCATATCTTTGAGAAAATGCTTTTATTGTACCATAGCTTATTTCTATATTTTGTAATTTGTTTAATGCTTCTTCTAAATTATTTATTTGTATATTTGTAAACTGCATTATCGGCTGTGATAATTCATAGTCTTCAAGCTGTTTTTCCCATTTTGATATGATACTCTCTTCCATTTCTATGGGGCTTGATAAACTTACAAAATAATTATCATTTATATTTACTGTATTATCATCGTAGTTTGTATAACTTCCATCGCCTGAATATCTGAATGTTGTTATGAAATTATTATTTTCATCAAATAAATTCCAAACTAAATTAATAGCAAATTTATTCATTATTGGATTATCAATAAATATTTCTTTGAAAAAATTGAAATAGTACTTTTTTCCTGTTAATAATATTTTTATTAAATTTCTGCTTTGATTTTTTATAATATTTGGAATTTCTTTTTTTATGTATTTAATTTCTTCTTTTGTACTATCATCAAAATCTTTAGGTATTTGTTTTAATATTTTATTTTCTTTAATATCAAAATAATCTATAGTATAATCATTTTTCAAAATTATTTTATACTGATTATTATTTATTTCAATTATTTTCTCTCCGTTTCTATCAAATCCGAAATTTGGTATAGCTTTTAATCCAAATTCATAAACATTCAAATTATTTTCTTCTGCTATATCCTTAATTATTATTTCTGTCATATCTTTTACTTCAGATTTTTTACTTTTTCTAAATGAATTATAAAGCATGTTAATAGCATATTTACTATTTTTATTTAAAGAAAATATAATCAAACATAATTTTGAATCTTTTTCTTTTTTATAAATCTCTCTTAATGCTTCATCGCCTCCATATATTCCATAGATAATAGCTGAGGTTTCTTTGTTGGTTTTTGCGTATATTGTTTTTACTGCCTTTATAAAAGATTTTTCATCAATTAAATTTATAATACAATCTATTTGTTTTATCCTGTAGACTTCTCTTTTTAATTCTAAATATGATAAGTAAATATATTTTATTATTCTTATATCTATATTTTCGAGTTTTATATCATCTATAAATTTTACTTTTTTATCATCTTTTTTATTGTAGTTTTTATCTATATAATTATAAACTTCTTCTATACTATTAAAATTTTCAATATAGTTTGGTATTAATTCTTTTAATTCATTATAAAAATTATTTATTAAATATCTTTTAAGAAGATTAATTTTTTTATTTTTATGATTTTCTATAATTTTATATATATTTTTTACATTGTTTTTTATAAAATCATTTAAATTATTTTTTTCTTCTTTATCTAAAGTTAAAGCATATAAATAAGTCTTGAATTTAAATGTTAATTCTAATTTAGAATCTTTATTAAAATTACTCATATCCGAAAGATTATCAATATTCCAATCATCTAAATTCTGATTAAATGCTGATGTATTTGAAAACATACTTCCAGCATCTTTTAATTTTTTTGTATTCCAATTATTAATAGGCCGATTAAAATCTCTTGCAAACATAAACATGCATCTCATATTTGTAACATTGCTTACATTCCAATTATTAAGAGACTGATTAAATGCATAAGCCAATGAAAACATACCAGACATCTCTTTTACTTTAGAAGTATCCCATTTAAATAAAGGCTGATTAAATTTATGAGCAGATGAAAACATATGATTCATACTTTCTACATTACTTACATTCCAATCATTTATATTTTGATTAAAACTTTCAGCACAATGAAACATATCGCTCATACTTTGAACATTGCTTACATTCCAATTATCAAGAGGCTGATTGAAACTTTTAGCATTCATGAACATACTATTCATATTTATCACATTGCTTACGTCCCAATCATTCAAAGGCTGATTAAATTTGTCAGCCAAGAAAAACATATAAGCCGTATTTTTTACTTTAGAAACATTCCATTTACTAATATCTTTATTAAAATTCCTATTAGCAGAAAACATACCAGCCATATTTTCTACATTAGAAGTGTCCCAATTCTCTATACCGTCATAATTATCTCTATTAAAAAAATCAAATAAGTTTGCCATATCAGTTATTAAGCTGGTATCAATATCGCCTAAATAAATATTTTCATCTGTTACTAAATATTTTAATTCTTTTTTGGAAGCAGGCTTGTATTTCATATTTATTCCTAATAGTGTATTATTTTAATAATTAAATATTCTTTTTGAAGTATTGTTAATAAAGTCAATTATGTATTTATCTTGAGGCTCATTTACTTTATAATATTCTAATAATTTTTGATATTCTGTTTTTATTGTGTTTATTATTTCTTTTTTATATTTTTTATTATTTTTTAAAATATTTTCTAAGTATGATGTTGTATTTCTTATTTTTTCTGTGTCTTTATTTGAACAGGCTTTTATAAATTCGTCTATATAAATATTGAATATATTATCATTTTCTAAACTGCTGGTAGATAGAAGATACAATATAGTATAGTTTCTGTTATTAATAAATATATCAAACTCATTAAAATCAATTAAATTATTTTTATATAGATATAAAGCCATGTATATAAAAAGACTAAAGTTATTTTTTTTATTTTCTTCATTAGTTAATTTTTTATAATATTCCAATGCTGATTTTATTTCATCTGTCCAATCAAAGATTTCTTTTTTAAAATTATTTATATACAAATCAGTATCTGTATGAACTTTGAAATATAAAACTTTAACATAAGAATCTATAATATCTTTGTTTTTAAATGCTTCTTTTATATGTTTTTCTATTTTTTTGTAATTATGATTTATTAATAAAACAGCAAATAGTAGTTTATAATTTTCATCTTTTTCTAAATTGTATAAATTATATATTTCATTTAGATATTTTTCTTCTAATGATTTGTATTTATGCATCGTTGTTATTATACTTTTTTTATTTATAAAATTTTCTTCTTTTGTATTGTTATTTAATATATCATGATAGCTTTTTATTAAATCATCAATTTCAAGTTTTAGTCTTATTCCAAAAGAACCCATATTATAATTAAGAGATGTTTCCAAAGCCCAATTTTCGTAATAATCTACAAAATTATCATAACATGTTATAAAAGGCTCTTCATAAAACTCCTCATCATAATAAACAACTTTTCCTCTATTTTCTCCAGTTACTATTAATCCTATAGAAGATGAACAGCCCAAAGTACCAAACCTCAATATACCGTAATATTCAAAATCTGTATCTTCTATATCATTAGCATTTCCTTCATTTACTTTTTTTGAATATTCTCTCATCAAATCAATTCTGTTATCATATTTCAAATAATTAAAATACATATCTTCAAATTTATCCATACTGTAGCCATGACAAGCCCCACCGTTTCCTACTTCTGTTATAAACCAAAAATAATCTTCTGGCAGTTTGAATTCATATTTGTTTTCTAATTCTATAACTTTATTTTTATCTATAGGAGGATTTAATTTATATTCATGGCTTTCTGATGCAAATTGTTTGAAATTTTTATCGGTTTCTTTGCATTTTTTTAATAGATTAAGAATGTTTTGTTTTCTTTCATTATTGAGTTCTTTATTAATTATCATGTTTTATTTGTTTTCCTTTTTTCACTTATTTATATTTATTAAATATGTGGTTTTCAACTTTGACAAAGTCATATGTGGTGTAAGAAATAAGAACTTAAACATATATAAAATATATAACTATTATTTTTTATTGTACACTTATTCACATAGCATAATACCGCCTTCATATTTTAATGCCTTTGCAATAGTAAGTTCTTTTTTGTTTAGAGAGGTTTCACTGTGAAGTTTGCATTTTAAGTATTCGGCACTTGTACCTATATAGTTATTGTTTGATAAAGTTTTTTCTATGACTATTTTTAAATCTCTTCCTTCAGCATTTTTGTAGTATAAATCTTTTAATTTGCTGTTTAGAGTATTTAATATTTTAGCTCTTTTTAATTTTGTTCTGTATCCGACTTGAGAGTCCATTTTTGATGAAGGTGTGTTTTCTCTGTTAGAATATCTAAATATGTGGATTTTTATGAATTTTGACTTTTCACATAAATCATAAGTATCATTAAAGTCAGTATTTTCTTCATGAGGAAAACCCACCATTACATCGCTGCTTATTGCCATATTTGAATTAGTTTTATATAGTTTTTCTGTAACTGAGAGATAATCTTCTCTTGTGTATCTTCTATTCATGAGTTTAAGTATTTTGTTGCTTCCAGACTGAAGCGGTATATGAGCATGCGGACAGAGAACATCATCATTTTTAAACAGGCTTATAAGGCTGTCATCAAAATAAAGCGGTTCTACAGATGAAAGCCTTATTCTAATGCCGTATTTTGAAGAATGTTCTAATATTTGAGTGAGTATATTATAGAAGCTAATTTCATTATTGTAGTTGTATGAACCTAAATTAAGACCAGTGAGTACTATTTCTTTATATCCGTAATCATTAGCCATTTTAACAGCATCAAATATTTTTTGAGGTTCTACGCTCCTATGAGTACCTCTTACTCTTGAAACTATGCAGTATGTACAGAATACTTCACATCCGTCCTGTATTTTTAAATATGCTCGGCTTTGCTCCTGAGGAAAAAATATTGGATTATTTATTTTATTTTCAGAGTTATTATGCATAGTATTAAATATTATTTCGGAAGCCTCTTCTTTTTTCTCATTTGGTATAAGGATAATATTATCCTTTATAATAGAAGAATCTTTATCTTTTTTTGAAACATAGCATCCTATTAAAAATACCTTTTTTTGAGATATATCTCCAAGTTTCTCTAAATAGGCGATGAGTTTTTTATCGCTGTCATTAGTAACAGTGCATGTATTTATAGCTATTGCATCGGCATTATCTAATTCGGTGATATTTGCCCCCATATTTTTTAATTCATATGAAATTTTTTCGCTTTCATATTGATTTAGTCGGCATCCGAAAGTATGTAAATGTATGTTCATAAATTTCTCTTTTATTTTAAATAGTATTAATTCTCTATTAGTATATATTAAAATCTATAATAACTCAAATATTTTAAAAATATTTAATTAACATAATAATTTTTTGTTATAGAAGAGCAGAATATTCCGATTAACATAATAAGATATTTTTTTATTTTTGCTACTTGCAGAATTTGACAATTATGTTAATATAATTATGTTTATTAAATAAAATATGAGTATAGTATCAATTTTCTAAATTTGATAAATATATATTATAACTTTTTAGGAGTATGCAATGAATCCTAACTATCGTATAGAGTTGGCAGATAACAATAAAGGGAGAGAAAAAATGACATTTAATAATAGTCCTTCTTTGGATACAGTAATAAAAGTAATAGGAGTCGGAAACGGCGGCTGTAATGCTGTAAACAGAATGATAGAAGAGGGATTAGAAAATGTTGAATTTATTGCTATGAATACAGATGCTCAGGCACTTTCCCGTTCTAATGCTCCTACTAGAGTGGTTTTAGGTGATAGAATAACACAAGGGCTAGGTGCAGGTACTGACCCAGAAAAAGGTGCAGAGGCTGCAAGAGAAGATATTGCTAAAATAGAAGAACTTGTAAACGGTGCTAATTTGGTATTTATAGCAAGCAGTTTCGGAGGCGGTACTGGAACAGGAGCAAGCCCAGTTGTTGCGGAGGCTGCTAAAAAGGCTGGAGCTTTAACTATAGGCGTAGTTACTAAACCTTTTGATTATGAAGGTAAATTAAAAATGAATAGAGCTGAGTCTGGCATAGATAAAATGCTTACGGTAGTAGATTCTCTTATAATAATACCTAATGAAAACCTATATGATATGGTTGATATGGACAATTACAGCTATGAACAGGCTTTATCAGTTGTAGATGATATACTTCGTCAGGGAGTTCAAGGAATATCTGATATAATAACTCAGACTGGATTTATCAATGTAGACTTTGCCGATGTAAAAACTATGATATCTCTTTCTAATGGAAGGGCACATTTAGGCATAGGAGTTGGAAAAGGTGATGACAGGCTTCAAAAAGCTATTACTAATGCATTTGAAAATCCGCTTTTAGATGTTTCAAGTATAAAAAATGCAAGAGGTATACTTGCAAATATAGTATGTCCTAAAGATTTTGCTATGAAAGAATACAGAGAAGCAAGCAAAATCATTAATAATTATGCTAATGAAAATGCTAATATAAAAATAGGTGTTTGTCCTAAAGAAGAACTTAAAGATGAAATTATTGTTACTATAGTAGCTACTGGTTTTGATGCCAATAGACAAAAAGATTCTGATGAAAAGGATAATGATGAAAATGCTAATGACAGATTCAATATATTAAAAAATACATCTTCTAATAGTAATTCTTCTGTTAATAATTCTTCTATGAAAGATAATAATTCATTATCTTCTAAGTCTTCTAATAGCGAAATTGTTAATAAAAAGGAAATTGATACAGAGATTAAAAAAGAAGTTAAAGAAATTAAAGAAAATAAAATAGAAGAAAATGAAACTTCCGATAATATAGTAAATACTGATAATAGAGTAAATACATTATCACAGGAAGAAAACAAAGAAAATACTAAAAAAATAGCTGTAGAAGATAAAATTGTAGCTGAAAGTAAAATATTATCAGATAATAGAGCAGAAAATATAACTGAAATAGATAGTATTAATACAATAGTTAAAGAACCAGAGGCAGAAAAAGAAGTTGAATTAAATACTTCTAATAATAATACTCTTGAAATAAAAGAAGAGATTAAGAAAGAAGAAATTAAAGCAGATACAATAAAAGAAGAAATAGTAAAAGAACAAATAATAATAGAGGAAGAAAAACCAGAACATTATAGTTTTGAAAATAAGATAAAAACTCTTAGAAAGCCTCTTATAACTAAATCAAATAGATTTAATAATATAGAAGAGGAAGAAAATAATATTAGAGAAGAAGTTGTAAAAGAGGAGTTTAATAGGACAGTTACTGATAATACTCAAAGATACGAAAATAAAAGATCTGCTATTCATATTAAAGCAAGCGAAAAAATAGCAGAAGAAATGCGTTTTGAAGATGAGGAAAAACATAATAACCCTCATTCTGATTATAAAAGACCATTTGACATAGTATCAGATGAGTATATGGATAAACATAATAAATTGGGTTCAAAAATGGCTATATTTGGAGAGACAGCAGTAACAGATACAGATTTGGAAAAACCTGCTTTCTTAAGACGCCAAATACAGGCAAGAAATACTATGAGATAAGGTGTTATTTTTGATATGAATAAAAATATTATGAAGAAAAATAAGAAAAGATTATTAATAAATCTTTTTATTTTCTGTGTATTTAGTTTTTCAGCTTTTTCTCAAAATACTGTAGAAAATGCTTTAAAACTATACAATGAAAGAAATTATGAAGATTCTATAAATATATTAGAAGCTCTTAATGTTAAGCCGAGCGATTTAGATGCTTATTTGCTTTTGATAGATAATTATATAAAACTTAATAATTTCTCTATGGCAGAAACTCTAATAGCAGATGCAGATCGTTATCATTCAAGAAATTACAGACTCTTTGAGAGAAAACTTACCATAGAACTTATAAATAATAGAAACTCAGAAGCCAGAACTACAGTTAATACAATAAAAAATTTAGACAGTAAAAATTATCTTGCAAATTATGCGGAAGGTTTATTAAGCGAAAGAGCAGGATATTATAAAACAGCTATGAGTATGTATGAAAGGGCTAGGGTTATAGATAGAGTAAGACCTGAGGCTACAACAGCTTTAGCATATTTATACCTTGCTATAGGAAGCAATGAAACAGCTTTGAACCTATTTAATGAAAATATGACTAATAATCCTAGAATGGCAGAATCATATTATCATTTGGCTAATTACCGTTATTTAAATAAACAATATAATGCCGCTTTAGATGAAGTAAATAATGCACTATTTTATTATACAAATTATAATGACGCTAAAATATTAAAAGCTAATATATTGATTTCTTTAAATAGATACGATGAAGCTATTGCTATATTAGAATATATGCCTGATACTAGTTTTAGAAATAACTATAAATATTATTATATAGGCAGTGTTTATGAAGGAGCGGACAATTATGTAAGGGCTAAAGGGGCATATATAAATTATCTTAAAGCAAAACCAGAAGATGAGCTTGGAAGACTTGCTTATGAGAGAGTACTTCTTCATACCAATCCTACTCCAGACTATGAGAGAGACAGAGCTGCTTTATATTATGGTAATTTGGCCTCTTATTATACAAGACTTGCAGATAATGTTAGAGCTCAGGCTTATTTAAAGCATATGTTAAGATTAAATCCAGCTAATACTTATGCAAGATTAATGCTTTCTGATGTATACAGAAGAATGGGGTTGGAAGAGAAATCTTTGGAAGAATTGGAAATAGCAAAAAATGTAAATCCAGAAGAGAAATCAATAATATACAAATATGACAGCTATAAAAGAAGATTAGACAAAAACATAGTATCAAAATCTTGGGGTATAGAACAGTACAATATAGAAACATCAGGTTTTACTGTTGCTATAGCTGATACTATTACTGCTCAGAAAGACAGCCCTATGTTTTTGAATACTTCATTATATCAAACTTTATCATATGTATTGCCTCAGTTTGGAAGGTTTAAAGTTATTGATATGTATACTAATTATTATGAAACTAGGGATTTATACAGAGAATTAAATGCAAGAAATGCTGATTATTTTTTGAGAGGTTCTGCTTTTCAAAATGATGATACTTTCACTATTATGCTTGATTTAATTGATGTAAAAAGTGAAAAGTCTATTACTAATTTTACTATCACTACTAGAGGAAGAGAAAAAATGATGGGTGCGGCTGTTATGGCTGGAAGAGTTATTAATAATTCTATACCTTTCTACTCTAAAATAATAAAGATTCATAATGATAATATATATATAAATGCAGGAAAACTGCAAGGCGTAAGCAATAATATGAATATGCTTGTATATAATACAACAGAACCTAGAACTGATTTAGCAGCTAGAGGATATAACAGTTCTATAGGTATGATAAAAATTATAACAGCAGATGAAAATGTATCTTTGGCTAAACTTATAGACGGAAGGCTTTTAAATAAAATTAATTTAAATCAAATAGTTATGCCTTATATAACAAATACATCTGCTCAAAGTACTAATATGCAGTAAAATGGATAATAATAAAAATATTATAGGTGTATATGGGCTTATATGTTCCGGCAAGAGTTCTTTTTCTAAAATGCTTGCTAAAGAGATGAATGCTTTGTATATTGATGCTGATTTAATAGGTCATGAGGCATTAATAAATAATAAAGATAATATAGTAGGTGAGTTTTCATCGGATATATTAGATGGCAGCGGTAATATAGACAGAAAAAAATTAGGTGCTGTTGTATTTAATAATTTTAAAAAATTAAAAAGATTAGAAGAAATTAATTATCCCTATATAGAAAATAGAGTAAAGGAATTGATAGATTCTTCTTGCAAAGATGTTGTTATAGAAGCAGCACTTATTATGAGAAGTAAAATACGCTTTATGTGCACAAGTCTTATATATGTTAATTCTAAAACTTCTGATATCATTAATAGAATGAGAAAAAGCAGAAATATTTCTGAACATGAAGCAAGAAAACGTCTAAAAATGCAAAGAGATGTTAAAAATAATAAGTTCAATGCCGATATTCTAATAAACAACATGAAAGATTATAATAATCTAATTATAATCTCAAAAAAATTAGGAAGGCATTATGGAGTTAAATCAAAACACAGAAGAAAAAGGCTCTTCTACTAATAATATTAATCAATTTAGCAGAAGGAAAACTCTTTATATAGTCAATTTTACCCCTATAAGATTATTGGTATTTTCTATTAGTGTTGCAGCTTTGATATTATTTATTTTTGTATTAGGTTTTCATTTGGGCGGATCTAAACCTGTACAAGTAAGTAATAGTTCAAGCGATTCTATTGAAGCATTAATGAGAGGTGCAGAACAGTCTGAAAGTATGTCTGCAGATACCAGCACTGCTGATGTTCCTAATAATGATACTGCTGCTTTAAGCGAATATGACAATTCAAGCATTATAAGAGAGGGAAATACTTCTGCTGACAGATATAATGAGTATACTCAGAATTTAGCTTCAGAATTAGATGCTATTAACGAAGATATTAAAGAAAAAGAAACAGCAGGTCAGGCACCTAATACTACATATACGCCGCCTCAGCAGTTTGCAAGCATAGCTCCTGTTAAACAATCATCGAGCTCTGCTTCTACTACTAGAGTACCTTATACAAGATCATCATCTGCTGATTCTATATACTTTATACAAGTTGCAGTTGGCTATGATAAAGATAATACTTACTCAGCAAGAGATACTTTGAAATCTAAATTTCCTAAGGCTTTTATTAAAGAAGAAACTATGTCTGACGGTAAGGTTATGTATAAATTAAAAGTTGGAAGATATGATACACGCGAAGAAGCTCAGAAGGCTTTGGCAGAAATAAAAAAGATACCAGCTTATAAAGATAGTTATATTTATTCCGATAAGAAAGTAAGTTAAATAAAAATATCCTAAAAGTTATAGTGGTGCCCTTATAAGTAAATATTTATAAGGGCATTACTATTTTATACTATTTGCTGAAATACAGTATTTTTTGCATCTTCTTTATTTATATCAATATTTTCAGTTTTATATTCATTGCCATTGTTATAGTATGAGGTATTTATAGAAAGAGTATCTTTATCCTCTTTTGAGAAATATCCCATTATCATAGCTGATTTTAATACATCATCATAATTTACATTTTCAATATTATCATAAACTTCCAAATATCCAAAAGGTCCTTTATTATAATTAGGTTTTAATACAACGCAGTTTTCTCTTTTTCTTTTTTCTAATGCATCATTTTCTTTTTCATTTCTTCCTAGTATAAGTTTAAGATTTTTATTTATTCTTATATGCCTTCCTATAGCAAGATACTGCATAAGCTCTATATTTAATATTTCCTTTCCATTATTTGAAATTAAATCATTGTATCTCCTAGCATATCCTTTATCTACTATAGAACAGCCTGCTCCTGCTGGTTCAGGATAATCAGTTATACCAAACTCTTTTGCTAACTTCATCTGCATATGTCTGGATCTTCCATATATATCATATAGATTTTCTCTGTTTATAAGTCCTTCTTCTTCAGCTTTTGTTATAGGGAGCAGTTTTGCCGATAATGGTCTTAATAATCTGCCTTCAAGTCCGCTTTCTCTTATTGCATTTATAAGGTCTTGAGATTTCTGACTCATAGGTCTTTGTCCGCTTACCTCTCCAGTTGCTATAAAATCGAATCCTTCTTCCTCCATAATCTTTTTTGCAGTTTTAAGCATTAATATATGGCAGTCCAAACAAGGATTAATGGCACTTCCGTAACCATATTTAGGATTTAAAAACATATCCAGATAAACATCTTTTAATGAAACAAATCTTATTGGTATATTAAGAAAATCTGCAGCCTTTTTAGCAGGGTCTTCATTATATATATTTAAAAGCTCTTCTTTTATAACAGAATATTCCAACCCAGTAACAAATCTCAAAGCAAGAACATCAATATTTTCTCTTTTTAATATAGCACCCGCAAGCATACTGTCTAATCCGCCCGATAATAGTAAAATAGCCTTTGCTTTTTTATTCATTATATTTTCCTTTTGCATATGTTATTATTTATATATAATAATATAATAATAACTATAAAATTAAAATTGTCAAAATAATTTGAATGTTATTCTTATTGCATAACTAAACAAATTATACTTTGTCAAAAATGAATTTTTTTAATTAGATATTTGCATTGACTTACAGCCAAACAGATAAAAGTATATGTACAAAGCTGCAGTTACTAGAGGTGTAAATATCATTTAAAGCTATTATCTATAATGCTGCGGATACAAAATTGAAATAGGTTAAAAAACAAGTATAATATTTTAACTGCGTATGCTGAACTCACACCCGCAGTAATTTTGTCTGTAAAGTCCTGCATTATTCGCTATTATATTTGTTTTTTTGAATCCGTCTTTTTTCTTAAAGTCAAAGTGAAGATATTTTATTTCTTTATATTCATCTGCTAAGGAATTGCCTATCATCTCTATAACCTTACTATTTTTATGCGGGCTTACAGTCATTACAGTAGTAACATATTCAGCATTGATATTTTTAGCATATTCAAAAGCTCTTTTTATTCTATGTTTAAAACAAATACTGCATCTTGCTCCTTTTTCAGGTTCATTTTCAAATCCTTTTATATCATTATACCAATTTGAAACAGCATTATCCTCTTCTTCTACATAAGTTTTTATTCCCAAACTATCAGCATAATTGATAAACTCATCTCTTCTTCTTTTATACTCTTCTATAGGGTAGATGTTAGGATTATAAAAATAAAATATACTGTCATAATCTTCAAGTATAGTACGCGGATATGACATACAAACTCCGCAGCAAGTGTGAACTACTAATTTTTCTTTCATAAAATAATTATTCTACCTTTTATTTGCCTTTAAAGTAATAGTTTTATCATCAAAGCTGCTTATTATAATCTGATATCCCATACTTCCAGCCTTTGAATTGATATCAACAGCCAAATCTCTGCTGCTTCCTATATAAGTAACAACATATTTAGATGAAGAACCAGATACTCCTCTATTATAAACACTTTTTAAATTTCCTACATTTTTCTTCAATGCCTCTTCAAACCCTATAGAATCATTAAAATCAAGACCATTAACATATATAGTATACTCTGTTCCGTTTTGAACTTCACTCTGCCATTTTTGTACTATCTGATTAACAAAATCATCGGATATATAGTCAGCAGATTTAACTAATGCAATAGAATGAGCATCTTTATCGCTTCCTCCAACACCTCCAGCCTGATGGGTAGCACGAGCTATTGTACTGTAATCGGATATATTAATAGCGGTAATCGCAACATCGCTTCTGTAGCTTTTCATAGCAGTACCTTTAATAGAAGTAAAGAAAGAAGCACCAGCTTTTCCTAATATTACTATTTGTGCACCTGTGGCATTAGCTATTTTTTTTATGGAGTCTGAAGAGCTTGAAGTATCTTCATAGCTGATATTCTCTTTTCTCATAGCATTTTTTAGAGATGAAGCACTTACAAATTTAAATCCTTTTTCGCTCATATTTTTTTCCAGCTCTGTATTAAAAGATTCGCTTAAATTTCCAGTTTCATCTACTACAAGCGTAACTATCAAAGGCATATTTTTTCTGTCCATAAGTATGCCCATAGCCTGCAAATTGTCCTGAAGCATATCTACACCAACAGTAGCCTCTATTTTTGAATACCATACACTTCCAGATTTGGCAATATTAATAACTTTATACTCTGATATATAGCCAGTGGTATTATCATATATTTTTGAACTTATAAGTTTATTATTTTCTACTAGTGTAGTTCCCTGTACTATAGATCCCACCGCCTGTTCTACAGCATTTCTTTTAGCACTTTCTATTGATCTTTCTATGGCATCAGCTTCTCCTCTTCCGTCAGCAGAAGCGAAGCCTTCAGCAGTTATCTTTGTTGTTTTTCCGCCTTTGAAATCCGGATTTTTCCAGTTATTAACTATTCCTATTTCACCTGTATCTTCTCCTACATATACACCGCTTGATGAACTGTTTGATGTTGTAGCACAGGATATAAAAAATGATGATATAGCAATTATCAAACATATATTTATTAATTTTATTTTCATATTTCATAAGCCTCTTTTAATATAATTTTATACTTGCTACTATTTTATAATAAAGTAATATTTTTTCAAGAAAGAATTTATTATTGCTGTATGATATATTAATGAATAAAACTGAATTATTATATTATTATTGAGGGGAATTATCCCCCCAATATAAAAAATAGTTAAAAAACAGAAAAAATAATTAAATGATACTTCCATCTATAGAAATAGTATATTCTTTTATGATGATATTTTTTTGAGCTATTTCAAGAGCCTTTCTTACAACTGTTTCTACACCTCCGCAGCAAGGAACTTCCATTCTAACTATGGTTATAGAATTAATATTTTTATCAGTAAATATGCTAGCTAATTTGCTTATATATCCGTCAATATCTGAATCTAGTTTTGGACAGAACATTAGTAAAGTTTTATCTTTTAAAAATCTTGAATGAAAATTTGGATATGAAAAAGGCACACAATCAGCCACTATTAATAAATCAGCATTATCAAAATAATTAGCATTAGGATTTATCAATTTTAACTGTATAGGCCAGTTTCTTAATTCAGAATGCATTTGAATATTACTGCTGTTATTTTCTCCTCTAAACTTATTTCTTAAATCTCTCTGCATACTTCCCGGACATCCGCAGGCTTTATTTTCTTCCATATCAGGCACCTCCAAATTATTATCTTTTA
Organism: uncultured Brachyspira sp.; assembly: GCF_949287625.1. GTDB lineage: Bacteria > Spirochaetota > Brachyspiria > Brachyspirales > Brachyspiraceae > Brachyspira. The sequence continues at coordinate 19,678 of NZ_CASEGO010000002.1, read as the reverse complement.
AGTATTTTACAGCTTCATCAAAGAGCTTATTTTCTCCATGGTCTTTTAAATGTTTTAAATGTGCTTTTATAACATTAACTCCGCCTTTAACTATATTTACCATAACTTTACTTTCATTATATTCTTCAGCTTCTCTTTCTTCTATTTCCATAGCATTTTCAGGACATGCTTTTATGCACGCTCCCAATCCGTCACAGAATAAATCGCTTATAAGTCTCGCTTTACCGTCTATTATTTGCAAAGCTCCTTCAGGACAGTCTGGAATACATATACCGCAGCCTGTACATTTGTCTTCGTCTATCTTTATAATTCTTCTTTTCATTGAGCTTCCTTAAACTTCCTTTTAATATTGAATTTTACAGCATAATAGTAGATCATTCTAACAAAAAAATCTATTGCTATGGCAACAATAATCTGCAATTAATAATTCTATATAAAATTATTAATTGTATTACATTAAATACATATTAATGGTTATTTATATCAAAATGATACTATTGATATTATACTAAATATAAGTATAATATTACAAATTTAAAAAATGGAAATATAATGTTTTTTGGTGATTTTAAATTTATAGTTTTATATGTATTAATACCACTGCTTATAATATTATTTGTTATATCAAGAATGAGAGTGCATAAGGTATTATCTTTATTTACAAGAAATTTAAATTTTCAAAATGATAAAGCTTATAAAAGAATATCAAATTTGAGAATATTTTCTATAATATTTATGATACTTGCTTCTGCTGTACTAATATTTGCATTGATGCAGCCTAAATGGGGTATAATAGAGCAAAAAATAAAAACCGATAATTACATGATAACAATAGCATTAGATTTATCTAGATCAATGGATGCTGATGATGTGTGGCCTTCAAGACTTGAAAGGGCAAAATTAGAAATAGAAAAATTTGTAAAAAATACTGATAATTTGGCTGTTTCATTAGTAGGTTTTGCAGGAACTAGTTTTATAGCTTGTCCTTTTACTCAGGATATGGAAACTTTTTCTTATATACTTGATAATTTGAGTACAAAGTCTGTCACTCTTCAGGGTACTAGAATAGCAGATGCTTTGGTTACTGCCAAAAATACTTTTAATGTAGATGCTGTAAGCAAAAAATCTATAGTACTAATAACTGACGGAGAGGATCATGGCGGTTATTTTGATGAGGTATTAAAAGAACTTAAAGATATGAATATAAGTGTATATACTATAGGGGTTGGAACTTCTCAGGGGGCTGCTATAAGTACAGATTTGGGTGTGAGAGAAAAATCTGTTATTTCAAAAAGAGATGATAATACATTAAAATTAATAGCAGATTCTACACTTGGAAAAAGCTATATTGCAGAAAATGTTTCATTAGAAAGCATATTTGACGATATGAAAAAAAATATGGATAGTGTTTCTGCTGTGAGAAATAATAGAAGCTATAAAGAGAGATTTCAAATATTTTTGGGTATTTCTGTGCTTTTTATAATGATATCGAGCATACTTAATATATTAACACAGATAAGAATAAAACCTGAAAAAATTAGTGATAAAAAAGCAAAGTTATATCAGTAGTATTTTATTATTATTTTTTATTATATTTTTTAATTAGGATTTGTATAATGAGAAAACATGCACTATTAATTTTTATTATATCTGTAAGCTATGCATATTCATTTTCATTAAATGAATTAACAGCAAAGTTTGATGTAGACAGAGCAAACAGACTTATGAGAAAAGGAGATTATGATGGAGCTGTAAGTTTGTATGAAAAGGCTTTAAGCAAAGTACCTAATTCTCCAGAAATATTTTATAATATGGGTACTACTATGTCTTCTATTGGTGAATTGGACAGTGCCTTACAATTATTTGATATGGCTAAAAAAAGTGCCACAGAAAATACAAGCAAAGATATAAAAAGTGCCATTTATTATAATTCTGGAATAACAAAGATAGAAGGACAGGATTATCAAGGTGCTATAGATGAATTAGTAGAATCGCTTGTTAATACTCCCAATGATAACAATGCAAAAAGAGCTTTAGAATATGCTTATAAAAAATTAGAAGAACAGCAAAATCAAAATAATACTGGTCCCAGCAGTCAGCAGAATAATGAGCAAAATCAAAGCGGTCAGAGTGATGATAATAATGGAAGCTCTGGCAATAATGATGAGAGTAATCAAAACAATAATAATCAGGGAAATCAAAACAATCAGGATAATAATCAGAATAATCAGAATGATCAAAACAATCAGGATAATCAAAATAATCAGAACAATCAAAATAATAATGATAATCAAGACAATCAAAGCAGCAATAATAATCAGGATAATCAGAATAATAATAACAACAGCAATAATGATAACGAGGAAAGCAAATCCGATATTGACAGGCTGCTTGAATCTTTAAGACAGCTTAGAAAAGATAAAGATAATGGAGATCAGTACTATGGCGGAGGAAGAATTGATAAAGATTGGTAATAATATTTATAAATATATATTTGTAATATTTTTTATTATATGCCTGCCTCTTTTTCCGCAGACTAGTATTACAGCGAAATTCTCCGATGAAAAAATAGGTGTTGGAGAAGTATTTAGTTTGTCTGTAACTATTAACAATAATTCTGGAAGAGTTACAGTGCCTGATATAGATGGTTTTACATTGAGGGGTACATCTCAGAGCGTTAATATGATGTATTCTTCAGGATCATTTAAAACTATAAAAACATATAGTTATACATATGTGGCAAATAAAGAAGGGGTTTATAATATAGATAATATAAGAGTGAGAGTAAATAATAATACTTATGTTGCAAATCCTGTAAAAATAGAAGTAGTTGACGGACCTATAAGAAACAGAGATGATAATTATACTCCTAATGGAAATCAATTTGAAGATTTCATGAATTACGGAGATGATATATATGTTGATAATAATATAAATAAAAAAGAAGTTTATTTGTATGAGCCTATATATATAATACAGAAAGCATATGTTCATGTTCCTGTAAATGTTTTAGGATTTTCAAAAATACCAGATAGAACCGATTTTATTTCATATTCTGAAACTTCAGAGTATAACTCTTTTACTGAAATAATAGACGGAAAAAGAGTAACTGCTATACCTTTGAAAACTGAAGTGTTATATCCTGTTAAAACGGGTGATAAAAGAATATTAACCACTCCTTTTGTTTTTGAAAAAGAGGGCAGATTTGTTTTCAATGAACGTGTAGAATACGGAGAAGATGAGTTTATTATTAAAGTGCTTCCGCTTCCTGAAAGAAATGGCTTCGATAATTTTTCTGGTGCTGTAGGTGATTTTAATTTTAATACCAAAGTAAATAAAACCAATATTTCAGTAGGAGAAGAGGTATTAATAACAATGGAGGTAACTGGTGAGGGTAATACTTCTATAATCACTATGCCTAAAATTAATGATAATATAACTAATTATTTTTCTGTATATCAGCCTAAAGTTTATGAAACAAATTGGTTTGACGGTAAAAAAATGATGGGAAGAAAAGTTAAAGAATATGTATTAGTTGCTAAAGACGAAGGAAGTTCTGTAATATCAAATATTAATTTTTGTTATTTCTCTCCTAATGATAAAACTTATACCAATATATATTCAAAGCCTATTAATCTTACAATATCAGGTACAAAACAAAATTTAAACTCATTTATTAATAATAATGGAGAAGAGATTAATGTTATACCTATAAAAAATGCTTTAGTTAAAGAGGATAAAGTATTTAAAATATTTAATATGAAAATTGTGTATTTATATATAATAATATTAATAGCTTTATCTGTTATAATTTATAATCATAATAAATTTGATAAGTTAAAACTTCTATTTGCTAATATTAAAAAAGATAAGCATTCTGAAACAGATGATATTCTTAAATACTATAATGAAAACAACAGAAAAGAATACTGCAGACTTATAGAAAATAGTTTAATTAATACTATAAAAAATAAATTTAATATAGATTATGATAATAATATATATGATAAATTAAATGATTATATTGAAACAGAAAAAATTGATGAAATAAAAGATATAATAAGTAAATGCAGATACGAGCTTTATTCTGGAAAATCATCTGATAATGAAGATTATCATACTAAAGCTATGGAATTAATAAAATATATAAAAGAATTAAAGATAAAAAAATAAATACGGGTAATATAATAAATATGAAAAAAATAATTATAATGTTTTTTATATTCCAGTCATGTTTTTTATATAGTCAGATAACTTCAAACACTGATTTGGAAAAAATAAATAATTTATTTGAAAGTGCTAATGAACTTTATAATGAAGGCAAATATTTAGAGGCTAATTATTTATATAGAGACATAGCATCATCAAATGTTATTTCAAAAGATTTATATTATAATTTGGCTTCTTCTTATGCGGCTATAGGAAGTAATGGTTATGCTGTTCTTTATTATGAAAAGGCACTTAATATTTCTCCTTTTGATAAAGAAATAAAATCAATGATAAGTTCAATTAACGGAAAATATGATTATGATTCTATGCTTATTATATCTATGTATTTGCTATTAATATTGTTTTTAATATTTTTTACAATGCTTATAGTACTATTTATTAAAAAAAAGAAAATCAATAAATTTTTAATATTGCTTTCAATAGTGTTTTTTATACCATTAATAATATTAAGCAGTTATGCAAGCTCTGATTATATTGTAACTATTGATAATGCTGATTTATACAGCGGAAGCAGTACAAAATCGGATATAGTTTCTCAAATATCTGAAGGAGAGAAATTAAGAGTAATTGAAGAGCATGATAATTGGTATTATGCAGAGGGTAATTTTAAGGGCTGGATAAATAAAAGCTCTGCTGAAAAAATATAGAGAAATATATATAGAACAGTTGTAATTTTGTATTTTTATACAGTTAATATTAATAATATATACTGAAAATTTTTAAGTTTGTCAATTTTTTGTTGTTCTTTTTCCCGCCGCAAAAAGAACCAAAAAGTGCAAGTATTGAAGTTATTATTAAATCTTACTAATTATGTTTTATATGTAGGATAAATTGCTAAATTTAGCATAAAATACAGCCTTTTTGGTTCTTTGTGTCACGCCGCGGGCGGACAGCGTACAAAAGAACTGGGCTTTTGCGTAAGCACGCAGAGCTGGGGCAAAGCCCCAATTATTAAAATTATAAATACTATTTTTAATTATTATATAATAATACAACTATATACATATATAAAATTGCAACAGTTCTAATAAAAATATAATAAAGGAAATATTATATGCAGAAAATAGCAGTTGGTATGAGTGCAGGAGTGGATTCTACTACTACAGCAAAGATATTAAAAGAAAAAGGAAATGAAGTATTCGGAGTTACTATGCTTCTTTGGAATGGAGATAAGAGAGCTCCTTTAAGCGGTTCATGCTACAGTCCTTCGCAGTCAAAGATGGTTGAAGAGTGCAGAAAATATGCTCAGGATATAGGTATAGACTACTATGCTTTTGATGTGAGCGATATGTTTCAAAAAAAAGTTATAGATTATGTTGCTGAGTCTTACAAAAAAGGACTTACTCCTAATCCTTGTATTATGTGTAATAGTCAGATTAAGTTTATGGCTTTATTTGAGGCTATAGAAAAACAGGGATTGGAATTTGATAAATTCGCTACTGGGCATTATGCTGGAATAAAATATGATGAGAAAACTAAAAGATATTTATTATTAAGAGGAAAAAATTTGATAAAAGATCAGTCATATTTTTTATACAGGCTCACTCAAAGTCAATTATCAAAGATAATGTTTCCAATGCATGAAAATACAAAAGAAGATACTAGAAAAATGGCAAGAGAGTATAATTTGGAAGCGGCAGAAAAAAGCGAGAGTCAGGATTTTTTTGCAGGCGAGTACAGCAGACTATTTGATGAAGATAGAGAAGGCGATATAATAAATATAGATACTAATGAAATATTAGGACATCATAAAGGAATATGGCATTATACAGTAGGACAAAGAAAAGGTCTTGGTATAGCATATAAAGAGCCTTTATTTGTGGTATCATTAGACAGCAAAACAAATACTGTTTATGTAGGAAATAAAAATCATACCTTTGTTTCTGAAGTTACTATATATGATGTTAATTGGATAGCAGAACCTAGAGATAAAGAGTTTGAGGCTTTGGTCAAAACAAGAAGTGCTCATAAAGGAAGTATGGCAAGAGTAATACCAATAGAGGAAAATGTAATCAATATAAAATTTTTTGAACCTACTGGAATAGTTGCTAAGGGGCAGTCATGCGTATGTTATGATGAAGATGTAACTCTATGCGGAGGAGTTGTTTATTAAACATATATTATCATTAATAAAATAATCATTTCATAATTAACCATTGATATATACTGAAAATTTTTAAGTTTGTCAAAAGTTAGTTTTTTAAATTTATTGTTTGTGGTGGCTTTGCCCTACGAAGTACACAGTCGTGCCCACTCTGCGTGCCGTAGGCAAGGCACCTACTCGGTGGTGACCCATACGAAGTACGCCTGCGGCGAGAAGCAGGCACAGCCCGCTGTCTCGAAGGACTGCATTTTTTTACTAAAATATAGTCATTACAATAAATTTAAAACATATTTTATTAATATTAATAATACTTTATACTATTTACAAATAATAATTGCATTTACAAATAACTAAAAATTGACAAACTATAGTTGTTTAGGTATATATCAAATAATAATAAATAAAAATATTTAAGTATATTTACAGTTTTCCGACAAATTAACATAATATCTAAAAAATAATTATAAGGGGAATGAAATGAGTTCTGATATTAAAATGTTTTCTGTTAATTACTTGCCAAGCAATTATAATTATGAGCCATTAGGTTTAGTAAAAGGAAATGTATCTTTGGCAAAACATGTAGGTAAAGATTTGCTTGCAGGATTAAAAAACATAGTGGGCGGAGAGGTAGAAAGTTATACAGAAATGCTTAATGAGGCTAGAGAAATAGCGACAAAAAGAATGATAGAAGAAGCTAAAAAATTAGGAGCTAATGCTATTATAGGAATAAGCTATTCATCATCATCTGTACTTCCGGGTACAGTAGAAGTTGTTGCTTATGGAACAGCTATTAATTTAAAATAATAAAATATTTCAAAAAGGATGATAAAATGGATATAAAATTATTTACTTCTGATTATTTGCCAAGCAGCTATAATTATGAATTATTAGGTTTAGTAAAAGGAAATATAGCTCAGGCTAAACATATAGGTAAGGATTTGCTTGCAGGATTAAAAAATATAGTTGGCGGAGAAGTAGAAGGCTATACAGAGATGATTAATGAGGCTAGAGAAATAGCGACAAAAAGAATGATAGAAGAAGCTAAAAAATTAGGAGCTAATGCCATTATAGGAATAAGTTATTCATCATCATCTGTTATGGAAGGAACTACAGAAGTTATAGCTTATGGAACCGCTGTAATAATAAAATAAAATATAGCGGAGAATATATGAGAAGAGAAACTTATTATGAACTTCAGAATTCTGATATGCCTAATGAATCTTGGCGTATATTCAGAATAATGGGAGAATTTGTAGAGGGTTTTGAAACTATGTCTTATTATAAGAATGCAGTTTCAATGTTTGGAAGTGCAAGAACTTCTGAAGATCATCCTCATTATAAATTAGCTTATGAAACTGCCAAATTATTGGGTGAAAATAAATATGATATAATAACAGGAGGCGGACCAGGTATTATGGAGGCTGGAAATAGGGGAGCTTTTGATGCTGGTTCTGGTTCTATAGGATTATGCATAGAACTTCCTTTTGAGCAGAAAACTAATCCTTATGTAAAGGAAGAACTTAAATTCAGATATTTTTTTGCAAGAAAGGTTATGTTTTTAAAATATGCTAAAGCCGTTATAATATTTCCGGGCGGATTCGGTACTATGGACGAATGGTTTGAAACTTTAACTTTGATACAGACTAAAGTTCTTCAGAGAATGCCTCTTATTGTTATGAATAAAAATTATTATTCTGATCTTATAGAGTGGATTAAAAAGAATATGGTTAAAGAAAGCTATATAGATATTTCTGATTTGGATTTAATGCAGTATGCTGAAAAACCAGAGGAAGTATTGGATATTATTAACAGCTTTTATAAAAACGATAAATAGAAATGAGATATATAATAGTAATTTTATTAATAAGTGCTAATATCATGTTTGCTCAACTGCCTGAACTTTTTGACCTTAACGGTTATAAAGATTTAAGATTTGGTATGAGTATTGATGAGGCTAATAATAAAATTACTAATTATAATTTAAATGTATATGCTGATTTTTTAGAATCATTTGAACTTAAAAATAATAGAGTTATTAATATATATAAAAATGATACTGAAAAATTAGCATATTACTTATATTTTTATAATAATGAACTTTACAGAATAGAAATATGCAATCATATAGGGGATATTTATAATAATCCTTCGTTTTATAATCCTGCCTCTTTGGCTGAAATTGATGATATAAAAGAAAAACTCAAATTTAAATATGGTGAAATAACAAAAACAGATGTAAAATATTATTCATTCAATAAAAAACCTTTTGAAGAATATACCATATGGTGGTCATCAGATTTGGTCAGTGTGTCTTTGTATGTAAAACCCGATTTGGATAGTTTGGATAGAGTTATTAAACTTTATTCTTACAGAATATCTTTTTATGATGAAATAAGATTAAAAGAGATATATTCAGCAAATTAAATTTTTTATAAATTTGAATTTATTATATATTTTTTATTATACCTAAACAAATATATTTTGTCAAAATTAGTTTTTATATTTTTTATTATTTTCGTGGACAGCCCTAGGAAGTACACAGTTGTGCCGGTTCTGCGTGCCGACGAAGTCCGACTGTGGTGTTGGCAGCAACTTTTGCGAAGCCCGTCTGTGGCGTGTGCGGCAAAAAAAGTTGATAATTCTATATAATGTACATCAGTTGACAAAATGAAATCGTTCCAGTATATTATAATTTAATTATAAAATAAAAAACGCACATTTAAAAAATTTTTTAAATGCACGTTTTTTTGAGCTACTATGAACGAAAAAATTATATATGAACTAAAAATTATAATTGAACTTTTTTAATTAAACTAGTAGAAAGTTCTGGTATATATATAACATTATTAACTAAATCTATATCAGCAACACCGCTTAAAGAACCTTCTATTTTTTCTAATTGCTCTTTAGTATTCAAATCAAATACATATATGCAGGCATTGTTATTAGCTCCGTCTGCACCCCAGTCAGAAACATATAATTTACCATCAGCAATAGCTATACCATCTAAAGCACCTGCACCTAATACTGAAGCTGTCCATTTAGTTAATCCAGTACCATCTGTATTTAATGTGTATATATCACCGCCATTAGGGTCTCCGCCAAATGTACTTCCAGCTATATATAATACTCCGTTATCTAAGAATATTCCATTAGCACCAACTACTCCTGTTACTGATGAAGTTATAGATAAAGAAGAATTATTATCAACTTTTACAAAATGAACTGTAGAAGCACCTGTATCAGTAAGAGCTACAGTTGTAGGATCTATTACTACTGTATCATTTAAGAATTTAGAACCTTCTATAGGAAGTTTAGTAATTATTTTATTTTCTTTGATATTAGCTAATACTAAATTTCCAGTTAAAGAACTGTCATTAACTTGGTCTGGTATGATAATAATATCATCAGTTAAGAAAGAAAAACCTTTAGGGCTGTCTAATTGACCTTCAAATAATTTTTGAGGATTAGATCCGTCTTCATTAGCTACAATTATAAATCCGTCAGCTGGAGCATTAGGATCTCCCAAATTAGCTATATATAATTTTCCATTTCTTAATTTTACACTTTCTGGTGCAGCTGCCCCTTCAATATTTATAGTAACAGCTTCTTTTTTAGCAGCAGTATTTGAAGCAGTGTTATTATTTGTTTTACCAGCATTATTTGAGCATGATACAGCAAATATGAAAGCAGATAAAACTATTGCATAGTAAACCTTATTCATTTTTAAGTTCTCCTTATTAGTAATTTTTTTTATTTAGATATATAATTCTATATGTTTTTTTAGATTTAGCAACTAAAAAGTAAAAAAACATTGTTACTAAAGTTGTAACAATTGTTTATTTTATTTAGTTATTGACTATAAATAATTTTTATTTTATTATTATCCTACTATGAAGATTAATACGAAATTATCAATAGCTACTCATATAGTTTTATGTATAGCATTTTTTGAAAATGAAGGCACTACATCAAATTTGCTTGCCAAAAGTGTAAGGACTAACCCTTCTGTTATAAGGAGAATACTATTAAAACTTCAGGCTTCGGGAATAGTTGAAACAGATAAAAAGGGAAGCAGACTTATAAAAGATGAAAAGGATATAACTCTGCTTTCTATATATGAAGCAGTATTTACAGAGGAGGAAAGGGGACTTTTTAATTTTCATGAGCCTAATCATGTATGCCCAGTAGGCTGTGCTATGTTTGATGTTTTAGGAGAAGAGTTTAATAGTGTAAGGCTTGATTTTGAGAAATCTATGTCAAAAATAACTATAAAAAAAATAGCCGATGAAGTTAGAAAGAGAAAAAAACATATTGATTTTATGAATAAATAATGCCTTTATTTATAATTTTATAATAGTTATTTTGCTGCCGTCTAGTTTTATGATATTTTCTTTTGATAATCTATTTAATTCTCTTGATAATGCACTTCTGTCAGCTGATATAAACTCAGCAAGTTTGTCTCTGTTATAGGGTATTACAATATTTTTGCTTTTCTGTATATTCGACATATATTTTAAATATAATGTAATTTTGCTTCTTAAACTTTTTTGGCTTAGAATATCATTTTTAAAGGCTAAAAATTTGTTTTTATCAGATATTACCATTAATAAATTTTGTAAAAATATGTTTTTATCATTGTTATTTGTATTGAATATATTTTTTATATTTATTTTTAATATTTCTGTTTTATCTAAAGATATTGCCTGTATAGGTGATATCTTATTAGTAGAAAAAGCTAAGGCTTCTGCAAATATATCTCCGTAAGTTAATATATTTACTATATTTTTTCTAGTATCATCATATTCTTTTGAAATTTCTACTCTTCCATTTAAGATAATATATATACTGTCAGTTTTATCTCCTGCATCTATTATAATATTATCTTTATCAAAATACTTTTTTTCAGATTTGAAATCTTCTAACAGAACTATTATCTGTTTATCATTCATATTGCAAAATAGATTTGATTTTTTTATGATGTCTATATATTTTTCCATGTTAAAAACTAATATTTTTTTGATACATAATAATAGTAATAGTTTTTTATAAAAAATCAATATGCATATTAAATTTCTGTATTATGCAGGTATTTTTTATATTAATATTATTACATGTTATTACTTAAAGTATTTTAGCATATATTTTTAGTGATAAATTTCATTTTTTTTATGATGAATTGTAATAAATTGTAATATTTTATCTTTTTCAATTGACAATATAAATTTATTTGACTATAATATAATTGTTCACGTGAACAATTATATTATAGGAGTACAATTATGAGTAATACATCTTGGCATTGGTTTGATTGGGTAGTTATTTTACTCTATTTTGTGGCTATGTTCTTAATAGGTGTCTTCTTCTCTAAAAGAACAAAATCCACAGATGATTACTTTAAAGCGGGCGGAAGAGTTCCTGCTTTGGTAACCGCTATGAGTATTTATGCTACTGCTTTATCTTCTATTTCATTTATTGCTATACCTGCTTCGGTTTATAATAACAGCTGGTTATTGGGTATGGCACCTTTAGGAATTATTTTAATGGTATTATGGGCGGCCTATGTATTCGTACCTTTCTTCAGAAGAGTTAATGTTACTACAGCTTATGAATATTTAGGAAGAAGATTTGATAATTCTTTTAGGCTTTTAAGCAGTTTAGTTTTTATACTTTTTCATTTAGTAAGAATGGCTATAGTTATTTATCTTCCTACATTGGCTATACAGCAGGTATTGCCTGATCTCAATCCTGTGCTTATAACTATTTTGGTATCTATATTCTGTGTGGCTTATACTTCTATGGGAGGTATAGAAGCGGTACTTTGGTCGGATGCTATACAAACAGTGGTTCTTCTTTTGGGAGCTTTATTAATAATTATAGTAGGCTTTGCTTCTGCTCCTGAAGGAATAGGTCAAGGCTTTAAGCTTTTAGCTGATGACGGTAAAATAATAAGCCCTGATTTCTTTTCTTTTGATTTAGCTAAATCTAGTATTTGGGTTATGGTTGTAGGCGGTTTTATTAATTCTATATATTCTTATGTGGGAAGTCAAGATATAGTTCAAAGATATAATACCACTCCGAATGAACATGAAGCTAAAAAAAGTTTATTTATGAATGTTCCTTTGCTTTGCACCAGCATAGTGATATTTATAGGTATGGGTTCAGCTTTATATATATTTTTTCATACTAAAGAAGTATTGCCTGAAGGAATTAACGGAAATGCTATACTTCCTTATTTTGTAGTTAATTATTTGCCTGTTGGAATATCCGGTTTAGTAATAGCGGCTATATTTGCTGCGGCACAATCAACGGTATCTTCAAGTTTGAATTCTGCTGCTACTTGTATTACTGCAGATATATTGGAATATTTGAAACCTAATATGACAGATAAAGCCAAATTGAGTTTTGCAAGATGGTCCAGCTGGATAATAGGAATATTAAGCACTGCACTTGCAGTTTATTTTTTATATCATGGACAAGGAGATATGTTTTTATATTTCCAAGCGGTAACTGGACTTTTGGGCGGACCTATAGCTACTATATTTTTAGTCGGCATATTCTTTGACAGAGTGGAATCCAAGGCTGTTTGGATAGGATTTATACTTTCTGTTATAGTGGCATTCTATATAAGCGATCCTGCTGGAATGCTTACTAAATTTATACCAGGATATGCTAAACCAAAAATCTTTGAGTTTATGATTTCATTTATAATTATAGGCGTTGGTGTAATAGGTTCTTTCTTAGCTTCTTTTGCTTTCGGAAAACCATCTGCAGAAAAAATCAAAGGATTAACTTATTCTACTACTGTAAAAAATCAAAAATAAGTGCGGTTTGTAATTAAGGAATAAAATATGAAAAAAATATGTTTAATTTTATCTATTATATTTGTTATAAGCTGTTCTGGAACTAACACAGCTAATAATAATACTAATGTACTAGATTCAAAAACTGATAAAAAAATAGTTTGGGAAATGGGAGGACATTTACCTGCTCAAACTGGAATGGATAAAAATATCGGTACAGCTGGAGTTTTGTATGGCTCTTTAGGAGGTAAATATATAGTTGTAGGCGGAGGAGCTAACTTTCCTGAAGAATCTGTATTAAACGGCGGAGCTAAAAAAACTTATTCTGATATTTATATGCTTGAAGATAAAAACGGCGTATTAGAAGTAGTTGAGCATATTAATTGGGAAAATGAATTGGGATATGGTTCTTCTATAACTACTGCTGATGGTATATATTATATTGGCGGCTCTTCAAACCCTGAAGCTGATGATGATATATTATTTATTACATTAAAAGATAATAAATTAAATGTTGAAAAAATAGGTGATTTGCCTTTCACATTACAAAATGGTGCAGCTGTTTATAAAGATAATAAATTATATGTAATTACTGGTAAACAAGCAGGTAAAGGCAGTAATAAACTTTATGAGTATGACTTAGTAGCTAAAGAAGTTAAAGAATTAGCCCCGGTACCTGGAGAGGAAAGCAGAACTCAGGCAGTTGCTCAATTATTAAATGGTAATATATATGTATTCAGCGGCGGGGATGTGGTAGCTTACACTGACGGATACAAATATGATTTTGCTAATAATACTTGGGAGAGAGTTGCTGATGTAGTTCTTAATGGTGAAGGTATATCTTTACTCGGTGCTGTATCTGTTAAACTTAATGAAAGCGAAATGCTTGTTATAGGAGGCTTTAATAAAGCTATTTATGATGATGCTGTTTATAATTTAGGTAATCTTCAGGGTGCTGAATTAGCCAATTTCAGGGCTGTATATTTCGGAGCTGATCCTTATGAGTTTAATTGGAACAGCAATATATTAATTTATAATTGTGATTCTAATACTTGGAGAACAATAGGAGAGATTCCATTTGATGCTCCTTGCGGAGAAGGTTTGATATTAATAGGAAATAAAATATATTCTATTAATGGAGAGATTAAACCTGGAATTAGAACAGATAAAATGTATGTTGGTACAATTATGGCTAAATAAGATAAATAATAATAAAGACATATCCAACTAAAAAGTTTTCCATAAATAAGGGCTTATTTCTATAAACGGAATAAGCCTTTATTATTTATTTGTTTATTTATCTTATATAAAAAGTTATTGAAATTTTAATAAATTTATATTATATTATAAGTAAATTATTTTATTATAGAAAATATTTTATAAGGCTGATGTTATGGAAGATTTTATATCTAAAGAATTTGAATGCCGAAATAGTTTGGCGTCTGATAATAAAATTGTTAATTCTATTGTTGATTTTTTAAGGACTATAGATGATAAAATAGAAATAGAAAATCAAAATGGAAAAAGAGTTAATGCCAAATCTTTTATAAAAATGATGGGGCTTGATATAAAATACGGATTTAGATTTAAATTATATGTTTATGGTAATGATAAAGAAAATAACCTTAAAAGAATAGAGGATATACTTGAAAAAAAAGAGTTCTATACTTTAGAAAAAATTGAGGAATTAGAAAAAGAACAGGAATCTGAAGATAATAAACTTATAGAAGAAGAAATATTGGCTTTAACTCCTAAAGATAGAAAAGAAATTATCAAAAATGATATAGAAAAAAAGATAAAACTTTTAAAAGAAAAAAGAGATACTATTCATTTAGAGTCTTTGAATTTAGATAATAATATTTTATATATAAAAAAAGATGATGATAAAAGAGAAATTTTTAATGTTATAGATAATAATATACCAGGTATAATAAAAAAATTATCCTCTCATTATGAAATACCAGTTTATGAAAATGATATTGAAAATTATTTAAGTAATTTAAAAGACATAGTTAAAGCTAAAGATATTAAATACTTTTATATTTATTTATTTTTTAATAATATAAAAAAATATTTTTATACTCAGTTTGACAATTTATTTATAAAAAAGATTGTAGGAATTGAAGATTTGCATGCTGAATATAATATTGACATTAGTAAAAGTTTTGTAGATGATGCTGTTAAAACTTTTGATTTTATATTAGAAGATAAGAGAAAGTCGGCAGATTATTCTATTAATATTTATATGATTGGAAGTATATCTAAAAGCAGCATGGATATTTATAGAATTATTAATATTGTTCAAAATATAGGAAAGATTTATGAGATAAAAAACAGTATTATAGATAATATAGCCGATAGGATAAGAGGAAGTTATGAAGTAAAATCTTATATTAATAATGATTTTGAAGAGTATTTAGAAAATATAAAAGAGTTTAAGGACTTATTACAAAAAGAATTTGAAAATATTTATACTGCTAAGGTATTGGAAAATGACGCTAGTAATTTGAATATAGATTATCATAATATATTAAGACTTGCAAGGAGGCTTTAAAAATGAAAATAGCTGTTGTAGGTGATTTACATGGAAAAGACTGTTGGAAGAGACTTCTCGAAGGAAGATTTTCTGAATTTGATAAGATAATATTTATGGGTGATTACAGTGATGACAGCTGGGTTCGATTCTGTGATGAAGATATAATTAATAATCTTGAAGATGTAATAGAGTTCAAAAAAAATCATAATGATAATGTTGAGCTCCTTATAGGTAATCATGATTTTCAGTATATAGTGGGGTATCCTACAGCAAGCAGATACAGAGAAAGCTATGCTAAAGAAATGAATGAGATATTTAATGATAATACCGACTTATTTAAGCCTATACATATAGAAAACAATTATATATTTACACATGCTGGAATAACAAACGGCTGGATTGATTATATAAAAAATAAATATGATATAGATAATATAGATATTGATAACATTGAAAGCATTGTAAATATAATATATAAAAATGATAGAGATGACTGTAATATAGCCTCTTTCAGACGAGGCGGATTAAGCAGATTTGCAGGTATTTTATGGGCTGACACAGAGGATTTGTTTTACGATTCTTGGGTTGGGTATAATCAGGTAGTAGGACATAATAGGGTAAAGCCGTATAGTATTATAAAAAAAGATGATTCTATTATTTATATGTCAGATCATTTTGACAGCGAACAAAATAAATTATTAGTATTAGATATATAGTTTAAGGAGTTGTTAATATATGTTTCCAGATAAACCGCCTTTTTTTTATAAATGCACAAAATGCGGATATCATTTTAGTTCGGACAAAAACTTGCATGCCCCTTCTATTTTTTCTGATATTTCTTTGGATTTTGAAAATACTCAAACTGATGAAGACGGAAATGTAATAACAGAAATTACCACAGATGATAATAATAAAGATCATAAAAAAGATTCTTTTTTTACAAAAATTATGAAAAATATAACTTATCCTAAATGTCCTAAATGCAAAGAACATGCTGTTGTAAGTATTGACAGTATGATTGAAAAGTAGGATTTTTATATAATTGACTTTTATTAATATTTAGATTATCATAAAAAGTAAATATTATTTAGTTAGTTTTTATGAAAAGAATAATTATTTTTGTATTTTTATTTATTGTAATTATTGTATTTTCTTTTACCTTTATTAAGGTTAAAGAAAATTATGGAATTAGTTTTGAATATGCAGATGATAATAATAATTATACATCTGAAAAAACTATAACATCAAAAAAAACTAATGATGTATTTTATTTAGCAGATATTAATTCTCCTAATATATCAGAACCTATATTGGATAATATTACAAAACCAATAGAAAGCAGTAATTTTATAAGCATCATAATAGATGATAGCGGTAATACTCTTGATTATACAGATAGGTATTTTCAATTGGCATATAAATACGGCATAACATTTGCTGTACTTCCAGATTCTCCTCACAGCATCGATTTTTCTTATTTAGCATACAGTAATAATATTAGTGTCATTTTGCATATGCCTATGGAGGGCAGCGGTTATTTCGGAGAGAAAACTATAATAAGAACTGGAATGAATAAAGATGAAGTTTTTAATTTGCTAGATTATTCATTTTCAAAAGTCCCTTATGCTAATGGAATGAATAATCATACTGGTTCTCTTGCTTGTAAAGATATTAATATAGTTTCATATATGATTGACTATGCTAAAAACAACAATAAATATTTTGTAGATTCCTATACTTCTGCAGAGAGTGTGATATATGATTTGGCATTAGAAAATGATGTAGGAACGGCAAAGAGAAATGTATTTTTGGACAATGATAGAGATTATGACAGCATAATGAAGCAGTGGAGAGAGTTAATTAAATTATCAAAAGAGTATGGAATTGCTGTTGGTATAGGGCATTATCAAAGTGAGGAAACATTAAAGGTTTTGGAAAATAATCTGCCTCTTCTTTATGAAGATGATATAGTAAGCGTGAATATAACAGAAGTTTTAACTAAAAAACTTAAATAATATAAAAATGATAAAAAATAATTAATAATTAATAAAAAATAGGAGCGGTATAATGATAGGTTATAAAAATAATATATTAATGTGTGAAGATATTGATATAAGAGAGCTTACAAAAGTTTATGGAAGTCCTTTTTATCTTTATTCAAAAAATGATATTTTGCAGAAAATAAGATTTTTAAAAGATATATTTTCATCTTTGGACGATGTATTAATAGCATATGCTGTTAAGGCTGAAAATAATTTATCTATATTAAAAATGATGGTGGAAGAAGGAATTGGGGCAGATGTTGTTTCTATAGGCGAGAGCTTGAAATATATAAAAGCTGGAGGAGATGCTAGAAATATTGTATTTTCTGGTGTGGCAAAAACAGAAGAGGAGATAAAAAAATCTATTGAACTTAATATCAAACGTTTTAATATAGAATCAATCCCTGAAGCTGTAAGAATTAATAATATAGCTAAAGAACTCAAAAAGAAAGTAAAATGTTCTATAAGAGTTAATCCAAATGTAGATGCTCATACTCATGAGAAGATCACTACAGGTGTAAATGGCAACAAATTTGGAGTATGTATTAAAACCATAATAGAAAATTCTAATCTTTTAAAATCATTAGATAATATAGAGATAGAGTCATTATCAATGCATATAGGCTCTCAAATGACAGATGCTGAGCCTTTTTACAGAGCTATTTTGGTAATGAAAGACTTAATAGGCGAAGTTAATAGTATGGGATTTAATATAACCGATATTGATATAGGCGGCGGTTATGGGGTAAGGTATAATAAAGATCATTCTGGTTTTGATTTTGATAAGTTCAAAAATGAGAGTATAAATCTATTAAAAGAAATGAATCTTAAAGTAACAACTGAACCAGGAAGATATTTTGTAGCAGAATCTGGTGCTTTGATAATGAGAGTAGAATATGTAAAAGAGGAACTTGGAAGAAAGTATGTTATATTAGACGGCGGTATGAATGATTATGTAAGGGTAGCTATGTATGATGCTTATAATGAGATATATCCTTTAGTAAAAAGAGAAAGCGTATCAAATTATGATTTTGTAGGACCTATATGTGAAAGTTCTGACTTTTTTGCCTATGACAGAGAGTGTTCTGTAGTAGAAGAGGGCGATTATGTTGCATTACTTGATGCTGGTGCTTACGGATTTAGTATGTCAAGCAATTATAATTCAAGACCTCTTATAGCACAGATTATGGCAGATAAAGATAAGCATTACATTATACGAAAAAGACAGACTTTTGATGAGATGATAGAAAGTGAGATTATATAATAATTAATATAAATTTATTGCGTCAGAATTATGTTTAATAAAAAAATAATTCTGACGGTTTTTTATTCATTTTATAAAATTATTTTTAATATGAAATATAGTTTAAAACATAAAAACTTTAATATGAACTATTAGTTTTTATTGGCATTATTAAATATATTTTCTTTTTTGCAGTATCCGCAAAGAAACTCTTTAAACTTATGCACAGTATCTCTGCTCATAGCATGTTCTATTAAACAGGCTTCTTCATCTGCTATTTTTTCATCTACATTTAATACATTTGTAAGAAAGTAATAGAATATAGCATGCCTTTCAGCAATATCTTTTCCAATAGCTCTTCCAGATTCTGTAAGTTCTATGTCTCCGTAATGTTCATGCTTTATGTGTCCGAGTTTTGACAAAGTTTTTATAGCTGTATTAACACTTGCTTTGGAACGCCTTACAACATCAGCTATATCTGTTATTCTAATAGCTTCTTTAAAATTTTTTTCTACTTCTAGGTTGTAGATAGTTTCTAAATAATTTTCTAATATAGGTGTCATATCTTGTTTCATGAGGATAATTTTAATATTAAATATATTATAAGTCAACATTTAAATTTAATATTTTTTGTTTAAGAGCCATAGATATTGCACAGTTTTAGTTTAAAAAAAGGAGGTATTCCTTATAATTTAAATTATCACAACAAACAAAAAGGAA
>NZ_CASEGO010000001.1 GCF_949287625.1 uncultured Brachyspira sp. | reverse complement strand
TCATAAAAGAATACATTCTACTTTAAATTATGATACTCCTATGCTATACTTTAAGAAATTAAGGAATACTTAAATGCAATATGTATGGAACCCGTGCAACATTTTTAATTATTAAAAATAATGTTTAATTACTTGATATTTTGCAAAAACTAATTATAATTAACATAATAGAGTAATGAAAAAAATATTTAAAAATAGAAAGGAGAATTAGTATATGGATAAAAAAATCATTAAAACACACAAAGCTCCGCAGGCTATAGGACCTTATTCTCAAGCTGTGAAAAGCGGAAATTTCATTTTTGCTTCAGGTCAAATACCTTTGGATCCAGTAAGCGGAAATATGGCTGAAAATGATATAAAAAAACAAACTGAAAGAGTTATGGAAAATATAAAAGGTCTTTTAGAATCAGAAAATTTAACTATGGCTAATATTATTAAAACTACTTGTTTTTTAACTGATATGGCTAATTTTGCTGCATTCAACGAGGTATATGCTGCATATTTCCCAGAAAACCCTCCTGCAAGAAGTACAGTTGCAATAAAATCTCTTCCAAAAGATGCATTAGTAGAAGTTGAAATAATAGCTGTTATAAGCTAATTAATAAATTTAAATTAGATAATAGCCATGAGTATAATTTTATATTCATGGCATTTTTTATGAAAATTATTAATTATATAAAAAAAATAAATTTGATAATATTATTAAGAGGAAACAATGAGAAATTATATATCATACTTTATAAAAGGAATGGCTATAGGTATTGCTAATGCTATTCCGGGAGTTTCGGGCGGTACTATTGCTTTTGTACTTGGAATATATGAAAAATTGACATATGCAATATCTATTTTACCTGAAGCATTAATAAAACTTAAATGGAATGATATTAAAGAAAGTTTGAAAGTATTAATACCTGTTGCCATTGGGGCTGCTATTTCTATAGTATTATTTCTTAAACTTATTAATTATACTTTTACATATTATCCTATTCCTACAAGAATATTTTTTGTAGGTCTTATATTAGGATCATTTCCATTTATAACAAAGACTGTAGAAGAGTTTAATATTAAAGTATTTATAGCATTTGTACTTGGGGCTTTTATTATGTCTATATTTGTGTATTTTGATATTAATAAGCCTGTAAGTGATACTGCTGTATATACTGGATCTTTTTCAATTCTTTATGGTATCAAATTATTTTTATGCGGTATTGCAGCTGCTGTTGCTATGGTTATACCTGGTATATCAGGTTCTTTACTATTATTAATATTAGGAGAATATGAAAATATATCATACTTCATATCAGTATTTGTTGAAACTTTTAATTTATCTTTATTAATACCTTTAATATTTTTGGGTTTTGGTGTTGTTATAGGTATATTCAGCATATCGAAATTGGTGACAGTATTACTTCAGAAGTATAAATCTATATTGTTCGGCTTTGTACTTGGTATTATAATAGTATCTTTCTTAAGTTTATGGCCTAATATAACAGCTTTAAGTATTCCTATGCTTGCTTCTACTGTTATTTCTATGTGCGTTGGATTTTTAGTGGCTATCGTTATGGAGAAGATATAATATTAATATATATTAATAAGTTATATAGGCTTAAAAGATTATAATGATTTTATTAAAGTAAATAAATTATACTTTTAAGCCTTTTTTATTTACTGATATTATAATTTATAGATTATTTTAATTAGTATTTTGCTTTATTAAATTTTATATATTTCATTTCCGAGAATTTTTGCAGTGTATAAAGGATAACTGCATGAAAAAAATAAGAACTAAAAAAAACGGAATATATTTAATATTTGCTTTTGTAAGCATCATATTTTTCTATATATCTATCAATATTTTGTATACTCAAACTTCATCATCTATATACGATGAGGAGTTAATAAATAATCTGCCGAATGCTGAGAGATTTGCCAAAAACATAAAAATATCAGTTTCAGCTACAAATAGTAATACATTAATTATAGAATGGGACGGTATAAATGACGGCAGTGTAGTATATTATCTTTATAGAAGTATAAGCCCTATAATAGGAAAATCTTCTTTAATAGATTCTTCTGTAGTAGATTATATAAAAGCAACTAATGATTCAAAACATTATTCTATATTAGACAGACCAATATTATCTTCTAAATACTATTATGCTGTTGTTTCTTATGCTGATGATTTAATTTTTTACAGTGCAAGAGATAATGTTGATACATCATCAATAGTTTTTAATGGATTTTCCAATATTAAGACATACACTAATAATAATTCAGTTTCAAATACTAATTTAGCATATACAGATAATAATACTGCCGCCATTTCAAATACTGTATTTAATACTAATAATATAACAAATACATATGTGCAGACTAATATATATTCGCTTACAAATGTGTATTCATTAACTAATATATATTCTGTAACAAATAGATATAATATTACAAATAATAATAATAATAATGCTTCATCATCTTTAATCAGTAAATATAATAATGATTATAATAAAGCATTGAGAGAGTTTAAAAATAAAAATTATTTATCGGCAGCAAATATTCTTGAGCCGATATCGGCAAGAAATATTAATAATGATATTTATTATAAGATTAATTTACTTTTAGGAAAATGCTATAAATATTTAGGAAGGAAGAACAATGCATTGGGAGTTTTTAACAGAATAAAGACTTATAATGCTCAAGAGGTTAATTTTTGGATTAATCAGGTTTTAAGCGATTTATGATTGGAGTGTAAATATTTATGAAGACTTATGCAGCAGTTTTGGCATCTGTTATAACAATAGCAGCTATTTTAGGCGGAGTATTTATTACAAAAGTTTCAGCCTTATCTTCACCAGAAAGATATTTTCAAAAGGGTAAAAGAAGCTATGAGATAGAAAATTATGAAGATGCTATTAATAATTTAAATGAATATTTATCCATAGACAGCAGATCCAGACCTATAACTAATATAGCAGAATCATATTTTATGGTTGCAGATTCATTAAAAAGACTAAAAAAATATTCTTTAGCAAAAGAAAGACTTACAGATATAATCAATAATCCTAATTTTGTATATTATTCTACAAATGCAGTTTTAGCTTATGCAGATATTTCGAGATTAGAAAATAGTGCCGATCCTTATATAATGTCAAAATTGCAGGAAAATTTAAAGACAGCAGATAAAGATTTGGCTTCAAAGATGAATATTCAGTATGGATATCAGTTGTTCCTTCAGAAAAAATACGGTGAAGCATTAAGTTATTTTTTAAGAGCTGACGGAGAATTAGCCGTTTTAGGAAGGGCAAGAGTGTATTTTAATATGAATGAATATGACAGAGCTTTCGAAACTTATGAGGATTTCCTAAAATATAATAAAACAAGTATATATTATGATGAAGTTGTAAGAACTTACTTAATACAAGTTCCAGCAATGGCTCATAAAACTTTTGTAGAAGGCAATTACACTAAATCAAGAATGTACTATACAAAAATAGCCGAATTATTTCCTAGAACAGAGTATGCTGAAGAGGCTTTATTTAGAATAGCACAATCTTATTATAATGAAAAAAACTATAACAGAGCTATTGATTATTATAATAGAGTTAGAATTAATAATGTTTATACTTTAGATGCTGAGGCACTTCTTTATATAGGTTTATCATATTTTAAAGTGGGAAGGTATTCAGACTCTTATAAAGTTTTAGATGCTTTTATATCAGAATATCCAGCTAATGCTAATGTTTCAAGAGCAAGAGAATATATGCAGGCTTTACAGGATACTTTACTTATTATTAATTAGGTATAATTTTATCAATAAAATAAATATTTATATATTAATAAGAGCAGGCAGAAGCGAGTTTTATAATTAGTAATAATAATTGTTATTTTTTTGATAAAGTAGCCCAAAATGTAGGTATATTGTATTCATGAAGTATTCCATATCCGTTTGTATCTTCATATATATCAATGATTTTGAATCCTGCTTTTAACTGTCCTCTAATTTGTTCTTCTGCTGTATGCGAGAATTGTATGCCGTCATTATTTTGAATTAATTTATTTAATAAAACTTTGTCTTTTAACGGATTAAAAGGAAGTTTATATTTTATTTCTTTTTCATTTTCTGAATTTTCATCAAACAAATAATTAATACCATTATCTAATCCAGACATGAGAATTCCTCCATTTTTTAAAACTCTATAACATTCTTTCCATATATGCATAACATCTTCAATATAGCAATTTGATACGGGATGAAAAATTATGTCAAAACTTTCATCATTGAATGGAAATGTTTTTGTAATATCGGCTTTCACTAAATTGATATTATAATTTTCCCTTTTTGATACTAGTAAATCGCTGTCTATTTGTTTTTGCGAATAATCTATTAAAGTGCATATTGAACCGTTCGCAGCAAAAATAGGCATTTGCTGTCCGCCTCCTGATGCAAGCCCCAAAACCTTTTTATCTTTCAACTCTGGATACCATTCTTTAGGTACATATTTTGTAGGGGTGAGAAGCATATCCCATTTGCCGTTTTTTGCATCTAAAAAAGTTTCATGAGTTATAGGTTTTCCCCATTCCCAGCCTTCTTCTATCCATTTATCTATTGTTTTAGAATTAATATATGTATAATCCATTTATTATAATCCTTATTTTTTATCAGCTATTTTAATGAATTACTTTGCTTTTCTTTTTTCGCTGTGATTTTTTCAAATAAAATTAATATCCAGAATATTAGATAATCAATATATAAAAATATTCTAAATATATTTTTTTTAGTATAGAATGATTCATATTTATTTTTATTTAAAATATCCATACTAGGAGCTTTGATTTTTCCTGCAAAACTGTCTAATGGCCTTTTGAATGGAATGAAAAAATTCATGTCTAAATTCTGTTTATTATTATTGAACCAATATAATGATTTCTTAAATTTCATATGCATTAAAAATACATCAGGTTCTATCTTCTTGAATCCTATGAATGCTTTATGTAATTCTGTTTTATCATTGGTATTTTGGTAATTGCCAAGCATATAAATTTTAGGATAAATCTTTTTAATTTTTTCTGATATAGTAAAGAAATATTTTTCTTCATCTCCGAATAAAAACATAGACATCTTTTTTTGTTCCATATAATCCATCACTCTTGAAAATAAAATAAATTCATTAATATAATTTATTTCCTCTTTATGAATAAATTTATAAGCTTTGGCTATAGACGGATGTGCTGCAATTACCAAAGATGAATTTTCTACTATTTCTTTTAACTTTTTATTATGACGTACTTTTAGTAATTGATGCACATCCAAAGATATTATGAGTATATTTTTTCCATATTTGAGGTAATCTAGTATTTCTTCAAGACTCGCTTTGAAATTATCTATTCTAACACCTAAAATGAACTTATTTTCTATCATAATATCTAATCCTCTATTATTAATTTCTCAAATTATATAGCAAGTGTTCTGCATAGTGCTAAGTCTATTGGGTCAACTTTAGGTACTTTTTTTACAGCATCTGTTAGAGGAGTGTAAGTATATTCCCCTTTCCAAATACCAACAGCTACATTTTTTTTGCCTTCAAGCAGAGCCTTAACAGCAATATATCCGAATCTTGCAGCCATTAAGCGTTCTCTTGAAGTAGGCGAACCTCCTCTTTGCATATGTCCTAATATAGTAACACGAGTATCAAAACCAGTTTTTCCTTCTATTTGTTTAGCTACTTCCATAGCACCGCCTGATTCATCACCTTCAGCAACAACTATAATAGAAGATTTTTTTCCTCTTTTTTTAGCTATTTGCAGTTCTTCCACTATTTTATCCATGTCAGTAGTAGTTTCAGGTATTAATATATCTTCAGCACCTGAAGCTATTCCTACTTCTAATGCAATGTATCCTGCATGTCTTCCCATAACTTCTACAACAAAACATCTTCCATGACTTGTAGCGGTATCTCTTAATTTGTCGATAGCGTCCATTGCTACATTGACAGCTGTATCATAACCTATAGTATAATCGGTACCGAAAATATCATTATCAATAGTTCCGGGTATTGCTACTATAGGAAAATCAGGATGATGATTATAAAAATCCAAAGCTCCTTTATAAGTTCCGTCTCCTCCTATAACTATTAAAGCGTCCATACCATGATATCTCATATTATCAGCAGCTTTTTTCATGCCGTCTTCTGTTTGAAATTCAGGCGATCTTGCAGAAAATAATATAGTACCGCCATGATTAATAATACCGCCGACACTTCCAGCTGTCATTGGGTATACATCATTATACATAAGTCCTTGATAGCCTTCTTTAATTCCCATTACTTCCAAACCATTGGCTATTGCAGTTCGTACAACACTTCTTATAGCAGGATTCATTCCAGAGGCATCTCCTCCGCTTGTTAATACACCAATTTTTTTTATATCAGACATATTACAATAACTCCTTTATTTTTTCATAATATTCAAGTATATTATTGGATTTTTTTTATTATATTATATAATGTTATATATTATATAATAATAATAAAAGAATTGATATACAAAATATAAAAAAATTATGATAGAAAACAAAGAATATACAGAAATTATTAATATTATAGAAAATCAGAGATGGGATAAGCTTAAGTATCTGCTTTCTAATATGCATGCTGCTGAAGTAGTGGATATTATACGTATACTTGATAATGATAAAAACAGAAGCATAGTTTTCAGACTTTTATCGCGAGAAAATGCTGCATATGTATTTTCAGAACTTGATCCAGAAGAACAGGAAAAAATCATAGTTTCTATGAGCGATAATGAGCTTAAAGAACTTATGCATGATATGAGTCCGGATGACAGGACATCTCTTTTTGAGGAGCTTCCAGCTGATATTACAAAAAAGATATTTTCTTTAATGGGGGAAAAAGACCTTAATATTACAAGGCAGTTGTTAGGATATCCTGAAGACAGTATAGGACGTATAATGACGCCTGAATATATTGATGTTTTTCCAGAATATACTGTAAAGCAGACTTTAGACTATATTAGAAAACATGGTAAAGATTCAGAGACTTTTGAAGTTATATACGTTGTAGATAAAAAAGAAACATTACTAGGATATATTTTGTTAAAAGATCTGTTATTTGCTTCCCGTGATGAGAAAATAGAAGCACTTATGCATACAGACATTATATATTTATCAGTATATTCAGATCAAGAGGAAGCCGTACGCATAGGAAGAAAATATGATTTACTTTATATACCTGTAGTGGATTCAAAAAATGCTTTAATTGGAATAGTTACTATAGATGATATATTTGATATCGCTGAAGAAGAAGATACAGAAGATTTTCACAAATTAGGTGCTATTAGTATTGATGATGATTTTGACGGAAATATAAAGCAGACCAATCCTTTAATTTTATATAAAAGACGTATATCTTGGCTTTTTATTTTGGTATTTGTTAATATTGTATCAGGTTACGTTATAGGTATGTTTGAAGAGACGATAAGTCAGTATGTTTCTCTAATATTCTTTCTGCCTCTTTTAATAGACAGTGCAGGAAATGCAGGAGCACAGTCTTCTACTCTTATAATAAGAAGTTTATCGGTAGGAGATGTAAAGAAAAGCGATTGGCTTTTTATGCTTTGTAAGGAAATACTGGTTTCTCTTACACTTGGTATTACTATGAGTATTGCTGTAGCATTGATAGCAGTTTTTAGAGGCGGTTTGATGATAGCAT
Organism: uncultured Brachyspira sp.; assembly: GCF_949287625.1. Classification (GTDB taxonomy): domain Bacteria; phylum Spirochaetota; class Brachyspiria; order Brachyspirales; family Brachyspiraceae; genus Brachyspira. Next base: position 173,233 of record NZ_CASEGO010000001.1, on the reverse strand, counting down.
TAGTTGTATCACTTTCTATGGTTCTGGTTGTTGTAATAGGAAGTTTAATAGGTTTATGCCTTCCTTTTTTATTTGTAAAGCTGAAAAAAGATCCTACTACGAGCAGTGTACCTTTGGTAACTTCTATATGTGATATAAGCGGTACAGCTATATATTTGGTACTTGCTACAACTATATTAAGCAGGTTTTCTCATTAATAAATATATTTTTTATAAGTTTATGTATATACCTAAACAAATATGATTTGTCAAAAAATAAATTTTTAAATTTTAGTTATTTGCGGGGACTAGTTCAGTCGTGCCCGCTCTGCGTGCCTTCGGCAACCCCCACTTCTTTTGTGACGCTGTCCGTGCCGTAGGTAGGTGTGCCACATATGAAGTACGCCTGTGGTGGCTATATATCATACTAAATTTAGAAATTTATAATAGGATATAAGGTTCTTTTTGCGGCGGGAAAAAGAACAATAAAAAATTGACAAACTTAAAAATTTTCAGTATATACCTAAATAAATACAGTTTGTCAAAAATTAATTTTTTTAATTTAAAATATTTGCAGGGCTTTGCCCACCACGCTGTGTGCTACGCAACACCTCAGTTCTTTTGTTGGCACAAAGAACCATACGCTGTACGCCTCGCTCTGCGTGCCGTAGGCGGGCGAAAAGACTGCATTTGACGAATTCCGCAGAGCGTGTGCGGCAAAAAAGTTGATAATTCTGTATAAAGTGCATCAGTTGACAAAATGAAATCGTTCCAGTATATATTAGAATAAAATTATTATGTAAAGTTCAAAATGTAAAATAAAAAATTAATTATTAAAAAAGTTTAAAATAAAAATTTTTTAAAACTTTCTCTTTAAAAATATAGCTTTATGAGGACATAGTTCCTGACAGCAGTAGCATGATATGCAGTGTTTATAATAATATTCTGGCGGAGAGTTTTTTCCCTTTTTGTCAAAATTAAGTGCTAATGGTGTTACAGGGCATACTTTAACACATACTCCGCATTTTACGCATTTACTTTTATCTATTACAGGTTTTGGTATAATCGTAGCAAACAGTCTTTTTATTATAGGGAATTTGCTTAATTTCATCAAACTTCTTCCTATGCCTACACCTTTATGAGGTTTTTTAAAATCTGTAACTTTTACGCTTTCTATTCCGTCTCCTAATACTTCTATATCATCTTTATTGCAGAAACCATGTTTAAATCCCATTTTTAAAGTAGGTATGGTATTATAATCGAATGATATTATCTGTGAAGCCGTATAATCTAATGCCACTGCATCATCTGATACTAATATAGCATTTATTTTTCTAGGGCTTCCATTTCTAGGACCGTTTCCTTCCATAGCTAAAATGCCGTCCATTATATAAAGTTTAGGATTTACAAGTTTATTCAAGTCAAGGAGCATAGTTGAAAAATCTTCAAAATCAGGCAGCTTTAAATGATATTCAGCCTTTCTAAAACCTGGGACACATCCAAACTGATTTTTTACAGCTCCAGTCATAGTTGTAAGTGCATGTGATTTTAATTTAGGCAGACTTATTATAACATCAGCTTCCTGAATAGGTTTTGCTATTGTAAAACTTTTCTCCTGTACTCCGTTTTCATATGTAACTCCAACAGGTTCTTCAAAATCAGCATACTGAACATTTAATCTATTAGCAGCTTCATCTATACCAGCTTTCGATGCAACGCTGCTTCCTTTTCCAACACCTGGGGAATCTCCATAAGAAATGTTTTTGGTTTTCTCCTGAAGTATAGATACTACAGCTTCAAACACAATAGGGTGGGTAGTAACGGATCTTTCTGCCGTTTCTGCTGCGAGCAAATTTGGTTTTAATAATACTTTATCATTTTCTTTAACAAATAAATCTATTCCTCCAATTAGGTCTAAAGCTCTTTTGATGGCGTTTTTTACTTCTTCTAAATTATAATTTTCGCATTTTATAACAGCAACTTTGCTCATAATAATTAATCCTAAATTAAAACTATTTTTATATATTATATAGGAATTAAATTAATTGTAAATAATGATAAATAAAAATTGTAAAATCTAACTATCCTTTTTTAATTCATAAAAAATAAAAAAGGAGGCTTTTATACCTCCTTATTATTTTTTTATTATTAAAATTATTAAAAAATTATTTGTTAGCTAATTCATGAGCATATGCCATTCTAAACATATCAGTTTCATTAAACTGTTTAGTTATAAACTGTATACCTATAGGCATATTGTTTTTATCATGACCGCAAGGTACACTCATAGCTGGAAGTCCTACTAAGTTAATATTAGAAGTGTAGCTGTCTGCCAAAAAACCCAAAGCACTGTCTGTTTGGTCTCTAGTACCTAAAAGTCCTGCAGTTACAGGAGAAGATGGTGATATTATAACATCTACATTTTTGAATGCATTATCAAAATCCATCTGCATTAATTTTCTCACTTTTAGAGCATGCTGATAATGGCTATAGAAAAATCTTTTACCAGTCATTAAAGTACCGAATAATATTCTAGCTCTAGTTTCAAAAGCAAGTCCTACACTTCTTGAAGTATAGTAATATTCATCTAAATTAAAATCGCCCTTAGGGTGATATCCGTATCTTATACCATCATATCTTCCCATATTGGAAGCAACTTCTACTGTCATAACAGCAGTATAAACTCTTGAACCATATTTAGCATTAGGCAGGCTTATATCAACAATTTCAGCACCTTGATCTTTTAATTTTCCTATAGCATTCATAATATTTTCTTTTACATCTGAAGCTATTAAATCAGTATCATAATATTCTTTAGCAAGTCCTATTTTCATTCCTTTAATATTTCCGTCTAAAGCAGAAAGATAATCTGGAACAGGAATATTTAGAGTAGTAGATTCTTTAGGGTCGAATCCAGCAATAATTTTAGTCATTAAAGCAGCATCTTTAACATCTTTAGTTAAAGGTCCTACTTGGTCTAAACTGCTTGCCATAGCAATACATCCAAGTCTAGGTACTCTTCCGTATGTAGGTTTAACTCCAACTATACCGCAGAAAGAAGCAGGCTGTCTTATAGATCCTCCAGTATCACTTCCTAAAGCACCGAATGCAAAATCAGCAGCAACAGCAGCAGCAGAACCGCCTGAAGACCCCCCAGGTACATAAGCTCTGTTTCTAGGATTTCTAGTTATGCCGTAATTGGAAGTTTCTGTAGTTCCTCCCATAGCAAATTCGTCCATATTAGTTCTTCCTATAATAATAGCACCATTATCTATTAATCTTTGAACTGTAGGAGCTGTATATGGAGCTTTATATCCTTCAAGCATTTTTGAAGAAGCTGTCATTAAATGATCTTTATAACATAAATTATCTTTAATAGCCAAAGGAACTCCAAGAAGAGGTAAGTCTTCACCATTATTTATTCTCTCTTGAGCTTTCTTTGCTTGTTCTATAGCTTCATCTTTAAAAACTTCAAGATAGGCATGTATTTTATCTTCTCTTTTATCATCTTCTTCTATTTTTTTTATAATAGATTCAACTAATGCAGGGGCATCTATTTCCTTATTTTTTAATTTCTCTCTAATTTGAATTATGCTTAATTGCTGTAACTCCATAATAAAAAACCTCTTAAACAAAAATATAAACAAAAGTTATTTAATTTAGACGATTATATCATATATGAATGTTTTTTGCAAAATAAATAATGAGTTTTAAATTTTAAAAAAGTGATTATAAAAAAATAGAGAGCCTATATATTATAGACTCTCTATTTATTAAACTAATTATTAATTACTGAGCGTTTTCAGTAGCTTGAGTGTTATTATTGTTATCCTCAGCATTTTCATCTTTTGGAGGTTTGATTTCTGGAGGTATTCCTACAGGAACATCAGCAAAATCAAAATAGTTTTCATAATATAAGTTTTGGAATCTGTTTGCTATAGGCTGCATTCTGAAATTATCTACATAAGAAGCAACAAAGTTAATATTTTTACCGCCATAAGTAGCATAATAAACAGCTAAAGAAGTATTAGCAGCTTTATTAGCATAGTTTCCGTATCTCATAGAAGTAAAATCATCAAAAGTAGTGTATCCGCTGTTGTGGAAACCGCCGTATTTCATATGGAAGCCGCCTAAAGTTCTGCTGAATAAACCTCTAGACATTACATAACCTGGGTGAGCATACTCATTGCCTTCATTTCTGTCTTTATACTGCTGTAAAGTATAATCGCCTTCATAAACAGCACTTACAGCAAATAATTTATCTTCATGAAAGAAGAATTTATAAGCCCATTTAGTTTCTTTTCCAGCTAAAGTAGCTTCTTCATTGATAGCATCAGCTCTAACTGTCATACATTTAAATTCATTTGTAACAATGAAATTAAAATATAAGATATTTTCATCTCTTGTGAAAAGTTCTGAAACATCATTAGTAGTAAATTTAACATTTATCCATTTCATAGTATGAGGATTATACCATACTAAATCAGGATCTGGATATCTGCTTACATAGAATGTACCACTTATAGGCTCAGCAGCAGCTGAAGAAAAATTAGAAGCCATTAATATCTCATTAACTTCATCAGGAGTGATTCCATAAGGTACTAAATCATTAAACATGAAAGGAACCGTTTGGTATGCATGAACTGATATTGATATAGCTACCAACAAAAACATAACTAGTAATTTTTTCATTTTGTTCTCCAAGATTTTTATTATTTATATTATACTATATTGAATAATAAAATCAAATGCATTATGTTTACTTATAGTCATTTTTTTCAACTTTTACCCGCTTTCAATTAACATAATAATATAAAATGTATAATATATAATATTTTCTAAAGATAAATATTCTTGACTTTTTGATAAAAATCATTTATCATAGCATAATTAATAATTATATACTTCGCTTCTTTAAAAATTCTTCTAAAGAAGCTTTGTCCAAGGAGTTAATAAATGAGAGAATACGAAATACTATTCGTAACAGAAATCAATGACGCTGTGCATCAAAATGCTAAAGATCATGTAAAAACTATTCTTCAAAACTATCACGCAGAAATTTTTAATGAAGCTGATTACGGTATTCATAATCTAAGCTACCCAATACGCAAAGTTAATCAAGGTAAATTCTATTACTATCATTTCAGATGCGATGGTAATAATTTGGCTCATATTGAAAAAGAACTTCGTTATGAACTTAGCATATTAAGATTTATAATTGTACGCTTAGATGAAATAATACAAAAAAATAAAAAAGAAGTTAATAAAGAAAATAATAATAATGAAGAAGCTTCTAAAGAGGCTTAAATAAAGGTTTATTTTTATGGCAACAGATTTTAATAGTGTAACTTTAATAGGAAGACTCACAGCCGATCCTGTATCAAAATATCTGCCTAGCGGAAGTGCTGTTGCAGAGTTTTCTATAGCAAATAATTATTATGTAAGTACTAAAAATGCTACAGAAGTTAATTACTTTGATGTAGTTGCTTTCGGAAAAATGGCCGAAACTGTAAGCAAGTACCTTACAAAAGGAAAACAGGTTGCTATAATGGGTACTTTAAGGCAGGAAAGATGGCAGGATAAGGATACTAATGCAGCAAGATCCAAAGTAAGAATTATTATGCAGAATATGCAGATGCTTGGCTCTGCAAATGCGGCAGCAGGAAATACTATGGATACTACATACTCTCCTTCATCTTCAGGTGTAGATTTGGGAAGTTTCTCAGATGATGATGATGAAGTGCCATTTTAATAATTAATTTAATTTTTAGGAGATAAAACAATGGATTTAGAAAATACTGAAAATCTTGAAAATAATAATAACGAAGAAGAAGTTAAAGCTAAAGGTGAGAGAAAACCTCATTTCAGCAAAGAGCCTAATGAAAAAGACGGAAGAAAAAAATTCTTTAAGAAAAAAGTTTGCTATTTCTGCAAAAACAATATCGATGTATTAGATTATAAAGACATTAAATTGTTAAAAAGATACGTTAAAGACAGCGGTAAAATTATACCTAAACGCTTAAACGGTACTTGTTCTAAACATCAAAGATTAGTTACTAAAGCTATAAAAAGAGCTAGAAATATAGCACTTTTGCCTTATGAAACTAGATATTAATCTTTACTAAAATATTAAAAATTATGAAAGCTGCTGTTATTTACAGCGGCTTTTTTATTTTAACTCTTTTCTTTTGTAATAAAAATATCAATAATTAATAAATATAATAATTTCACTTCCATACCTATTAAGCATAATTAAATATAACAATTAAATATTTGATATTATAAAAAAAATATTTATAATCCAAAATAATTTAATAACATATAAAGGAGTTCATTTTATGGAACTAAAAATGCCTAAAATAGCATTAGGAGCTTGGTCTTGGGGAGCAGGTTTTGCAGGCGGAGATCAAGTTTTTGGAAATAGTTTATTTGAAGAGGAATTAAAACCTGTATTTGATAGAGCAATGGCATTAGGGCTAAATTTATGGGATACCGCTGCAGTTTATGGAGAAGGTACATCAGAGCGTATATTGGGTAATTTTATTAAAACTTTATCAAATATAGATGATATCATAATCTCAACAAAATTTACTCCTCAAATAGCTGGAAAATCTGATAATCCTATTGAGAAAATGCTTGATGAAAGTAAAAAACGTCTTCATATTGACAAAATAGATATTTATTGGATTCATAACCCTTTAGACTTTAGAAAATGGATAAATTATATAATACCAATAGCTAAAGATAAACAAATTAAAAGTATTGGACTTTCAAATTTCAATATAGAACAAATCAAAGAGGCTGAAGATATACTTGAAAAAGAAGGATTAAAAATATCAGCTATTCAAAATCATTTTAGCCTATTAGATAGATTTTCTGAAAACTCTGGTATATTAAAATATTCTAAAGATAAAGGCATTACGTTTTTCTCTTATATGGTTTTAGAACAAGGAGCATTAACAGGAAAATATAATATTTCAAATCCATTCAAAAAAGATACTGCAAGAGATAAAGCTTACAATTCTCACTTAAAAGAATTAGAAGCATTAATTGAAGGCTTAAAAACTATTGGAAAAAAATATAATGCAAGCCCTGCACAAGTTAGCATTGCTTGGGCTATATCTAAAGGAACATTGCCAATTATCGGGGTTACAAAAGTACATCAAGTTGAAGAAGCAAAAGAGGCTCTAAATATTATCTTAAAAGAAGATGAAATTAAATATTTAGAAAAATTGGCAGATGATACTAATATACAAACGGTAAGAGATTGGGAAGAGAATATGAAATAGTTTTATAATAAATAAAAAATAATGTTTAAATATTAATTTTTATATATTAAAAGAGGTGTTAAAAAATGAAGGTATTAGCTATTAATGGAAGTGCGAGAAAAGATGGGAATACTGCTATTCTTGTAAACATAATATTTGAAGAGCTTAACAGAGAAGGAATTGAAACTGAAATGATACAATTAGCAAGACAAGTAATAGAGCCTTGTAAAGCATGCTGGGGTTGTGCTAAAAAAACTAATTGTGTGCATAAAAATGATAATTTTCAGGAATATTTTGAGAAGATGAAAAATGCTGATGGTATTATACTAGCATCTCCTGTTTACAGTGCAAATATTTCTTCTAATCTTCAGGCATTTTTAGAAAGGGCATCTGTTATTTCTGATATGCATAGAGATAAAAATTTATTTAAATATAAAGCTTGTGCTTCTGTTTGTGCTTCAAGGAGAGGCGGGGCTTTGAATGCTATTGATGCTATGAATCATTTTTTAATTATCCAAGATATGTTTTTAGCAGGATCAAGCTATTGGACTTTTGCTTTTGGTAAAGATATTGAAGATGTAAAAAATGATGAAGAAGGAATAAAAACTATAAAAAATCTTGGTAAAAATATGGCTTATTTAATGAAGGCTTTAGATAGAAGATAAAAAATATCATAGTATTATTCATATATTTTTATTTATTTTAAAATTTTATAATTAAAATAAATTTTTCATACAGGTATGCAGTACATAAAGTATATAAAAGAATCAGATATGCAAATATATAAATCAAAAAATTCATTTCTTCGCAAATTATAATTGTTTTATTATATTAATAATTTAAAAAAAATATATAAAATTCTAAAATATAGATTGACAGATAAAAAAATAAATATAGAATTTATAGCTAATTAATTAAAAAATAGGAGATTATTAAAAATGCCTTTTGCTATATTTATGCTTACTTTTTCGGCATTTGGTATTGGTACAAGTGAATATGTTATAATGGGGCTTCTTTCTGAAGTTGCCAGAGATTTAAATATAAGTATACCCAAAGCAGGAACTTTGGTTTCAATGTATGCTATGGGGGTTGTTGTTGGTGCTCCGCTGCTTGCAATATTAACGATGAAGCTTTCAAGAAAAATTACTTTAATTTTTTTGATGATTATGTTTATAGTTGGAAATATTTTATGTGCTGTAGCTCCAAATTATAATTTTTTAATGGCAGCCAGAGTGCTTGCAGCATTATGTCATGGTACTTTCTTTGGAATAGCCTCTGTTGTTGCTTCTGATATGGCTGGAGAAAATAAAAGATCTCAGGCTATTGCAATAGTATTTATGGGGGTAAGTTTAGCAAATATTTTGGGTGTTCCTATAGGCACTCATATAGGAGAACAGTTTGGCTGGAGGGCTACTTTTTATCTTGTTAGTGCAATAGGTGTACTTGCAATATTAGCATTAATTGTATCAATTCCTTCAAAATTACCTATGCCTAGCGGAGATGTTATCAGTGAGTTTAAGATATTAAGACATAGAAGAGTTTTTATACCTCTATTATTATCAGTATTAACATCAGCTAGTTTATTTACAATATTTACTTATATAGATCCTATACTTCAAAAAGTTACTATGGTTAATAAAGAAACTGTTATAAAAGTATTATTTTATATAGGAGCAGGACTTACTATAGGAACATTTTTAGGAGGAAAACTTGGAGATAAGAGTTTGATGAAATCTTTAATTTCAATAATGATTTTAATGATAATTATTCAAATTATAATGTTATATGTAAATACAAAACTTATACCTATGATAATAGATTTAATAGCTTGGAGTATAGGAGGATTTGCAATATGTCCTATGCTTCAGTCTTTAGTTGTAGAACAGGCTAAAGGGGCACCGAATTTGGCTTCTACATTTAATCAAAGTTCTTTTAATTTGGGAAATGCTATAGGGGCTAAATACGGAGGAATATTAATTTCATTTGGATTGCAGTATAAAGATTTGTCTATGTATGCTGCAATAATAATGATTATAGCGATAACTCTTACTCTATATTTTAGACATTATATTAAACATAAAATAAATAATAATTAGATATTCTGCTATTTTATAATTATAATGTTTTATATATTCTATAAATTATTATTATAGTTTTTAAATAATTTTTATTATGCAATATCATAATTATATTAATGATTTTTGATTTTGTTATACATTTGCTAAAGTTACAAAAAATACAAATAAAAAATTGTATATTGTATCAAATATATAAATGAAAATAATTTTTAAATAACTATAATATTTATTAATTTTTAATGAACTTTATCATAAAGATAGATATTAAAAAGTAATCATTTTTTTAACAAAATGCTAAAATAAATGTTATAATATACAAACAAAATATATGATAAAAAATGGGACAATAATAATGAATATAAATCAATTTAAAGTATTAAAGTACATCATAATTGTAATTTTTATTACTGCATATACTGCTTTGGCTCAGAATAATAATTTAATGAATTTGAATGCATTTGACATCTTGAATAAAAATGCAGAAATATCTTTTACATTAGTTACAAATAATAATAATCAATTAGCAGTAAAGGCAAATATACCAAATAATTATTATGCATATTTGGAATCAAGCATAGCAAATAAAATACTATTTTTTGCAGACAATAAACAAATTAATACGATATACCCTAAAGGTGAAAAATATTATGATGACATTATAATAAAAGGTGAGACTGAGTTTATTTTATGGAACTGAAAATGCCTAAAATACCATTAGGAGCTTGGTCTTGGGGAGCAGATTTTGCGGGGGGATATCAAATTTTTGGAAATAGATTATTTGAAGAGGAATTAAAATCTGTATTTGATAAAGCAATGGTATTAAGGCTAAATTTATGGTATACTGCTGCTGTTTATGGAGAGGGTATATCAGAGTGTATATAGAGTGTATATTAGGTAATTTTATTAAAACTTTATCAAATATAGATGATATCATAATATGAGCAAAATTTAATCATCAAATATATGGAAAATCTGATAACACTATTATGAAAAATGCTGTTATGACTTATGTTAAACTTACTTTTGACTATTCTTTTTATGTTCATGAAGATGTTGCACTTTTACTTGGAGCTTATGTTGGTACAGATTTCGGTATAGATTTACGAGGTGCTGAGTTAGTTATGGTAGACAGCAGAAATCTAGCTTCATTTGATTTTTGAGTTCAGTTGGGATTAAAATTCGGAGACGGATTATTTGATAATTGATAATAATATAATAAATTGATTATAAACTGAAATTAATATTTGCAAAAAAATATTAAATATGTTACAATTCTTAAACTAAAATATTTAAGTGCCTGTAGCTCAATTGGATAGAGCATCAGATTGCGGTTCTGAAGGTTGGAAGTTCAAATCTTCTCAGGCACGCTTAAATTAAATAATCAGGAGAGATGTCCGAGCTGGCTGAAGGAGCACGATTGGAAGTCGTGTGTACGTAACAGTACCGTGGGTTCGAATCCCACTCTCTCCGTATATATGTTTTTATTTATTTTATACATCTCTTATAACGGGGTTCTACGGCAGTTGATGATGAATCCGCCAGGTTCGGAAGGAAGCAACGGTAAGTCAACCCAACTGGGTGCTAGTCCTCCTGTTATAAGGGGCTTTTTTTATACACCAAAATATTTTTAATTTTTTCATTTTTTATCTGTAAATAACTTGACAAAAACAATGTATTTTTATACAATGTATTATTATATTGTTTTTTTAGGAGAATCTTTAAATATGGCTACTAAAAAGAAAGAAACTGCTGAAGTAAAAAAAGACGGTAAAAGCGAGGCTATTGAAGCTATTACCGATCAGATAAATAAAAAATACGGTCCGGGCTCTTTTATGAGACTTGGAAGTAATAAAACTGTCAATGTTGATGTTATATCTACTGGGGCATTAACTCTTGACCATGCTTTAGGTGTAGGAGGAGTTCCTCGAGGAAGAATTATAGAGATTTACGGTCATGAAGCATCAGGTAAAACAACACTCACTTTACACATCATAGCTGAAGCTCAGAAGGCTGGAGGATATGCTGCTTTTATAGATGCTGAACATGCTTTAGACCCTGTATATGCCAGTGCTTTGGGAGTAGATATTGATAATTTATATATATCTCAGCCAAACAGCGGAGAAGAGGCTTTAGAAATATTAGAAAAAGTTGTTTCTTCTACCGCTTTTGATATAGTTGTTGTGGACTCTGTTGCAGCACTTGTTTCTAAGGCAGAGCTTGCTGGTGATATAGGGGATGCACATATTGCTTTGCAGGCTAGACTTATGAGCCATGCTCTAAGAAAATTAACAGCTATAATAAGCAATACAAATACAGCAGTAATATTTATTAACCAATTAAGACAAAATATTGCTACTACAGGATACGGTGCAGGACCTACTGAAACTACTACAGGCGGTAAGGCTTTGAAATTCTATTCATCTGTAAGACTTGATATAAGAAGAACAGAATGGATTAAAAAAGGCGATGATACTATAGGTCATAAAGTAAAAATAAAAGTTGTTAAAAATAAATTATCATCTCCATTTAAAGTTGTTAATTTAGAGATAATATTCGGCAAAGGTATATCATCTGAAGGTCTTTTAATAGATTTAGCTATGGAAGCAAAAATTATCACTAGAAGCGGTGCTTGGTTCTACTATAACGGAGAACAGATTGCTCAGGGTAAAGAGAAGGTAAGAGAACTTTTAGCATCAGACCCTAAAATGCGTATGGAGCTTGAGATACAAATTAGAGAAACATTGAATATGGGCGGAGCTGATAAGGTAAAAGAAAAACTTGCTGAGTATTTAGAAGAACAGAAAAACGGAGGGGCTAAAGAAGTATCAAAAGAAAATAGTGATGATGAAGAAAGCAATGAAAGTTCTTCTTCAAAAAAGAAAAGTAAAAAATCAGAAGAGCAAGAAGAGGCTAATCTTTTGATGAGTGCTGAAGAGGCTTACTCTGATGATGAAACTTATAATGACAATGATTTTGAAGATACTATTGTAACGCCTTTGAAAAATCAATAATTTTTTGATGATATAAATTTATTAAGGGGACTTTTTAATAATGTCTCCTTTTTTTATGCTGTAATAATTATTGGTTATAATGTATGAATATATAAAAACCATATACATATTTTTATAAAATGTTATAATATAATGAATTATTATAATATTGATTATTTTTTTATTTAGATGAAGTTATTAAAATTTTTAATTATTTTTATATTATATGCATTAGTAATACTGAAGCCTCTTAATGCACAAACCAATATGCAGGCTGGTCTTTATATAGGTGCCGATTTAAATGCAAGGTTTAGTCCGTATTTAGACGGCGGCGGAAAGATTATGCTTTTTTATAGGTTTATATCCGATGTATTTCCTGGTTATATTTGGGAAGGTATAAAAACTGATGTTGGAATAAGCGATCATATCAGTGCTGAAATGAACAGACTTACATTATTTGTAAACAGTTCAATATCAGAATATTTTAATATAGATGTTAAAGTATCAATGCTTAATTATTATCTTTCATATGCCAAAAGAGGTTTTGTGAATTTTAATAGTCCAAGCGATGATTTCGGTACTAATTCAATAGCAAATGCCCAAAAAACTTCTAATATATCATTTGAAGCTGAGGCTACTCCTACATTTAAAGTGAGTTTTTTAAGATCCTTATTTGAAGGCAGAGGATTAACTCTTCAGGCAGGACTTACTTTTAAATATGCTTATAATAGATATGGAAAATATTATTTAGATTATGACTTGTTATTAATCAGAGATCAAAATGATATATCATATAAACTAGATGCTATGCTTCTTTTTGATTTAATGCCTCTTACTGTAGGTATTAATTATATGCTTGCTTATATGAATAATACTAAACAGTTATGGCATTCAATAGGAGCTTATGCTCATTTTCAGTATGAGTTCTTAAATAGAATATATACTGAAGTTAATGTGAAAATAGGGCAGTATATAGCACATCCTCAATTTCCAGCTACATTATACTTCGACATGAATGCCATGATTACATATAGGATAATTTAGATAAAAGAGTCGCTTAAAAAAAGCTGCACCCAATATTTGCTTCCATTATATTCATAAACACCAATACCTATTGTAGTATAATAATCAGCTAGAATATTATCTTTATGTCCTTGAGAGTTCATCCAAGCGTTCATAGCTGAAGATGCACTTTCACGCATAGCAACTATATTTTCGCCTCTGATATATGCTTTTGAATTAAATCCGTATTCATCAAGTACAGTATCAAAATCAGTTCCATCTGGTCTTACATGGTCATATTTCTCTACTATTTCTTGAGCTCTTTTGTTGGCAGCTTCACATAATTTTGTATCTAATTTATATGCTTCAAGTCCAGCCTTTGCTCTTTCTTGGTTTACCAAATCAAATACAGCTTGGGCATCTGAACTTACAGTATTGCTGCTAGGTGTGGTAGTATCATTTTTACATGAACTAAATAAGAATGCTGTTATAAGCATAATAAAAACATATTTTTTCATTTTTTATCCTTTGTTTTACTTTTATTAAAAATATAACAATCTTATTATGTTTTTGATAAAAAATATTTTTATGCTGCATAGGGGACAGATATATTGCATTTAAGTGTCCTTAATTTCTGATTAGCTTTCTATAAAGTTAATTCCATATTATAAAAGTCATAAAATTTTTTTGGTCGCAATGATGTGTATTTTAACTATTCCATACTATTAGTACCTTTGGAGTACTAAAGACTAACTAAGCAGAGGCAGGCTATAAACTTTTTAATATGCTTCTTATTACAAAATATATCTAATGTGTGTATCTATCAAATAAATGTTTTCTGTAACTAAATTCTGTACCCGTTATCTATCTGAATGCAATGAATGCGAAATATTCTATCATATGTTTAATAAAATCAATGGTACTTTATAGGGGGTATAATATAAATATTTAAATGATATTCTCGTAACTAAATCAACCGCTGCTATATGATAATAGCGTATTTCATCAAAAAGCATATTTAGAAAGTCCATCTATTTTTAGTTTACCTTATCTTATTTTCTATAGAATCTGCTTCTTAAAATTTCTTCTAATAATAAATTCTGATATTAAATTTTAAATCCTGCAGTATTTTTAGCTCTATTAATAATTAATACTATATTTTTTAGAAATACTTACTTTTTAAACTAAAAATAATATCTATGGCTCTTAAACAAAAAAAATTGTTTTTAAGTATTGCAATATTACTCAAAAATATTATAATATGTATCAAATATCGAAAGGAGAAAGAAGATGAACATGTCGCCTGCTTACAGTATGACCCATGATTCTGTTTTTATCAAACAAATCTCATCTGAAGTTAATTTTTATAATTCTAGTAAATCTATAAAAAATATTATTCTCAATATTCTCCTCTCTATTCTTGTCAATATCCTGTTATAATATAATCTAAAATCTGAAAAACATAATACAATTTTATTTAAGTTAACATTATTTTTACAATAAAGTTTCTATAAATAGAAATGTTAAGAATAAAATTTAAAAAGGCTATAAAATAATTTAAGGAGTTTGTTATGAAGTTGAATGGTTCAGAAATAATAATGGAAGTTTTAATAGAAGAAGGAGTAGACACTGTATTCGGATATCCGGGCGGTGCTGCATTATTTATATACGATGCTATCTATAAATATAGAGATAAAATAAAACATATAATGCCTGTAGATGAAACAGGAGCATGTCATGCTGCTGATGGTTATGCCAGAGCAAGCGGAAAGACTGGAGTTGTAATAGCTACAAGCGGACCAGGGGCAACTAATTTGGTAACGCCTTTAGCTACTGCTTATATGGATAGTGTGCCTTTGATTGCAATAACTGCAAATGTACCAGAAACTTTAATAGGTAAAGATTCATTTCAGGAAGTTTTTATTGCTGGTATAACAATGCCTATTACTAAGCATAATTTTGTTGTAAGAGATATAAATGAACTTGCCAACACTATAAGAAAAGCATTTGTAATAGCCAACAACGGAAGAAAGGGACCTGTTTTGATAGATATACCTAAAAATTTCACATTTGCAGAAACAGAGTTTACTAAAAGAGAAAAATTTTCTCCTAAACCAGTAGAGATAAGTGCAGAAGATGAAAAAACAATAGAAGAGGTTGCAAAATTAATAAATGAATCTAAAAGACCTATTATATACTTCGGAGGCGGGGCAAAAGATTCAAGCGATAAATTAAGAGAGTTTATGATTAATTCTAATATACCATCAGTACATACATTAATGGGGGCTGGTGTATTAGGATATAATGAAAAATTAAATATTGGACTTTTAGGAATGCATGGATCTGCTACTGCGAATAAAGTTATGAATGAAGCTGATTTGATACTTGCTGTAGGTACAAGGTTCAGTGACAGGGTTGCTTTAAATACTTCTAAATTTGGAGGAACTGCTAAAAAGATTCATATAGATATTGACAGAAGCGAGATTAATAAGAATGTTAATGTTGATTATAGTATAATTGGTGATTTGAATGATGTGTTAGACAGATTTAATAAATTAGTAAAAAGAGTAGATGATGATGAATGGGTAAAATATTTATCAGATTTAAGAGCCAAAGAGATGAAAGAGGATTCTGACAGAAATACCAATAAAGACGGAATTTATCCTAGCAAAGTTATGGATATAATAGGATATAAAACTAAAGATGAAGCTATATATGTTACAGATGTAGGTCAGCATCAAATGTGGGCGGTTCAGTATATAAGGCATACCAAGCCTAGAAGTTTTATAACAAGCGGAGGTTTGGGTACTATGGGATTCGGATATGGTGCTGCTTTAGGATGTCAGGTTGCTAAGCCAGATAGAAGAGTAATACATATAACAGGAGACGGATCTTTTTATATGAACTTAAATGAAGTAGCTACTGCTGTTGAATATGATCTTCCTATTATAACTATTATTCTTAATAACAGCACATTAGGTATGGTAAGACAATGGCAGACTATTTTTTATGATAAAAGATATTCAAGTACTGATATAAATAAAAAAATGGATTATGTAAAAGTTGCTGAAGGTTTTTGTGCCAAAGGTTTTCACTGTGAAACTATAAAAGAATTTGAAGAGGCTTTTGAAGAGGCATTAAAATGTAAATGCCCTGTTTGGATAGAATGTGTTATAGATAAAGATTTAAGAGTTTTGCCTATGATACCAGCTGGCGGAACTATAGATGATATCATAGTAGATTAAATAAATAGCAGGAGTAAAAAAATGGATAAGAAAGAAAGAAGAGTTTTAGTTTTATTTGTAGACAATAGTGCTGGGGTATTAAATAGAATAACTTTATTATTCAGTCAAAAGGGTTTTAATATAGAAACTATTACATGTTCTGTAACTTGTGTTCCTAGTATTTCAAGAATGACTATAGTAACAGAAGGTGATGATTCTCATATAAATCAAGTTATAAAACAAACTTCAAAACTAATTGAAGTTCATTCTGTACATTTAATAGATCATTCCAACAGTATAATAAGAGATTTGCTTTTGGTAAAAATAGAAATTAATGACAGCAGCAGACGTAAAGCCTGCGATATAACTAATTCATATAATGGGCTTATACTTGATATTGGAAATAAAAGCATTACAGTAGAAATAACAGCTCCTTCTTCTGTAATAGACGGATATTTAGAAGCATTAAAAGACTTTAATATTTTAGAGCTTTCAAGAACAGGGGTAACATCTATACAGCTTGGCGATGATGTTCCAAATATGAATATAATCAATAATTTTGAATATTAATAAACACAAAAAACAAGAAAAAAAGGAGAAATTAAAATGATAAAAAAATATTATGATGCTGATTGTAATCTAGGAGTACTAGACGGTAAAACTATAGCTATAATGGGATACGGCAGTCAGGGACATGCACATGCTCAGAACTTAAAAGACAGCGGTATGAATGTTATAGTAGGACTTAGAAAAGACAGTGCTAACTGCAAAAAAGCAGAAGAAGCAGGTTTTAAAGTAATGGAAGTAGAAGAAGCTGCTAAGCTTGCAGATATAGTTATGATGCTTGTGCCAGATGAAGTAGCTGCTGATATATATAACAGTCAGGTAGCTCCTCATATGAAAGAAGGAAATGTATTAATGTTTGCTCATGGATTTAATATTCATTTCCATTTTGTAATGCCTGCTGATAATATAGATGTTATTATGGTTGCTCCAAAAGGACCAGGACACACTGTAAGAAGTCAGTATTTAGAAGGAAGAGGTGTTCCTAGCTTGATAGCAGTTTATCAGGATAAAAGCGGAAGAGCAAAAGATTATGCTTTAGCTTATGCTTCGGGAATAGGTGCAGGACGTGCTGGTATATTAGAAACTACATTCAGAGAAGAAACAGAAACTGATTTATTCGGAGAACAAGCTGTATTATGCGGCGGTGTTACAGAATTGATGAAAGCTGGTTTTGATACTTTAGTAGAAGCTGGATATGAACCAGAAATGGCTTATTTTGAATGTATACATGAAATGAAATTAATCGTTGATTTAATATATTCCGGCGGTTTTGCCATGATGAGATATTCTATTTCAAATACTGCTGAATACGGCGATTACAGAACTGGAAGAAGAATGATAACTGAAGAGACTAGAAAAGAAATGAAAAAAGTATTAAGAGAAATACAAGACGGTACTTTTGCCAGCGAGTTTATTCAAGAGTTTAGTGCAGGACGCAAAGCTAAATTTAATGCTACTAAAAGATTAGAAAGAGAGCATAAATTAGAAAAAGTCGGTGCAGAATTAAGAAAAATGATGAGTTGGATTAAAAAATAATAATATATATTATAATAAATATTTTTTATAATCCAAAGCATCTTTAGTTATAAATGATGTTTTTATTATAAGGGTTTTAACAATGAGAAAGATTAAGATTTTTGATACTACTTTAAGAGATGGAGAACAATCTCCTGGTTGTACTATGAATTTAGAAGAAAAATTAGAAATGGCAGCCGAGCTTGATAAATTGGGCGTTGATGTTATAGAAGCTGGTTTTGCTATATGTTCTGATGATGACTTTAATGCCATAAAAGAAGTAAGTAAAGTTGTAGAAAATGCTAAGCTAGCTAGTTTGGCAAGATGCAATAAAAAAGATATAGACAGAGCTTATGAAGCACTTGCTGAGGCTAAACACCCAATGCTTCATACTTTTATAGCTACAAGCGATATACATTTAAAGCATAAATTAGAGATGACCAGAGAGCAGGTATTGGAAACAATAAAAGAATCTGTTTCTTATGCTAAAACAAAATTTGAGTTTATAGAGTTTTCTGCTGAAGATGCTTCAAGAAGTGATAAAGACTTTTTAGTTCAGGCATATTCTGCAGCTATAGAAAACGGAGCTACTACAATCAATGTTCCAGACACTGTAGGATATACTACTCCTTTAGAAATGGCTGAGCTTATTAAGTATGTAAAAGCTAATGTTAAGGGTATAGATAATGTTGATATATCCGTTCATTGTCATGACGATTTGGGACTTGGTACTGCTAATTCTTTATCGGCTGTTTTGGCTGGTGCTACTCAGGTAGAATGTACTATTAATGGTATAGGTGAGCGTGCGGGTAATACTAGTTTGGAAGAAGTTGTAATGGGTATTAAAACGAGAAAAGATTTTTATAATGCTTATACTGATATTAATACTAAAAGAATTTATAAGATTTCAAAATTATTATCTACAATTTCTGGTATGGTAGTTGCTCCTAATAAAGCGATAGTAGGTGCTAATGCTTTCGCTCATGAGGCAGGTATTCACCAACATGGAGTTTTGAAAGAACGTTCTACTTATGAGATTATGAATGTTGAAGATATAGGAATACCTCAAAATAAAATGGTATTGGGTAAGCATTCAGGAAAACATGCTTTTAAAGACAGAATAGAATCTTTAGGTTATGACATTGATGATAAGTCTTTGGAAGATGCATTTGTAAAATTTAAAAATCTAGCTGATAAAAAGAAAATAGTTACTGATTCAGATATAGAAGCATTATTGATAGGTAATAATGATTCAGAAAATCCTACTTATACATTGAATGGTTTTGTTGTTAATGATGGCAATTCAATATCTTCTTTGGCTACTGTATCAATTATGGATAGTCAGAATAATATCGTTGAGGGAATAGGAAAAGGAAATGGTCCTATCGATGCTGCATTCGGTGCTATAGACTCTATCACTTCTAATAAGGCTAAATTAGTTAATTATAGTATTAATGCTATTACAGAAGGCGAAGATGCTTTGGGAGAGGTTATTGTAAGATTGGCTTCTAATGATAAAACTGTTATAGGAAGAGCAGTAAGTACAGATATTATTGAAGCTAGTTTGAGAGCTTATGTTAATGGGTTAAACAAATTATAATTATATATTTTCCGCATAATTATTGTATACTCAATTTTTATGCGGAATTTTAATATTATCATATAAAGGGGGTATTTATGAGTATAGATGGTTTATTCGAAGAAAGTTTAGATGATTTAATAGAAAATACTAAAAAATTTCCTGATAAATCTGAAAGCTGGTCTCAATTAGCTAATTATTATTATTTAGAACTTGATGACTATGAAAAAGCTATAGAAAATTTTAATAAGGCTATAGAACTTGATTCTCATAATAGAGATAATTATATAACCTTAATAAATATTTATAAAATAGTAGAAGATCAAGATAATATTTTGAAAACTATAAAGAAGCTTATAGATATTGACCCTAATAATGAATATAATCATTTAATGCTTTTTGAATATTATGATAGTAGGAATGATTATGATAATGCTATAAAGGCAATTAATAAAGTTATAGAAGTAAGTCCTGAAGAATATAATTATTTAAAATTAGCTGCATATTATGATAAAATAGGAAAAATAGATGAGGCAATAGAAACTATAAATAAAATTATAGAATTGGGTATTGCTGTAAATGACGGAATTAATTACTTTATGCTTGGAAACTATTATAAAAAGAAAGGAGACAATGAAACTGCTAAAATAAATTTCAATAAAGCTATGGAATTAGATCCTAGTTATAAAGATTATTTAGAAAATCATAATCCTGATGAAGAAACCGAAGATGAATATATTGTTTAAAATTCGGTTTCATATTATAATAAAAATTTTAATATTTCAAAGTTCAAATTAGAAGAATTAAAAAAATAATTTAAGGATACGAATATGACTATTACCCAGAAAATTTTAGCAGCACATGCAGGTGTTGATAAGGTTGAAGCAGGCGAGCTTATTATGGTTAAAACTGATTTGGTTTTAGGAAATGATATAACAAGCCCTGTTGCAATTAATGAATTTGAAAAATATGGTTTTGATAAGGTTTTTGATAAAGAAAGAATAGCTTTGGTTATGGATCACTTTGCTCCTAATAAAGATATTAAAGCTGCAGAACAATGCAAACAATGCAGAGATTTTGCAAATAAATATGATATTACCAACTACTATGATGTAGGCGATATGGGAGTTGAGCATGCACTTTTACCAGAAAAAGGATTGGTTGCACCCGGTGAGGTTATAATAGGTGCTGATTCTCATACTTGTACTTATGGAGCTTTCGGGGCTTTTTCTACAGGTGTTGGAAGTACTGATATGGCTGCTGCTATGGCTACAGGTCAGGTTTGGTTTAAGGTGCCTTCTGCTATTAAATTTAATCTCAAAGGTAAATTAAAGCCTAATGTATCTGGTAAGGATGTTATACTTCATATTATAGGTATGATAGGTGTTGACGGGGCTTTATATAAATCTATGGAGTTTAGAGGAGAAGGCGTTTCATCTCTTACTATGGACGATAGAGCTTGTATTGCCAATATGGCTATTGAGGCAGGTGCTAAAAACGGAATATTTGAAGTAGATAATCAAACTATAGAATATTTAAAAGATATAGTAAAAAGAGATTATACTATTTTTAAAGCTGATGATGATGCAGTATATGAAAAAGAATATTATATTGATTTATCTTCAATAGAGCCTACAGTAGCATGTCCTCATTTACCAGAAAACACAAAAGATGCTAAAGAATTAAAAGATATAAAAGTTGATCAAGTGGTTATTGGTTCTTGTACTAATGGAAGATTGTCTGATATGGCTGCTGCTGCAAATATCTTAAAAGGAAAAAAAATAGCTAAAAATGTAAGATGCATAATTATACCAGCTACTCAGAAGGTTTATAAGGAATGCATCAAATTAGGCTATATGGATATATTTATTGATGCAGGCTGTGCAGTATCTACTCCTACATGCGGACCTTGTTTGGGCGGATATATGGGTATACTTGCCCATGATGAGGTTGCTGTTACTACAACTAATAGAAACTTTGTAGGAAGAATGGGAGATAAAACTTCTAAAGTATATTTAGCTAGTCCTGCCACTGCTGCATACAGTGCTTTGACTGGATATATAACAGAGCCTAAATAATGATTATAACAAATGATTATAATAAAATAGGAGAGATTAAGTAAATGAAAGCTAGAGGTTTCGTTCATAAATATGGAAATAATGTTGATACTGATGTTATTATTCCAGCAAGATATTTAAATACTGCAAATCATAAAGAGTTGGCAGCTCATTGTATGGAAGATATTGATAAAGATTTTGTGAGTAAGGTAAAGAAAGGCGATATAATGGTAGGAGGAGAGAATTTCGGATGCGGTTCATCAAGAGAACATGCTCCTATTGCCATTAAAGAATCTGGTATATCCTGCGTTATAGCTTCTTCTTTTGCAAGAATATTTTACAGAAACTCTATTAATATAGGGCTTGCAATACTTGAATGCGAAGAGGCAAGCAAAAAAATAGATAATGGAGATGAAGTTGAGGTTGATTTTGACAGCGGCATTATAACAAATATTACTAAAAATGAAAGCTATAAAGCAGAGCCTTTTCCAGAGTTTATTAAAAATATAATTAACTCTAACGGGCTTTTGAACTCTATAAAGAATAAGGGGTAATTATTATGGAAAAAAATATTGTTGTTATTAAAGGAGACGGAGTAGGTCCAGAGATAGTAGATAAGGCTATTGATGTATTAAATAAAATAGCTGAAAAATATTCGCATAAGTTTAATTTAGAATATATTGATATGGGAGGATGCTCTATTGATAAATACGGAGTTCCTCTTACTGATGAAAATTTAGAAAAATGTATTAAGTCTGATTCTGTTCTTTTAGGTTCTGTAGGAGATCCTAAATGGGATAAAGTAGCTCCAGAAAACAGACCAGAAAGAGGTTTATTAAAACTTCGTAAAGGTATGGGATTATATGCCAATATAAGACCTATAAAAATATTAAAATCTTTAGAATATGCTTCTCCTCTTAAAGAAAGTATATGTAAAGATGTTATTGATTTTGTTATTGTAAGAGAGCTTACAGGAGGCGTATATTTTGGTGAGCATAAATTTGAAGTAGTTAATGGAATAAGACAGGCAACGGATCTTATGGTTTATAAAGAAGATGAGATATTAAGAATAGGTAAAGTGGCTTTTGATTTGGCTAGGAGTCTTAAAAGACCTTTAACTTCTGTTGATAAAGCTAATGTACTTCATACTTCTAAATTATGGCGTGAAGTTATGAATAATTTGGCTAAAGAGTACAGCGATGTTAAATATAATGACATGTATGTTGATAATGCAGCTATGCAGATAGCTTCAAATCCTTCTCAATTCGGAATTATAGTAACAGAGAATATGTTTGGTGATATACTTTCCGATGAGGCTAGTGTTATAAGCGGTTCTATTGGTATGGCTCCTTCTGCTAGTCTTTCTGATGGAACAGTTGGTATGTATGAGCCTATTCATGGTTCTGCTCCTGATATAGCTGGTAAAGACTTAGTTAATCCTATAGGAACAATACTTTCTCTTGCTATGATGTTTAGATATTCTTTTAAAATGGAAAACGAGGCTGAAGATATAGAAAAAGCTGTTTATAAGGCTATAGATGAAGGATATAGAACAGCTGATATTATGCCTAAACATAATATGATGACTTATTTGTATAAGCAGGTAAGATGTTCTGAAATGGGAGATATTATAGTATCTAATATATAATAAGCCTATAAATATAAATTATTGCAGTAATTATGATTTTATTTTTAATTACTGCAATAATTATTATTCAATTATACTTGACAATCGTTTTATAATGTACATAATAGATAATATGATATTAAATAATTGAGGACTTTAGGGAAGTGGAATACAGTGATAAAGACATCATTTTAGAATTACAGGAAGATAATAAACTGCTTTCTTCTAAAATTGATATTTATAAAGAAGAGATAAATGAATTAAAACAAAAACTAGAGTATGCCCAAAAATTTTTTACTTTATATGAAAATATTATGGAACAATCAAGAAATGAAACTAAAGAATTAACTAATAGGGTAAAAGAATTGGAAGCTGAGATAAAAAGGCTTAAAAATGCCTGATATTTTTTATCCTTCAAAAAATGATAATATATATATAGCAGTGCTTGCCAAAGGTGCAAATATTAAAGCTAAAGATGTAACTGTCGAATATAGAAGAAAAAAAGAAGATGAGTTTTTTAAGTATATAAATCTTGATATAAACAAATCCATTTTTATGCATCAGGTTCATCAGGTAAATATAGAAAAGATAGATGAAAACAATATTAATAAGTTTGGCGGAAGAGAAAAACTTGTTGAAAATACTGATGCCTTAATAACAAATCTTAAGAATGTACCTTTAGTTGTACAGACTGCCGACTGTGCTCCTGTTATTATATACTGTAATAAAACAAAATCTATGGCTGCTGTTCATTCCAGCTGGAAAGGAACACGCGATAAGATAGTGCCTAAAACTATTGAATTAATGATAAAAGAATATAATGCTGAACCTAAAGAAATGTATGTTTATATTGCTCCTTATATAGCTTTAAAGAATTATGAAGTTGGAGAAGAAGTTGCTGTACATTTTAATAATAAAACTATGATTAACAGTAGATGGCATTTTGATAATGGTCTTGAAATAAGAGATCAGATGATTAATTTAGGCGTTTTAAAAGACAATATAGAAATTTCTTCGCTCAATACTTATGATAAAGAGTTTTATTCTTATAGGCGTGATGGTGTACAGGTGGGGAGAATGCTTACTGTAGGAGTTATACTTTAGTTTTTTTATAAAAATATTATATATCTAAACAATTATATTTGTCAATTTTTATATTTTATAAACGTATAGTGAATTTTTTTATATGGATTTGTCTAAAATTTATGCCATACCCAACAGTGTAGATATAGTTAATTGAGTAGCGTTTGCCTAAGTACACAAAGTTGTACTCTGTGCACTTAGTATGTAACTATAAATAATAAAATTAATTATGAAATAGGTATATATTAATTTTATCTTAAATACTTATGATATTCATTTACATCTACATTATCAGCATTAGCCTGATATATACATAATGGATTTTCTACTCTTAAGCCTAAATATTTAAAACTTGTCGTTATAGGAGATAGTATAGTGTTAATACCAAACTCCAAAGAATCATAAAAAGATTTTTCTCCGCCTGCTGTAGTAATTATTTGAAAAGTTTTACCTTCTAAACATTTGCTTTCGCTTCCATAAAGTATATCAGTTAAAACAGTATCCTCCCATTCTTTTAATAGGCTCGGAGTACTGAACCAAAATAATGGAAATTGAAATACTATTTTTTCATGTTCTTTTAATAAAGATATTTCTGATTTCACATTGTCTTTACTTATTTTATTATCTTTATATGTTTCATTTAAATTATGAATTGTGATATCTTTAAAATCTTTTATTGATTCTAATAATTTACGATTAACTTTTGAGTTATTCCAATAGGTATGTGAAAAAATTATAAGTGTTTTCATTTTATTTTTCTCCTTTGACATATTAATTTTTTATTTTTTTAATATTATTATTTTTTCTCATTTTTGGTAAATAGTAGCTTATAAATATAAATAAACCCATTATAGATAAATAGTCCATAAAGAAAAGTATTACAGGCTCTTCATAATTAAAAAAAGCAAACTCTACAAGCAAAAACATTTTATTATATAATTCTCTTTTTATAAATGAAATAATACCATATACAGCAATTAATGAAGCTATTATTAATGCTGTTTGTTTTTTTATATTAATAAACTTCTTACTCATATTGATAAACATACCCCAATGCATTCCCAAATGTGCCGACATAAATATAAATCCCCAAGAGCTTGAAATCATATGAATGCGTCTTGTAAACATTCCGCTGTTATGAATATTCAAAAATCCTAACACCCTTTGAGAAAATAGTATTCCGCTTATCATTAATCCTATCATACATAAAAAAAGCATAGTATTAATGAATGTATTTAAAACCCTATTAAAACTATATTTTCCTTTGGGCAAGTTTTTATACCAATTAAAATTAAGTATATGATGAAGTATAAAAAATATAAAAAGAAGAAAACCCAAATATTCATGTATGGCATCTCCAGTGAAATGATATGCCATCAAAATAAAAAATAGTAAAGTCATTATTATGTCTACGATTATTTTTATTATTTTTTTAGTCATTATATATTTTTACTCCTTTTATATTATTCTAATTATATTCATCATAATTTTTAATAATCCAACTTTCTAAGCCAATCTACAACTTTATTTTTTGATGTTTTTACCTCTGGTCTGTATATTCCTATAGGCTCTAATACTTTGCAGTCAGCTGGCAGTAAATTTTTTAAATCTCTTATAGTTCTTGAGAGTCCTCCTGTTCCATGCGTACAAAATGGTATTATAGTTTTTCCAGATAAATCATAACTTTCAACGAATGTAAAAACAGCCATAGGGCAAGTATACCACCAATTAGGAAAGCCCAAAAATATAACATCATAATCATCTATATTACTAATTTTTTCAGTAAGTCTTGGTCTTTCATTATTATCCCTTTCTTTTCTAGCTTGATTAAGACATTCATCATAATTGCTTGAATATTTATTTTGTGTTTTTATGCTGAATAAATTTCCTCCTGTTTCTTCTTGTATCCAGCCTGCAATTAATGCAGCATTGCCGATAGGAAGCACGCTTGCAGAAGTTTCAGCATCTGGGTCTATAGATGAAGGGTTTTCCACTACAGTATTATCTGCCCAAGTAAAATATGCTATTAATATTTTTGAATTGCTTTGAGTATAATTAATATTAACATAATTATTTGTATTTTCTTTATTATTAGAAGTATTATTACTGCAGGATATTATAATTAATAAAAGTAAAAATATTAAATTTTTCATATAACCTCCTATTATTTTTTAATGATCTGCCTATTATTTTTAATCATAATAGGCGTATGCCAAAAAAAATTATTAATGAGCTTAAAATATTATTTATTATCTGATAATTCTCCATACCACCAAGAAGCTGTTACACCTCCGTCCATAAGAAAATCACTTCCAGAAATAAAAGAACCTTTATCACTCATTAAAAGCTCAGCCGCATTTGCTACATCATCTGGTGTTCCTGCTCTTTTTGAAGGGCAGAGTTCAAGCATTTTTCTGTATATTTCACCTCTTGGTCCGTTTAATTCATCATTGGCTAAAGGTGTAATTATTATACCGGGGCTTATTGAATTTAATCTTGCTCCTCTTTTACCCCAATTTCCAGATTCATACATTACTCTTAAGCAATTGCATCTTTTTGATAATTGATATGCCTTTAAAGTATCTGTTGCTTTATCAAGTATAGGCAAAGATAATAACTTTTCAGTAGGAGTAGTTGCGAGTATTTTATTTTCTTCATCTGTCAAAGAACCTAAACGGTAACCAGATTGCGAAGATATTGTTACGCCGCTTCCTCCTTCTTCTATCACTTTTCCAAACTCTTCAAGAAGTACAGCTGTTCCGTATAAATCAACTTTCAAAATATCTTCAATAGATGCTTGAGACGGCGAAACTCCTGCAGCATTAACAAAATATTTTATTTTTCCAAAACTTTTTGCAAAATCAATAAGTTTTAATATAGATTCTCTTGAAGAAATATCTGTTTCATATACAGAAGTTTGAAATCCTGCATTATATAATATTTGAGATTCTCTTTCAGCATTTTTTATATTTAAATCTGCAAGTACTATGTGCTTTCCTATTCCCATTCTTCTGGCTATTGCAATTCCTATAGAACCAGAACCTGTTAAAACAAATACATCTTTTTTATTGTTCATTTTTATTCTCCTTAATTATTTATCTTTAAATTTCTTATCCAAGATTTTATTCTGCTTTCCTCTGATTGTATATTAGAAGAGTTTAATGCCAAGCCATCTAATATATTGGCATTTTTTATCATGTTTCTAATAGTATTATATGATCTTCCAGCACCGTATCCATCATGAGTACAAAATGGGACTATAGTTTTTGATGATAAATTATAATCTCTTATAAATGAACGCACTGCCATTGGTACATCATTAGCCCATACAGGATATCCTATAAAAATAGTATCATATTTGTTTATATCAATATTTAACGGCTTTATTTTTGGAAAATAATTGTTACGCATCTCTTCATGATTTTTATCCACTAAATCATCAAAGTTATCGGTGTATTTATCAACTGTTTCTATTAATCTTGTATCAGCATTTAATTCATTTTTTATTATATTAGCAGCATATTCTGTAGTACCCACTCTGTTATTATTTGCTACAATGCTTGCTGAAGTTGAGGCGTCTATATTATCTTTAAATAAAGTGTTTCCTACTCTTGAAAAATAAACAATCAGAATTTTTGAATTCTGTGTATACCCTATGTATGTAAACACTAGATAAAGCATTATAATCATGTATTTTTTCATGTACACTCCTTTTATAATAAAATTGATTTCTATATTTTATAAATGTATTGTCAAATTTGCTGACAAAGGCATGTCTAGTCCCAACAAATAAATATAAAATATATTTTTACAAACTTAAAAATTTTCAGTATAAACTAAAAGTTATATATGCTATCCTTTCTCCGTTGTTATATAAATTATGAAAAATACTTAAATCTGATGTAACTTTTCCAATTGGTATAACCTCCATAGTAAGATTGGGATTAGATGACTGTGAGTAGAATATGGCAAGTGAATTATTTCTGGCACAGTATGTTATATCACCATTTTGGAAATTTAATTGTCCTTTTGTTATATTTTTTGGTCTATAGTCTATTGAGCCGTAATATTCTCTGCTGCCGTAGCCTACCATAGAAACAGTAATTGGAAATATATTCATTATCTCTTTTGATAGTTCTGTATCATAAATAACTCCTTCCAATACTTGATTGTTTACAGTAATTTTAATTTTT
Source organism: uncultured Brachyspira sp. (assembly GCF_949287625.1). Classification (GTDB taxonomy): domain Bacteria; phylum Spirochaetota; class Brachyspiria; order Brachyspirales; family Brachyspiraceae; genus Brachyspira. The sequence goes on along the minus strand of NZ_CASEGO010000001.1, from coordinate 144,573 downwards.
GTATTCTCTTGAGCATTACACAAACTAAAAAATATAAAAAACATAATTATACTAATTTTTTTCATAATATATAAACTCCGTAATTGATTTTATTATTATTTATTTTTTACTTGCTTTCAGTTAAAAAATATTTACTAATTTATTAACTGAAAGCAAGATTACAATTTTTATAGTATGTTTATATTTTGAAGCCATGTTCTTATATTATTTTCTGAGCTATTAACACTTCTTCCAGATATACTTAAATGATTTAATATCTCAGAGTTAGGGCATAAAGTTTTTATATCATTTAAACTTCTTCCCATACCGCCTCCGCCATGTGTGCATAAAGGAGCTATTTTTTTGCCGCTGAAATTATGAGTTTGTAATAATTGTTTTACAGCCTGAGGAATAGTGCCCCACCAATTAGGGTAACATAATATTACAGTGTCATAATCTTCTAAATTATTTATATTAGCACTTAATCTAGGTAAAACATTATTATTTAATTCATCTCTTGCCTGATTTATAGTATCATTATAATCTGTAGGATAGCTTTCTGCAGTTTTTACTTCAAACATATCTGCTCGTGTCATATTCTTTATCATATTGGCAGCTGTTCTCGTGTTTCCTCCCCAAGAAAAATACACTATTAAAGTTTTTGAGCTTTGAGCGTACAAACCTCCTATTAATAATGTGCTTGAAAGAAGTGCGTATACTAATATTGTTTTGATAATTTTTCTCATATTTAAACTCTCCTTTTAATTAATTTTTTTATTAGATTTTATAAAAAATGTATAGTTATTTTGCATTTTTTATTGATGTTATTATCAATGAATATAATTAATATAATTTTTATTTTATTGTATATTGTTAATTACAGTTATAGCGTTCAATGTTCTTGGGTATCCTATATAAGGAAGACATTGAGTTACAGCTTCTATCATCATATCTTTTGTGTTTCCCATTGCCATATTAGCATTTGCATGTGCTATAGCCTGAGGTTCAGCTCCTCCTAAAGATATTATCATTATGAATGTTAAAAGCTCTCTTGTTTTTAAATCCAAACCTGTTCTGGTATAAAAATCTCCGAAACAGTTCGCTGATAAATAGTTTTGAATATGTTTTTGATTAGGAGCCGCATTTGAATGAGCAGTAAGTATTGCATTTCCAAATATGCTTATCTGAGTTTCTAATCCTTTATCAAATCTTGTTTCTTCTGTAACAGTTGATTGAGATTCTATAGGAAGCGGTATATTTTTTGATTTGAAAACTTCATTTGCTTTTTCTAAGGCAGCAAATACTCTTGGAAAACCTACATAAGGCGAACATTGATATAATGCCTCTTTTATCTCCATAGGTGTAGCTCCTACATTCAAAGCTATTTCTACATGATCTTTTATAAAGTCAGTGCCTTGCGAAGCTGTTAAAGAAACTAATGTTACAAGCTCTCTTAATTTGGCATCTAATGAACCATGATTATAAACTTCTCCGTATAAAAAGTTATTGAATATACTTTCTAGTTCTTCATCATCAGGTTTTGCAGAAGCTGCATCTCTTTTAAATAATTCATTATATTTACTTTTTGATTTTTCTGTCATAGTGAGATTTCCTCCATTGTTATTTGTATTATTTGACTGACAAGATAATATTGTCATTAATAAAAATACAGATAAAGTCAATTTTAAAGTATTTTTCATTTTGTATCCTCCTAATGTATTATTTATTTTAGCATTGGAGTTTACTCCAATGTCAATAGCAAAATTATAATTTTTTATTTGATTTTATAAATTAATAATTTTTAATTTGCTTTCTCTATACGAATTTCAAAATCTCCTTTCATATTTGAAAGTTTTGATATATCAGAAATATTTTCAAATCTTCCCAAATAAATTAAATTATTTGAATATCTGAAATCTTTATAAAATATAGCCAAATTACCCCAAGGAGCATAATAAGTTATATCACCTGCTTTTGGGGTTATGCCGTCTGGTTCATTTTGAGTATTTAATTTTTTACTCAAATATGATATTTTCTCTGTATTGTTAAAATCTTCAATTTTCAAGTTCATAGGAAGAAGCGATAAAAAATCATTTCCAGCATTTGAATTTGTTATTAAAGCATAAATCTCATTATCATTAAATGTTAATTTTACTTTTGTATTTTGTGTAAAAGCATTCATTGTAAATATACTCAATATAAGTAATATAAAAGTAATAGTATTTTTCATAAATAAATCTCTATAATATTGTAATTAGTTTATCATTGATTAGTATAGCTGTAATATTCTTCATCAGTAACATGTTCCATCCAAGTAACATTGCTGCCGTTTGAATCACCTGTTATAGCAACATGTTTCATATAAGAATTAGGAGAAGCTCCATGCCAATGTTTAACATTTGAAGGGCAGTATAAAATATCTCCAGCTCTAAACTCCTGAATAGGTTTTCCTTCTTCCTGAGTAAGTCCGACACCTTCAATAACTATTAAATGCTGTCCAGCTGGGTGAGTATGCCATGCACTTCTTGCACCAGCTTGAAATGTAACATAGGCTACTGAGAATTTAGATGTTTCATTAGGAGCCGTTATGCTTTCAACTTCAACATCTCCTGTAAAATAGTCTGCTGAACCTTCAGATTTATGACCTTCTCCATTTTTTATCAATACTGTTTCTGTTGGTGATTTTGCATATTCATAACCGTTTGAAACCTTTTTATTTCCTGCATTACATGATATAGCAGTAAAGATTATTGATAAAGTAAAAGTGATTAGTAAATATTTTTTCATTTTCTCTCCTTGTTTGTAAAAATGTTTTATGATTATAGCATTAGAGTGAACTCCAATGTCAATATATAATTATGAGAAATTGAAAAAAATTTTTCTTAAATTTTTTAGTTATTTGCTTTGTTTAAAAACTATTTGATGATTATCAGTTTTACTATTAGCATTAATTTTATTTATTTTTATTCTTAGAATTATTCCTATTAATGCTATTATGAATGTAATAAATAATGCTTGATATAAATTTAATTTTACATCATATTTTAGAAAACTTATGCTGCTGAACTTTTTTGCTAAATCTATTAATAGTGAAGAACAAAATTCAACTGTTAAAGCAGGATAAACTGATATAGGACTAAATATTATATATGAAACTATAGTTATTATTGATGATGAAAGTATTATAAATGATAAAGGCACTGCAAATATATTAGCTATTATAGAAGTTAGATTTAATATTGAAAAATGATATATGCTCAATGGAAGAACTATTATAAGTGCAAATATATTTATAGATAAAAACGATAGAGATTTTATTATGATATTTTTGGTTATTTCTAGGACTTTATTATTAGTATTTTTAATATTTTTTATTACATAAAAATTAATAATAGGGTAGTAGAGAATTATTCCTAAAGTTGATAAAAATGAAAATTGGAAGCTAATATCTTTTATAGAGTTAGGATTAAGCAGAAGTATTATCAAAGCAGATAAAAATAATGCATTAATAGAGTTTCTATTTCTATCAAAATAATATGATATAGTGAAACATACTGCCATTATACTTGCTCTTATTATAGAAATAGAAAATAAAGTAATTGGAGGATATATTATTACTGTTATGATTGCTGATATTAATATTCTTTTGTAAAAGTTTATAGGGAAAAATGACAATATTAAATATAGTATTGAGAGTATCATTGAAATATGAAGACCTGATATAGAAAGTATATGAGATATTCCAGAATCTATAAAATATTTTCTTATATGATAGGGAATAATATTTTTATCACCTATCATAATGCCTTGTGCTATGGTATAGGGTATTGCATCAATATTTTCTCCTAGGGATTTTTTTATAATGTTTCTTATTTTTAGAGCATATGCATTTATATAATTTATAATAGAAAAGCCTTCTTTTTGTACAACAAAATTATTATATGGATATATGCTTGCTGCTCCATAAAGCATTCTTTCAGAGAGTACTTTTATTATAGTTTTTGAATCGTAAATATCATCATTGGTTAATATGTTTTTATATAGATTTAATTTTGAAGATACAGTTATTTCATCATTAATGTATATTGGCTTTAGTGAACTATTGTAAAGTCTTATATTTCCAGCATAATGATACCAATTCGTACCATCATAAACTTTATCTATATAGGCAATATACCTGTCTCTAAAACCTACAACTCCGTCATATGATAATATTTTTGCATTGTATGCTTTTATTTGTTTATCAAAAGTATTAAGAGGATTTTTAAATATGTTATAATACCTTGTAATAGTGTAGCTGTATCCTATAAATAAAGATGATAATATAATTATTATTAAAGATAGATAATAATATTTTTTTAATGCTAGTATTATTGACATAATAATTAATATAAAAGCTGCTATTAATGAAATATAAAGAAATGTTTGATTTACAAATGCTAAAGAAATACCTGCTGCGAAAAATAAAGTTATGTATATAATATATGTAAGCGGATATATAAAAATATTTTTCATTATATTAATATTTATCTTTTGACAATTCCATAGAATATGATATTTATAATAATATCCAAATCTTTTTCATAATCTCCAGAATTTTTATTTTTTACCCATTCAATTTCAAAGCCTTTTATAATAGCCAAAACTGCCTCTGTAGCAAGTCTTAAATCTATATTAAATAAGCCTTTTTTTACGCCGCTTCTTAATATCATTTTTATAGTATTGTATTCTTCTTTATGATACTGTGCCCTCATATGCTCTATAAGAGTAAAGTCCTCGAATATTTCACTATGTAATGCCTCATAAAGATTTGCTAATTTTATATAACCTTTCTGCCTTGTGAGAATATATGCTCTTAATTTAGCTTCGGCTGTATCTTCTTTTTTTATAGCCTCATATAATTCTTTTTTTAAGTCATTAGCTTCATTTTCGGCTATGGCAAAAAATATTTCCTCTTTGCTTTTGAAATAATGATAAATACTGCTTTTAGATTTATGAACCATCAAAGCTATATCGCTCATAGAGGCTTTTTTAAATCCGTACTTTTTGAATAGTCTTTTCCCAGCATTTACTATTTGTTCACGAGGCGTCATCTATATTTACCTTTTAGCACATATTTAATTATTTATTATATACTCAATTTTTTATTTGTCAAAGATGTAATATATTATTTTGTTTCATTAGTTATAATTAAAGTAGTTCTGTTTTCATTAGTATTTCCTACATAATCAATAGATGCAGCTTCAGTATTAGTTTCGCTTATAGTTTTATTATTATATTTTTCATAATAATTTTTTACATCAGCCATATTGGATACTTCAGGTATTATAGTTTCAACATAAGGCATAGAAGTTACTTCAATTATATTATTTTTTAACTCTTCATTTAATTCCATATCTTTGGTTGATAATTTATTAGAATTGTCAATATTAACTTCTGTAAACTGAGCAACTTTAGTTCCATTAACTTCGCCTTTGCCGTATAAGAATTGAGCTTTTGTGTTTCCGTTAGTATATGATATTGCAGCTGCTCCTGATACTTTAATACTGGCATTAGAAGTTAATACTGTAATAGAATCTGCTTTAGCATTTGATGAAGCAGCAATTAAAAAATCTCCATTATCTAAAGTTAATTTAGTGTTTCCAGTTTTATCATAGGATTCATCTATATTTAGAGAAGAGTTTTCTTTAACTTTGAATATATTATTGCTTTCTAAATATGAAGTTAGAGAAGAATTATTCTCTGTGGAGATATTATCTTTAGTGAATAATAAATCGCCGTTTCTAGCAGGTTTTACTATGGCCTTTTGAGAAGATATTTTAACTTTTCCTTTAACATCGACTACTTTCATATACTGATTTGTTTTATATGCAGACTGAAGTGTTAAAGCTATGGAAAGCATTAATAATATAGAAATAATTTTCTTATTCATAGATAAACTCCGTAAAATACATATTACACTATTAATATTATCGGCATTAAAAAAATTATCAATACAGTTTTTTTTACTGTACGTATATTTTTACAGTTGAACTTTTTACAGTCTCTCCATTATCTGCTCTTGCCTCTATATAAAAAGTGTAATCTCCATGCTTTAAATTCCATTTTATATAACCTTTTTTCAAATCATCAATATTTGCTATCACTTCTTTGTTGCAGTATAACTCGGCAGATACTATATTTTTTGGTATGTATGATGATATGAATATATTTTGATATTCTATAGGCAGAGTAGAGTCTATTTTGTATACAGAGTTATCAGTAGGTTCTTTTATTGAAAGCCTTTCTTTTATATTGTTATATGTTTTTATTTCAGATGATGTATTGTAAGTATTTATATTATTTAAATTCATTTGAACTCTGTCAGCTGAATTTAAACTATTTTCCTGATTTATACTTTCCAAATTACTGTTTTGATTATTATTTTTTATTCTATTATATGCATAAATATTATTAACTTTTGTCCATTCTAAAGTAGGGCGTTCTATTTGCTGCTCTCTTATCCAACCGTTATACTCATTAGGGAGATTAATAAAGACTTTTTCTGTAACAGAACCATCAGAATTGTTTTTTATATATAAGTTATGAACATCGCATTCTTCTTTAGGCACATTTATATGAGAGAACTCTTCAACTCTTGTTTCTTTGCAGAACTCTCCTCTAAGTTTTCCGCTTATAAGACATATTTCTCTTTTTACTATGGTATCTGGTTTATCCCATTTAGTTTCTTTTTGGCTTTTATTAAGCATAGTAAATAAGTCATAAAGTATAGGTACAGCACCATTTCCGCCAGTTATATTAATCATCTCACTTCCTGCAAAATCCCCAAGCCAAATACCCACTATATAATCTTTAGTGTAACCTACAGCCCATGCATCTCTTGAGCCTTTTGATGTTCCTGTTTTTATTGCTATAGAAAATGGATATACTATTCCTTTATAGCTTCTAAAAGATCCCATTCTTGCATTTCTGTCAGAGAGTATGCTTGTTATTAAATATGCACTTTCTTCTGATATAACTTTTCTAGTTGTTTTTTTAGGAAGTGTTATAACTTCTCCGTTTGCTTTTTTTAATGAAGTGATTGAATAATGATTTATAAATGTTCCAGAGTTTGGAAATATACTGTATGCCGAAGCTAAATCTATTAAACGTACTTCAGCACTTCCAAGTACTAAAGAATATCCGTAATAGTCTGGATTTTTATCTATAGAACTTAATCCTGCTTTTAAAAGTATATTCTGAAAATCTTTTATACTATATCTTGCAAGCCATTTAACAGCTGGTATATTAAGAGAATTGGCTAATGCATCTCTTATAGTAACTGGTCCTCTGTATTTATGGTCAAAGTTTTCTGGTATATAATCTCCGCCGGGGGAATTAATATAAGTTTTGATATCGGCTATAACAGAAGCAGGAGATTCTCCTTTATCAAATATATAAGCATACATAAAAGGTTTTAATGTACTTCCAGCCTGTCTTAATGCAGTCGCTCCATTTACTGCTCCATGTGTTTCTGTATCAAAATAGTCCATAGAGCCTATCATTGAAAGCACTTCTCCTGTTTTTGCATTAAGTATAACGCATGAAATATTACGTACATTAAATGTATGAAGAGACTGACTTGAATTGCTTATAACTAAAACTGCTTCCTTCTGCATATTATAGTCTAATGTAGTTCTTAATTCTGTTACGCCTGTATATTTTAATTGTTCAAGCGATTCTTTTGCATACATTGTGAAATGCGGAGCTTTGAAAGTATATTTATCTTTATCATTATAAATATTTAATTTCTCATTAATATATTTATTATAATCTTCTTCTGTGATAAAATTGTTATTTTTCATCTCTCCTAATACATATATTCTTCTTGAAGTTAATCTCTCTTCATATTTATAAGGATTAAACTTTGTACCTGATTTTATTATAGAAGCGAGCATTGCAGATTCATTATTATTTAAATCATTAACTTTTTTATGAAAGTACAAATCACTTGCAGCACCAACTCCGTAGCAGTTGTTTCCGAAAAATACTCTATTTAAATATTCAGTTAGTATTTCCTCTTTTGTGAGATTTTTTTCCAGTCTTACAGCATCAAGTGCTTCATAGAATTTATTAATATATGTTCTTTTACGAGGAATTATACTTTTAGCAAGCTGCTGAGTAATTGTACTTCCGCCAGAAACTACCTTTCCGCTTATTAAATTTGATAAAAATGCCCTTATTATAGCCTTATAGTCTATACCGTTGTGATTAAAGAAGTTCTTATCCTCTGCACTTACTACAGCATTAATCAAATTTGTTGATAAATCTTTGTATTTAACCTCTTCAAAAAATCCGCCATGTTTTGGAAATATAGTTGATATTAGTATTGAGTTTCTATCATATATTTTTAAAGCTCTCTCTTCGTTTATGGATAATTCGTCTTTTGAGAATGGTTTGTTTATGTATTCTTTGCAATGTTTATAAAAATTATATCCTTTTGGTATAAATATAATTGCTAGTATTATTAAAGATAATAATATAGAGTATATTATAGTTAATGCTGTTCTTCTTATAATTTTTTCCATAGGCATTATTTTATATAAAAGAAAAAAATAGTCAAATTATTTGTGATTTTGTTCAAAAGATAATTTTTTATATTTATGCTGTCATTTTGCTATATAAAATAATAGCATTATATTAACATGGTTATTTATGCGATGCAGTTTATGTATTAAAATTTATAATAACAAAGCATATAAAAAATTACAAATAATTTTGCCGGATATTTTAAAACATGTATATAATAACATGTTTATAATAATGTTTTATGAAGAGGAACAATTCAATTTTGTCAAAATAAATATTTTAAATTAAAAAAATAATTCTATTTTAATGTTATTAATTATTCTTATTATGACTAATTAGGTATATATAGTATATTATATATATTTGTATAGCATGTTATATTTTTTTACTTATGTAATTTTATTATTACTAAATGCAATTGACAATCACAATAATTTTTACTATAGTTATTTTGTCATCATCAATAATAGTTTTGGAGTTATTTCATGAAAAAAATTAATAGTTTAGCATTTAAGTTACCATTATCTATCAGTCTTATAAGCGTTATAATAATAATAGTTTTATTAATTGTTTCTCTATTTTTTTCAAGCAAGGGTATAAGAGAAGCTATTAATGTAGGATTTAGAAATACAGTAGAAGGGTATGCTTATTTGCTTGACTCTATGACAGAATCACAAATAATGCTTGCTGATTCCTATGCTAGTGATGCTAATATTAGAAATTTTATGATTTTTAGAGATGATACTTATAGAGCATATAGTGAAAGAGATATTGAAGTATTTATGGAAAAAAATCCGTACGTAGAAAATATTTATCTTACAGATATAAACGGCAATGTTATATTAACAAAATCAGATGTACTAAGAAATAGAAATATGTCCGAAATTAGACCTAGTTTATGGAAAAAACTATCTTCAGGAGAGGCATCTGCTTTGGGAAGCACAAGAGAATCTCCTGTAACTGGTGAAATAACTTTGGCTGTAGGTGTAAAAGTAACAGATTTTACTAATAATACTTTGGGATATTTAGTAAGTACTATTAAAGGCAATGTTATACATGACCGTTATTTCTCTAAAGTTGAACTAGGAAGAACAGGAAGAATAGTAGCAGTAAATGAAGATTTAATAGTTACTATGGATATGGATACTGCCAATATAAATAAAGAAGCACCAGCAGAATACAGAAATATATTTAATAATTCATTAAAAGAAGGTCCTTACAGCTACAGAAGCGGGGATATAATCAGAATTGGATATTACAGAAAAATGGATTTTCAGCCTTGGATGGTAACATATGCTATGAATGAAGATGAGATATTTGAGCAGATAAGAACAACTATAGCAATTACACTATTAGTTGCTGTTATCTCTATAGTTATTTTAATCATTATTATGTTCTTCTTTGCTAAAAGTATTACAAAACCTCTTAGTCTTGTTGTTGAAGAAGCTAGAGAAATAGAAAATGGAAGACTTGTTATGCATAGGAGAAAAGTAAATAGAAAAGATGAAATAGGGGAATTATCTCTTTCTTTTCATAATATGAAATATAAACTTATAGAAATAATAGAGAATTCTTTAGAAGAAGCTGCTAAAATGGCACAGGCTGCTAATAGTTTGGCTACTGGTAATAAGGATTTGGCAGAAAAAGCAGAAAGTACAGCTGGAAATCTTGAGGAGACTGGCTCATTTATGGAAGAAATAGCGGCAGCAATTACTGTATCTATTAATAATTCTGTAAAAGGCAATGAAATGATGAATGATTGTAAAATAGCTATAGAAAATGCAGCATCTGTAGTAGAAGATACAGTAAAAAGTATAAGCGAAGTTAATGAAGACAGTGAAAAGATTAAAGATATTATAAGAGTTATAGAAGGTATAGCTTTTCAAACTAATATATTGGCTCTTAATGCAGCGGTTGAAGCGGCACGTGCTGGAGATCAGGGTAAAGGTTTTGCTGTTGTAGCAAGTGAAGTTAGAAGTTTGGCACAAAACAGTCAGGATTCTGCAAAAGATATTACAGAGTTAATTAATAAAGTATATGAAAAAATAAATAAAGCTAACAATATAGTAGGAAGTCAGGAACAGCTGTTTGTAGGAATAAAAGAACAAATAGAAGAAACAGCTGATACTATAAAAAGTATAACAGAAGCTGCTGTGGAACAAAAAGAAGGTGTATCTCAGGTAAATAGGGCAGTTGAAGAGATGGATAATTTAACACAGGAAAATGCTGCTTTGGTAGAAGAGTCAACCGCTTCTTCTATGTCTTTGTATAATGATGCCATACATTTGCAGGAGCTTATTAGTTTCTTTAAAATAGAAAAATAAAGAATCAATATATATTTATACTATTTCTGGTATTTTATGATTTGGGATTTGCAAAGCATATGGGCTATGCAATTTACTGCTTATTTTTTCTGATTAGCGTGTTCAAGTTACATACTAGGCGATGATATATAAGAAAAATATGTCTTCAGTTAGAATAAAGATTGTATACACTCTGCTGCTTCAGAACTGCATATTTATATGCAAGATAATAAATTATACAACATGTAAAACATTTATCTGTGTAATAATTAATATTATCTAATTTTGTATAAAATGATAAACTTGTAAAAATTATTTATTAATAGGTTTTTTAAACGAGACTATTATAAAATAAATAAGTTTTTATGTTTTTTCAAAATGAATAAATAAAAAAGAGATACTTAAATAAAAAGTACCTCTTTTTTTATAATAAAAAATTTTATTAAATTAATATTTTATAGCATTGGTTTGATTATAATTTATCAAGATATATGAATGAAGTCTTCCGTCACTTCCTTTATAAACATTCATATTAAGCGGATCAACTTCCCATATTCTATCAACTACGAAATTGTAATAATAGTTTCCTGATTCTGGTCTTAATGTTATAACCCATAAATTATTAGAATATGTCATCGGATATCTTAAACTATCAAAACCTAATTTATCTGAAGTAAACATAACTTCTTTGGCTGTATTATTACTGTAGAAGAAAGTAACTGTTCCGTCAGAATTATAAATAGGATTTTTTTCATAAAAACCTATATCATTGGTTAAAACAAAGTAGCTTACAGATTGATTATTATTATCATATTCTGTATATGGATTGACAGGATCATTAATCCATACACCATTAACTCTGTAACGGTATGAATATTTGCCAGCTTTTAAAGGAGTCTGACAAAGATAATAATAAACCCCATATGAACTTTTAATAAGAGGTATACTGTCTTCCCAATTGTTAAAATCTCCTGATACTTCTACAGAATCATAATTTTCAGCAAAAGTAAATAATACGCCGTCATCTACTATACGAGGTGCCATAACATCTTGTATATTATAATATTTTAAAAACTCAAGGCTGTTCATTCTAGCTTCGTATTGATCTATGCTTTCATAATCTTTATCTTTACAAGAAATAAAAACCATAGAAATAATTATAATTGCTGATATTAATGCATATATTTTTTTCATTGTTATTTCAACCTGTTATATTTAATTTACTTTCGCCTTCATCTTTTTTACTGCCTGAAGATTGAGCTTTGTTTTCGGCATTTCCTTTAGCAATCTGTTCTTCAACACCTTCCCAAGCCATTTTGAGTTCTTTAAGATATCTTATTACTTCAAGCAAAGGTGGTTTAGTTTTTGATATATTGCCTTCTGTGAGTTTTTGATTCATATAGGTATATATAGAAGCAAGTCTGTGAGCTATATCTCCTGCTTCATAATTTAGAGAAGACAAAAGTTCATAAATAATTTCCTGAGCTTTTAATATATTATTATGGGCTTCTTCAGTGCCATGTTTTTTATCCATAGCTGCACATGCAGTTTCTAAAAACTTTATAGCACCGTCATAAAGCATAATAATTAATCTGTTTTGAGAAGCTGTGCTTACATCAACCTTTTTATATTTTTCGTAACCGTTATTACTAGCCAATTGAATCCCCCAAATATATTATTATGTTAATTGTTTAATATTATCGGAAAATCATAAAAACCATAAGATATTTTTTAACAATTAACATCTTATAAAAAATTTGCTGTAATAATATCTATTATAGCATATAATTATATCTTATAACAGACTTATTTTTTATTATTGATAATTTAATAAATATTATATACTATTTTTATATTTTCAATAAGTACTATAATTAATAAAACTAATAAATAGGAAATAATTATGATTAATCTAAAGTTAAATAACTCTATAGAAATGCCTATATTGGGACTTGGAGTATATAAAATAACTGATAAAAAAGAATTAGAAAATGCTGTAAGATTTGCAATAGAGGCAGGATACAGAAAATTTGATACTGCACAATTCTATAATAATGAAAAAGAACTCGGAGAAGCAATAAGAAAGACTGGAATAAAAAGAGAGGAAGTATTTATAACTACAAAAATATGGAATACCAAACAAGGATATAATTCTACAAGAAAATCATTTGAAGAGAGTTTGGAAAAACTTAATATGGACTATGTAGATTTGCTTCTTATTCATTGGCCTGGTCAGAATAAAGAGAGATATCTGGATACTTACAGAGCTTTAGAAAATATATGTCAAAGCAAGAAGGCAAAATCAATAGGCTTGAGTAATTTTGAGATAAAGCATTTAAAAGATATATTTGCTCATTGCAATATAGCTCCTACTGTTAATCAAATAGAAAGACACCCTAATTTGCCTAGAAATGAATTGGTTGATTTCTGTAAAAAACATAATATGGCTGTAGAGGCTTGGTCTCCTTTAGGAAGAGGAAAACTTTTTGATAATGAAGTTATTATTGATATAGCTAAAAAATACAATAAAACAGCAGCTCAAATAATATTAAGATGGAATATAGAAAGCGGTATTTCTGTTATACCTAAATCTGTAAATAAAAATAGGATAGAAGAAAATATTGATGTATTTGACTTTAATTTAGATAAAAATGATATGGGAAGGATTAATTCTTTAGAAAATGGGGAGAAAATAGGTGCTGATCCTTTAGTTTTTGATTTTTAATATACACCTAAACAACTACATTTTGTCAAAATTAGTTTTTATATTTTTATTATTTTTGGGGACTAGCTCTGCGAAGCACACAGTAGTGCCACGTTCTGCGTGCCGACGAAGCCCCCTGTGGTGTCGGTAGCGAAAGGCTATATTTCAGGCTAAATTTAGTAATTTATTCTACATATAAAACATAATTAGTACTATTTAGTATTATTGTTACACTTGCACTTTCGCGAAGCGTATCCGAGCTTGTCGAGGATATAAGGTTCTTTGACGCTGTCCGCCTGCGGCCGAAGGAAGTACTGTTAAGTATGGCGTGCGGCGGGAAAAATAACAACAAAAAAATTGACAAACTATATTTGTTTAGGTATAAACTGTATAAAAATATAAAATTTATATTTTAATAATAATTAAAAAATGTTAAAGCAGTTTTTTAATAAACCGAGAATAATTGTAAGTATTATTTTATTATTTAGGATTAAAAACTATGAATATGTTTGCTGATACAACTTATGCTAAAACTATGACAGTAGCTAAAAAGCTTTTAAATGTTTATGGGCTTAGAGCTGAAGTTATAGCGGATAATATAGCAAATGTATCTACTCCGAATTTTAAAAGAAGCGATGTAACTTTTGAATATCAGCTTGCAAGAGCTTTAGACAGTGAGAAATATGATGGTATGGAAGCTAAAAGAACAGATTCCAGACATTTTCCTTTTCATATGCCTATGAATTATCAGGACGTTGCACCTACTCTTACAGTAGATTATGATACTAGCTATAGAAATGATAAAAATAATGTTGATATAGATAAAGAAATGGCTGAAGAAGCTAAAAACACTTTGCGTTATCAAATGTTTACTCAAATAGTTAATGCTCAGTACAGAGAAATCAGAAGAATGATAGGTAATGCTTAATAGTTGGTATTAAGGAGAATAGAATATGGGAATATTTTCAATTATTAATACATCAGGAAGCGGTTTAACAGCTCAAAGAACAAGATTAGATGTTATAGCTGATAATATAGCAAATGTTAATACTACAAGAACTACAGAAGGCGGAGCTTTCAGAAGAAGCAGAGTTATATTTAAGCCTAGAGATGACGGCAACAAATATAGAAGCCCATTTTTGCCAGAGGCTTTGCAGCCTAATGTTGGTACAGGGGTAAGAGTTTTCAGCATAGAAAAAGATATGGAAACTGCTACAAGATTTGTTTATGATCCTTCTCACCCAGACGCTATTAAATACGGTGAAAAGGCAGGTTATGTAGAGATGCCAAATGTTAATCCAGTTACAGAAATGGTTGATATGATGGAGGCTTCAAGAGCTTATGAGGCTAATTCTACTATGATACAGTCGGCTAAAACTATGTTTGGAAGTGCTTTGAATATAATTAGATATTAATTAATTTTTTAAGGATATTTTTATGAATATTAATAGTGTAATGAACTCTTATAGTGCTGCTTCAAAAACAGGAAATGTTGGCGATAATTACGGATTCGTATTAAAAACTACTGACCCTAGACATTACGGACCTGCTCAGCAGTTAAGAAGAAGTTCAAGTAATGATTTGATAAGTAATTTTGGTACTATGCTGAGCGATGCTATTGAAGCTGTCAATCAAAAACAAGTTGACAGAGATAATATTATAGTGCAGGCTGGTATAAGACCAGATCAGGTTGATGTATCTGATGTGATGAATGCTATTGCTGAGGCTGAATTATCGCTTAGTTTTACAAAAGCAGTTGTAGACAGAGCAGTAAGAGCATATCAGGAAGTTACAACTTACAGATAATTATAGTTATATAATAAAGTAAAATATAATAAAGAAATAATGAACAATAATAAGCTGTTCTCCTTCAAAAAAGAGTTATTAAGGGCAAGCGTTTATGGGGTGATAGCCATAGCGTTTGCCGACTTAATTTTTTTCTCTATTTACAATAATAATCAAATATATATAACGATTATTCTTATAATTCTTGAAATAATAACCATTGTATTTTTATATTTGGATGCATCAAGCATAAACAAAAGAAAATTGATATTTATAAAAAATAATTCACAGCTGGAACATATTTTAAATAAAAATGTAACTAAAGATAATATAATAGATAGGCTTAGATATTTCGGATACAGTATGTATTCTATTAATTCATCAAGAGTGTTTATAAATGCTGATGTAATAAAAAATAAAAAATCTATTACAATACATGCATACTATTTCTTTTTAGCAGATATTGATAAAGACGGCGAAGGCATTTTAAATAATATAAAAAATGAAGCAAATGAAATATTTGATTTATATATAGATGATAATCAAAAACTTTTTAGAAAAAATGATAATGATGATAAAGATAAAATATTAAAAGCTAAATTATATAATCATGCAGTTTTTATTTTTTATGGAAATAATGTTCCAAACAGATTAATAGCAATGTCAGAATACGGATATACAAAAGAAAAATTATTAAATGCTAATGCTCAGATATTTACTGTATCATATTTGCCTAGTGAAAACAATTTATATTTTGCAGAAGCTATAGAAAATGTTATAAATATATCAAAATTTCCAAAGAATGATTTTGTTTATATAATCAAAGATATTTTTTCATTGTAAATAATTTTTTATAAATTAACTATTATGCTTTACAAGTATAATATTGTTTTTTATTATTTTTCGATTTATATTTTTATGATAGTTAATATATACTGTTATTATATAAATAATTAGTATGAAGATTTTATAATTTGATTTATATAACTGTAATAATAGAGGAAATATGTCAGAAAATAAAAATGTAAGCAAGGAAAAAATAGCCAAATCATCATTAAAAATGTCGCTTGTAACAACAATAAGCAGAGTATTCGGACTTGTCAGAGATCAAATACAGGCGGCATTACTGGGAACTACATTTATAGCTGATGCTTTTGCTATAGGTTTTATACTTCCAAATCTTTTAAGGCGTTTATTTGCTGAAGGCAATATGGCGGCAAGTTTTATACCAGTATTTACAGAGCTTGAAAAAGAAAAGGGTAAAGATGAGTCAAAAAAGTTTTTTAGGGCTGTTTTTACACTTCTTGGATTAATACTTATAGGTGTTGTTGCTGTTGGTATTATAATTTCTCCTTTGTTAGTTAATATACTTTACAAATCTGGAAAAGATAATATAGAAGCATTAAGTTTAGCATCTGATTTATCAAGAATAATGTTTCCGTATCTTTTATTTATATCATTGGCAGCATTGATGCAGGGAGTTCTTAATATAAGAGGATATTATTCCATTTCGGCAGCAAGTCCTATACTTTTAAATACAGTTATCATATCTATGGCACTGTTTTTTTATTTTTTTATGCCTAATTTTTTCAGCAATATGGCTTATGTATTTGCATTTGCAGTATTATTAGGCGGATTTGTACAGTTTGTGTATCAAATGCCTTTTGTTCATAAGCAGGGATTTAGTTTTAAGCCTTATTTTAATTTTAAAGATCCTTATGTTATGAAAATGATAAAATTATTTGCTCCCGGTATATTTGGAGCTAGCATATATCAGATTAATTTACTTGTATCTACTGCATTTGCAGGTGCTATCGGAGAGGGCAGGGTTTCTGCTGTTACATTTGCTACTAGAATACATGAATTCGTTTTAGGAGTTTTTGCTGTAAGTGTTGCAACAGTTATGCTTCCAACTTTAAGCAAACTTATAACAGACAACAAAAAAGATGAAGCAGTTGAAACTTTAGCATATTCTTTAAGACTTGTAGCATTAGTTACTATTCCAGCTACTTTCGGGTTTATAGTATTGGGCAGAGAAATAGTTAGAATGATATTTGAATACGGGGCATTTTCTTCAAAATCTACATATTTAGTATCAAGTGCTTTAAGGTATTTATCAGTTTCATTATTTTTTGTGGCAAGTTATAGAATACTTGTACAGTCATTTTATGCTATGAAAGATATGAAAACCCCTGTTTATATAGCATTTTTTACATTTATAATCAATGCAGTTAGTAATTATTTATGTGTTTATGTATTTAAATTCGATATTATTGGAATATCTATATCAAGTGTTATTGCAAATATTGTATCTTTTTGTATACTATATGTATTACTTATGAGAAAATTGGCTGTAAAGTCAATAATAAATAAAAAGTTAGAGATAGTCAAAACAGCAGTATCCAGTTTATTTATGGCGGCAGCTGTTTACGGAGTTAAATATTATTTATTATCAAATACAGCTGATTCTAGGATATTTTTCATACTTAAAGTATTTATAGTAATACTGTTGGGAGTTTTATCATATTCTATTATTAATATAGTGATAAGAAATGATGATTTTATATCTTTTATTAATATGTTTATAGGCAGATTATTTAGAAAGTTTGTAAGAAAATAATAAATATCACTCTCAATAATAAATTAGAAATATCCGATAAGTTAAGTAGTAATTTTTTTAATAAAGATAAGGTTTTTTCTATGAGTCTAAAAAATAAGGTACTTTTATTAGTTATTATCGTTGTAATTTTAGCATTATCTCCTACAATTTTTATAAATACAAAGACTAATAAAGAAGCATTATACAATTCGGCTATGAATGTTTCTCAGAATTATTTTTACGATGTTGGTTCGACATTTGAAAGTATATTTTCTTCAACTGGTGTAGGTACAGTATCATTGGCAGATATAGCTACAGTATCTTATGATTTATATTCTACAGGAACTGTTGCAGATGTTGCAACCAATCTTAGAAAAGTTATTTACCGTTTTCATAAATCTCAGACAGCTTTGCATCATATTATAGCAAATGGAATATATTTTGAGCCAAATATTATAGAAAATAATCCTTATATGAGAGGCATTTATTCGTTATATTTGTATGATGTAGGAAATACTGGAAATATGCAGCCTAAAATAGAGAATGCAAGCGAGAACTATACTCAGGATGAATTTTATTCTTTAGCTTTGCCTGATAACTGGAACAGAGAATCAAAAAGACCTAGAAATATTTATTATTCTTCACCTTATCTTAAAAATATTGATAAGCCTCAGAAAGTTATATCTTTTTCTTCACCAATATATTCAAGTGTAAATGATAATCTTATAGGAGTTTCTTTGTCAGACCTTTCTTTGGATATAGCTTATGAAATGCTCACCAATATAGTAAAAACAGGACCTTTTAATACTGTTATTTTTGATTCAAGAAATAAAAAGATAGTTTACCATGATAATCCTAATTATATATTAAGCAGTATAGAAGATATAGAATGGATTAATAATGCTATCAATAACACCACATTTTATACTAATACAAGAATAAGAGAAAATTATCAGGTTGGAAATGAAAATTATACATTATTTTTCAGACAATTTGATAACGGATTTTATAATATATTCATGTATGTACCTACAACATTTTTTTACAATGTACTTACTACAACCAACAATACAATATTCTTAATCTTAATAGTTGCTATACTTATTATTATAATAGTACTAAATATAACAATACCTATATCTTTAAAACCTTTGGATAAGATTTCTCAGGAATTGGAGTCTGGTGTATTTGATAATAATATATTTGTAAATGTAACTAAGATTAATTCTAGGGATTCTTTGGGTGATTTAAGTACTTGGATAAGAATATTTTTTGATATGGTTCAGCATGTATTTTCAAGTGTATCAAAAACACTTAAAGTATCAAAAGAACAGAGTAATGCTTTAAAAGCTAAAATGACAGATATTTCTGAAGCAGCGGGTGCTATGACAGAGAATGTTAGTATGATAATAGATAATATATCATCTCAGCAGACAGAGCTTAAGCATGTAGAAAGCAGTAATTTGGAAATATATAAAATCATCGCATCAAGTTTGGCACAGCTTATATCTATTGATGATATGACTAATAATCTTCAAAGTAAAATAGATGATCAGTCAGTAAGTTTGAATCAGATAAACTCTCTTACTGTAACTATGCAGAAAGATATGCAGGAAGTATCTACTTCTGTGGGAAAAGCTAAAGAAGAATCAGAACATGTTGTTTCTTTGGCACAGGACAGTAAAGATAAAATAGTAAAAACAGAAAATATTACAAAATCTTTAATATCTTCAATAAGAGGTATTACAGACTTTGTAAACTCAACTATAGATATATCTCAGCAAACTAACATGCTTGCGATGAATGCGGCTATTGAAGCTGCACATGCAGGAGAGCAGGGTAAAGGTTTTGCAGTTGTTGCTGAAGAGATAAGAAAATTAGCTACTACTACAAATATGCAGTCTGAGAAGGCTTGGAAGATACTTAGAGACATAGAAAAAGAAATGAATCAGATTATGTCCAGTATGACAGAGAGAATAATAGCAACAGAAGATATGCTTGCTAAAATGCAGAATTTTGTTAATACTATGAATAAAGTAAAAAAGGTAGCTGATGAGAAGTATGTTTCTACAAAGGAAATAAGTGTTTCTATAGAAAGTTTGTATGATGCTGTAAAAGTTATTAAAGAACAATATACTGATTTGCATGGAAGAATATCTGTTGCCAAAGATGATTTGGTTAATTTGTCTGATTTCTCTAAGAAAAACGATGAGGCTATGAAGCTAGTATCTCAGAATACTGATGATATAGTTTCTAAAACACAGGATATGGGCAGTCAGATAGGAAATGTATTCGATCTTATAAAAGAGATAGAGCAGCTTTCTACTGTTGCAAGTGATTCTGTAGATGAGCTTGAAAAAGAGATGGCTAATTATGTTATTAAGGACTTTGAAGAAGTACTTAAAGAAAAAATTAAGATTATTAATGAAGGCGACAGAGCCTACAGCAGAAAAGCTTTTGTTCAAAGTCTTTATAAATTTGTAATTGCTTCTTTTGGTAAAGATAAATTTCAGAAGCTATTGGAAGAGATGCCTGATGAGTGCAGATATATATTTAAAGATATTACTAAAACTAGTTTCAGAAAGAAATATCCTTTATCTTCTTCATTCTTTATCCCTATGACTTCTATAATGGACGAGTTTTATGAAGGGGCTAGAGATGGTATAAGAGAGAAAGCAAGATATGATTTTAAGAAATTTTCTTTCTTTACAAAAATGTTTATTAAAATATCATCTAAAAATGCTTTGGCTGATGTATTTGTTAACTTCAACAAAAAAATGTTTAAAAATATAAATATTGAAGTTGTTAAGGCTGAGAAAAGACGTATAATTTATCATTTACAGTATTTCCCTAATTATGATTCTATGATAGAAACATATTATGATGAAATGATAAAAAATATATTTAGATTTAAATATCCTAATGGTTCTAAAGTTAGAATGACAAAATCTATAAGTAAGGGATATATTTATACTGAATATATTATAACTTGGTAATATATGAAAATATAATATTAATAAAGCCTAAGTCTTAGTAAATTTATAAGATTTAGGCTTTTTTATTGCTAATAGCTTTATATATTTTTCCGAAAAAATAATATATAAATTTATTATTAGGGATAAATTATGAACATAACTGATAAATATAATTTGAGTATGAATAGTGCCAATATTTCAAAATTAGAAAATACAAAAAAACAGTATGGAAATGCAAAGTTTTCTATAGATGAAAGTGTACAAAATGTATCCGATAATAATGCTGTGTCAAAGTATGGAAAAGATTTTGAAAAAAAACGTCTTAGACAGGTATCGGAAGATTTTGAGGCTTTAATGATTAATCAAATGCTTAAAGAAATGAGAAAAACTGTAGATAAAAGCGGTTTGATAGACGGAGGTATGGCTGAGCAAATATTTGAAGATATGCTTTATGATGAATATGCAAAAGAATTTTCGAAAACAAAAACTTTTGGTCTTGCCGATATTATATATAATCAAATGGAAAAATATGTTTGAATATTTATTATATTCAATTTCTTAATATCTGTAACCTATAATTTTTTATAAAGTTATGAAGATATTAAAATTTATATTATTGGCTTTTATAGCTTTATTTATCATTTATGACAGTAAAAATCATCTTAAATATTATAATATAGAAGTAGGAGAACTCTGTTTAATAAAAAGAACTACAGGTTTTCCTTGTCCTGCCTGCGGTATGACTAGGGCACATATAGAAGTTTTTAGATTAAATTTTAAAAAAGCATTTTATTATCACCCTTTATTTATACTTCCTTCTATTATACTTGCTATCATTATATTAAGAAATAAATCAAAAACAGCAGATTATATCTACAATAACAAATATATAATATTTGCAGTTTTATTTATTTTTATTGCAGTCTATATAGTAAGATTTGTATTATTATTTCCGTATAAAGAGCCTTTTACATATAATTATGACAATAATTTATATATAGTATTGAAAATTTTTAAAAATATATTTTAATATTTTTATAAGTTTTATATATAAATTATTTTCCAAAATATTATTTTTTTGGTTTATCTTTTATAGTTGGAATTTTCTTTAATAGAGTACAGGAATATAAAATGAGAAATATATTATTAGTGTTATTATGTATGTTTTTATATTCCCCTCTTTACTCACAAGAGGAAGCTTATGATTATGAAAATACTGATGATATTCAGGTATCGCATAAAGAAAAACAGCTTCTTATAGACAGGGCAATTATAATTAGAAAAAGTCAGATAAAAGCCTCAAAATCCAAAAATATAGCAGAATTAATTAAAGAGTATGCTAATATAGATATAAAAAATAAAACAGTATATTCTCAGTCTACTTTTATATTAAATGGTGAAATATTAAATAATGAAGAGAAAAAGGTTTATCTTTTTTTGTATGATAAAAATAATATAGATTCTATAGATATCAATTATTATGTTTTGAGCGGTTCTATAGTGTATAATATTTTAAGTAAAAAATATGCTGAATCAGAAAAGGTTTTATATGTTAATTTATCGAGAGATGTTCAAATGGATTCTGATAAAACTATTAAATATAAAAAAACACAGACAAATGAAAGCAAAACTACAGGAAAGATGAATTTACTTGAATATAATTTAAAAAATGAAAATAATAATTCATTGAAATTTAATGTTAATACTTCCGGAGAGGAAAGGGGAGGAAGCACTAAGAAAAGTACGGCTGCTGATTTTAGGTCATATGTTAATGGAGATGTAAATTTTAATGTAAATCCAGTAAAACAAATAACACTCACAGGTAAATATTTTGTTAATATGCAGACAGATATTGCCCTTCTTAATAAGGGATATACTAATAATATAAAATCGCAGAATCTTTATCAGGGAGGAAATGTAGGACTTTCATTAAAGCCCCATGATATAGTAACAATAGAGGCTGTATATTTTGTAAGTTCTAAGAAAAATTTATTAACTAATAATAATCAGTATTTAACTACTCAAGGAAGCAAAACAAGTATAACGTTCAGTATACCTGTAAAGGATATTAATTCTACAATAAAAATAAAAGGTAATTATTCGTATTTAGTAGGACAAAATTTGTATAATGTAAGCGTACAAAATGATAGTCTTCCGGGGCTTCCAAGGCATCAGTTTAATACTTCTCTTGAGTATGTATATAGTAAAAACAGCAAATTTGAATCAAGTATTCTTCTTAATGTTCAGTATATAGGTGATAAATACAATAATACAACAAAATCAGAAGCAGATAAATCCTATACTACTTTTGATGTAATAAGTTCATTTGTGTTTCAAAAAGATATATCATTAAAATTGGGTATAAAAAATATATTGGATGTAAAATATGAAACTATTAAAGGATATCCTATATCAAGCAGAGAATATTTTGTAAATGTTTCTGCCAAATTACGATAATAATTAAGTTATAGTTTAATATTTATTAATCTATTAAAATAACAGTATATGGAAATATTATGAAAAAAACTTTTCTTATTATCGATGCCTTCGGTATACTTTACAGATACCACTTTATTTTTCTAAAAAGACCTCTATTAAACTCTAAGGGGCAGAATGTTTCATCTATTAATGGTTTTATGAGAACTTATTTTTCTCTTATAAATACCTATCCTGCAGAATATACGGCTATAGCTTTAGACAGCTCAAGAAAAACATTTAGAAATGAAATATATAAAGAGTATAAAGAAAACAGAGAAAGTATGCCTGATGATTTAAGAAGCCAGATACCTATACTTTATAATTTGATAGATGCTTTGGGAATATCAAGAATAGTTCTTGATAATTATGAGGCTGATGATATTGTAGGAACTATTGCTGAAAAAAATAAAAAAGAGAATATTAAAACTATTATTTACTCTCCAGATAAAGATATACTTCAGCTTGTTTGCGATGATGTTAGGGTTGTGGCTAGCAATAAAGATAATGAGCTTATGGAGTATGATAAAGAAACTGTTAAAGAGAAGAGAGGAGTTTATCCTAATCAGATAATAGATTTGCTTGCTTTAATGGGAGATGCTTCTGATAATATACCAGGAGTTAAGGGTGTAGGGGAGAAAACTGCTTTAAAACTTCTTGAAGAGTATAAGAGTTTGGACGGAATATATGAAAATATTGATTCTATAAAAGGAAAAGTGCAGGAAAAATTAATAGAATCAAAAGACATGGCATATATGAGCTATAAACTTGCTACTATAGAAAAAAATATAAAAGATTTTAATTTGGATTATAATGAGATAGCAAAAAATAAAATAAATATCGAAGAAGTTAATAAGATATTAGATGAACTAGAATTAAAACAAATAAGAGATAAAATTAATTCTTATATATACGGAGTAAGCAGCAAAAAAGAAGAAAAGGTTAAAATATCAAATAATACTGCTGATTCATCTAAAGCTGAAGAAAATAAAGAAGATAAAAAAGATGAAAGTCCAATACTAAGTGCCAAAGATAATAAAGCAAGCTATTATTTAATAGAAAATGAAACAGAATTAAAAAATTTATTAAATGATATTAATAGTAAAAAATTAGTATGCGTAGATTTTGAAACTACAGGTCTTGATGTATTTAAAGATACTATAATAGGAATATCTTTTGCGATAAGGTCTAATGAAGCATTTTATTTAGATGTGGGCGGAAGAACAAACATAGATAAAGATAAATGTTTAAATATGGTATTTGAGACATTGGCTAAAGAAGATATAAAAGTTATAGGGCATAATCTTAAATATGAATACAAGATGATGAGAGCTATTAATAAAAGTTTTGGAAATATGTATTTCGATACTATGGTAGCTGCATATTTGATTAACCCGACAAGAGGAAGATATAATATGGACGATTTGGCTATAGGATATCTTTCATACAATACTATTAAGTACAGCGATATAACAGATAATGCCAAAAAAACTTTATTGGACGTGCCTTTAAAAGATGTTGTTGAATATGCATGCGAAGATGCAGATATAACATTCAGATTTTATGAGTGCTTTGCTCCTCTTTTAAAAACACATAATCTTGAGGAATTATTTTTTAATATAGAAATGCCTCTTGTAAGCGTACTTGCCGATATGGAGTTTGACGGAGTATATATAAGCAGCGAAAAAATGAAAGCATTATCCGATGAATACTCTTCTCTTTTAGAAAAAACAAAGAAAAAAATATATACAGAAGCAGGAGAGGAGTTTAATATTCAGTCTCCTAAACAGCTTGAATATATATTATTTGATAAAATGGGAATACCTCCTACTAAAAAAACTAAGACAGGATTTTCTACCGATGAGGAAGTATTAACAGAACTATCACAGAAATATAAAATAGCTGAGTATATTCTTACGTATAGAAAATATGCAAAATTAAAAAATACTTATCTTGATGTATTTCCTACTTTGGTAAATGAAAAAACTGGAAGAATACATGCTTCATTTAATCAGACAGTAACGGCTACTGGACGTTTATCATCATCAGAGCCTAATTTGCAGAATATTCCAGTAAGAGGTGAAGAGGGCAGAGAGATAAGAAATACATTCATAGCTGAAAAAGGAAATTTACTTATAGCAGCAGACTATTCTCAAATAGAATTAAGACTATTAGCACATTTCAGTAATGATCCTGCATTAGTAGAAGCATTCAAAAATAATGATGATATTCATAGAAAAACAGCAATGAAAATATATTCAGTAAGTAAAGAGCATGTAACTGCCTCAATGAGAAATATAGCTAAAATAATAAACTTCTCTATTATTTACGGTAAAACAGCATTCGGACTTTCAAAAGAGCTTGGCATAAAACGAAAAGAAGCTGAAGATTTTATAAAAGGATATTTTTCAACTTACTCAAGGGTAAAACCTTTCTGCGAGGAAGTTGTTGAGGAAGTGAGAAATAAAGGCTATGTTCGTACTATGTGCGGAAGAATTAGAGATTTATCGAAGACTATAAACTCATCAAATGCTATGGCTAGAAATGAGGCTGAAAGAATGGCTTTAAATACTCTTATTCAGGGAAGTGCAGCTGATATGATAAAGGTCGCTATGGCTGCTATACATAAAGAGTTTAAAAATCATTTTAAAACTGCAAAAATAGTTATGCAGGTGCACGATGAATTAGTAGTGGAAGTTTCAGAAGCAGAAGCTGATAAGGCTATGACTATAATGAAAGAGATAATGGAGCATTCAGTAAAAACTAATGTGCCTATAACAGTTGATATACATAAGGGCAACAGTTGGGGCGAGGTTCATTAAAATTATTATATAAATATTAAATTTGGGTATATACTGGAACACTTTTATTTTGTCAATTGGTACACATTATACAAAATTATCAACTTTTTTGCCGCACAAAAAAGTTGCAAAAACGCAATTACTAGAACTTTATACTTTAAAGATATGTATTAAACGTATGGTAATACCCGAAATTTGGTCTAAAAATGCAGTCTTTTCGCCACAGGCGTACAGCGTATGGTTCTTTGTGCCACACCTGCCTACGGCACGCAGAGCGAGGCGGACAGGCGTCACAAAAGAAGTGGGGTTGCCGAAGGCACGCAGAGTGGGCACGACTGTGTACTTCGTAGGGCTAGTCCCAACAAATACTAAAATTTAAAAATTTATTTTTTGACAAACTGTATTTGTTTAGGTATATACTGAAAATTTTTAAGTTTGTCAATTTTTTTATTCAACTTTTTTGATGCCCACAACATACTTAACCGTACTTCCTTCGGTAGCAGGCTGCTGACAACACCACAGGTAGACTTCATTGGCACACTTCACGAAAGTGCAAGTATGATAAATTGACAAATTATAATTATTTATGTATAAATTTAATAATGTTATTATTTCACTAATTAAATATTATAAAAATTTTTTATTGTTTCAGCTGCTTTATCCAAATCATTTTCATTTATTCTTATATGTTCTTCTCTTCTAAACCAAGTAAGCTGTCTTTTAGCAAAATTTCTAGTACGCTTTTTTATAAGTTCAATAGTTTCTTCCAGAGACATAGAATTATTAACTAAATAATCATAAACTTCTTTATATCCTATAGCCTGCATAGATGTATAACTATTATCAATGCCCATATCTATGAGTTTTTTTACTTCATCAACAAGACCGTTTTGAAACATTATATCAACACGTTTGTTTATATTATCATAAAGAATGTCCCTATCAATATCAATTATATAACTTAAATATTCTAAATCAATTACAGGTTTTCTCTGTTTTTTTAATTCTGAAAATTTTTTTCCAGTGTTATAGTAAACTTCCAAAGCTCTAACGACTCGTCTGCTGTTAAACCTATCTATATTTTCAGCAGCTTCTTTATCTATTTCTAAAAGTTCAGAGTATAGGTTTTCAAGTCCGTATTTATCTATTCTGTCATAAAGCTCTTTTCTAATTTTAATAGAATTTTCTTTGCTGTCATTTTCTTCATCAAATATTCCGTATTTTATAGCGTCTATATAAAATCCTGTACCGCCTACACCAAATATAGGTTTATTATCAATACTTTCAATAACATTTTTAAATATATCAAGGTATTCTTTTATATTGAAGTTAATATTTGGTTCAAGGATATCAACCATTTTATAGTTATATTTATTAATTTCTGATTTGGCGGGTTTAGCTGAGCCTATATCCATATATCTATAAACTTGTATAGAGTCTATAGATATTATGGCGGCATTATTAAAATATTTGTCTATTAATTTATGAGCAAAACTGCTTTTTCCTGATGCTGTAGCACCAGATATAAAAACTATTTTTTTCACTTTATTTATTCATCTTTCTTTTTAGAAGCTCTTTTCTTCTTTTTAGGTTTTTCATCATCTTCCTGATAATCTTCATAATCATCATCAGAATCATCTATATCAGCAGCTGTATATTCTGCTGCTGTTTCTTCTTCTGAAGTATCTTCATCAGATTTGTATTCATTTTCATCGTATACAGTTTCAGTATGTCTGAAAGGTGCTTCTTCATCTATAGTCATATCAACGCCTTCTTCATATTCATACTTAATTTTTCCGTCAAGTATATTTTTCATAACAGTAGGTATGTATTTTCCGCCTCTGTATTTAGTTTCTCCTTTAAGAAGTGAAGAACCATTTTTGGCTAATTCTATCATAGCTCTGCTAAGTTCATAGCGGTTACCTTTATATTCTATAAGTTTCTCTAACGGTATTATACCCATATATTAAACTCCATATAATTGATTTTTATAGTTTAGAATTGATAGCTTCTTCTAATTTTGTATAAGCTTCTTCAATATCATTATTTTCTATAATAACATCGAACTTATCTTTATATTCTAATTCTCTTTTGGCATTCCATATTCTAAGTTTGATACTCTCTTCTGTTTCAGTTCCTCTTTCTTCTAGTCTTTTCTTTAATTCTTCTATAGAAGGAGGGGTTATGAATATATAATTGGCATCTATACCTTTTTCTTTTATATATAATGCTCCCTGAATATCTATATCCAGTATTAATATAACATTTTCATCATCGGCTTTTTCTAATTCTTTGAAAGATGTTCCGTAATAATTATCATGTACAGAAGCCCATTCTATAAAATCGCCTTCATTGATCATTTGTTCAAACTTTTCTTTGTCTATGAAATAATAGTCTTTGCCTTCTACTTCATTAGGACGCTGAGGTCGGGTGGTATAAGAAACGCTGAAAGTTGCGTTGGGGTGATTGGATAGATATTTTTTTATTAAAGTAGTTTTACCTGCAGCTGATGGGGCTGTAATAACAATGATATTACTCATAGTACACCAAATATAGAATTGTGATTAAGTATATCATACTGCTTAAAAAAAAGCAAGTTCTAATATAAAAAAATCAATAAACTTGTTTCAAAACTCAATTTATTAATGTATAGTTTTTTAATTTAATATTTTTTTAATATGGCTGGGCTTTTGCATCACTATGCATGTTTCTAAAAAACAAGTTCTTTTACCTGTGACCTAAGAAATACTGTTAAGTATATGTGGTATCTCTCTCTGTGTGACTTCGTAGGAGAAAGAACTGCATTTATATATCTTATACAACATGTAAGGCATTTATTGAATTTATATTATCTAATTTAACATATAATAACAAACTTGTAAAATTTTTGTCAAGTAGTTTTTAAACAGGTCTAATTAAATATATATAATTCAATTAATACATACTGTAAACAAATATCGTTAATCTTAAATTAAGATATTTATAATTATTATTTTGCTTAAAAATTTATTTTTGCATAAAACATTTATATTAATTGATATTTATTTGTTTTGATGTATAATTAGGAAAGTTTAAAAGAACAAGGAGTAATTTTTATGTCGGATATAAGAGTTCGTTTCGCTCCATCTCCAACAGGTTTTTTACATATCGGAAATGCTAGAACTGCATTATTTAATTGGCTATATGCCAAAGCTATAAAAGGTAAATTAATTTTAAGAATAGAAGATACTGACCAAGAAAGAAGCACAAAAGAAGCTGTTGACATGGCTATAAAATCATTAAAATGGCTTGGTATAGATTGGGACGAGGGTCCTGAAGTTGGAGGAGATTACGGACCATATTTTCAGTCTGAAAGACTTGATATATATAAAAAATACACTGAAAAACTAATGGAAGAGGGTAAAGCATACTATTGTTTTTGTACTTCTGAAGAGTTAGAAAAGAAATCTAATATGCAGAGAACTCTTAATCAGCCCATTATTTATGACGGTAAATGTAAGGATATACCTTTAGAAGAGGCTAAAAGAAGGGTAGCTAATGGAGAGCCTGCTAAAATAAGATTTAGAGTGCCTAAAGGACAAGTTGTTGCTTTTGATGATTATGTAAGAGGTGTTGTAAAGACAAACAGTGATGAAATAGGCGATATCATTATTGTAAGAGAGAATGGTTTTCCTACTTACAACTATGCTGTAGTTATAGATGATATGCTTATGAAAATATCACATGTTATAAGAGGTGAGGATCATATATCAAACACTCCGAAACAGATACTCATTTATCAGGCATTAGGTGCTGAAGTTCCTAGATTTGCTCATACTTCCTCAATACTTGGAAATGACAGAAAGAAATTATCAAAAAGACATGGGGCTGCAACCTTAATGGAATATAAAGATGAAGGGTATCTTCCTCAGGCTATGAGAAACTTTTTAGCTTTGCTTGGCTGGACGCACCCAGATGCTTTAGAGACTATGGTTGATGATGATATGATTAAAGCTTTTAAATTAGACCGTTTCTCCAAAAGTCCTGCTATTTTTGATACAGCCAAATTAAGACATTTAAATGCTTGGCATATTAAAAATACTGATTTGGACGAAATAACTAAATTATTTATACCGTATTTGGTTAATGGCGGATTTTTAAAAGAAAATTATACGGAAACTGAATATGCTTGGGCTAAAAAGCTGGTATCAGTTATAAGATATAACTGTGTTGTTTTATCAGATATTGTCAAATATGTACCAGTATTTTTTGAGAATGATTTTGAGCTTACAGATGAGATGAAGGAACTTGTAAACAAAGAAGAAAGCAAAAAACTTCTTCAATTCATAAAAAATGACATAGAAAATACTGATGAAATCACAGATGAATATATGAAAGCCTTAATTAAAAAAGCACAGAAAGAAACAGGATTAAAAGGACCTAATCTATACCACCCAATACGTTATGTATTGACTGGAAGTGCCGCAGGAAGCGAATTGTCTCATATATGCGAACTTCTGGGCAAAAAAAATGTTCTTTACAGACTATCTAAATACATTTAATATTGGGGAATTAAAATATGATAAATGGTAAACCTTTAATACTTGCTGTAGATGACGAAGAGCCTATTAGGGATCTTATAACATATACTTTAGAACCTCATAATCTTGAAGTTGTTACAGCAGAAAACGGCAAATCTGCTATAACTATATTAGAACATAATCCTGTAGATGTTATTATTACAGATTTGCTTATGCCTTCTATGACAGGGCTTTCTCTTATAAGAGAGATGAAGAAAAGAAAGAGTTCTATACCTATTATAATAATTACTGCTTACGGCAATACTGAAATGGTAAAAGAAATTATTGCTGAAGGAGTATTCAGACTTATAGAAAAGCCTCTTGATTTTGATGTATTAGTTCCAATAGTTTATGAGGCTATAGAATATAAAAATAAGCAGGAAAATAAATAAATTAGTTATTTATATAAAAAAGGCTTGAGTTTAATTAAAAAACTTAGGTCTTTTATTTTTTATAATTAAGGAATGATTATGTTTTTTTTCAATAAAAAATTACACTTTCCTCCGCAGCCTGCATCAGGAGATAGCTATACTAATTTCAAACATATTAACGATGAGAAATTATATACTGATAATGAATATGCATTAGAATTCTTAAAAAATAGTGTAAATAATTATACCGCAGATAAAGAAAATATTTCTTATCATTCATATTGGTATGGTAAGATAAATGAAAAACATGTTTTTTCGATAAAATCTCTTTTATGTACACAAAAGAATAAAAAAGTATATTTATGGCTTGATAATAAAACTATAAAAGAAAATTCAAACAATAAATATATTAGTGAAATAGAAAACTATATTGAGATAAAAACTTATAATCCAAAATTTGAAATAAAAAATACATGCTTTGAAAAATTTGATTATATTTTTAGTCAAAATAAAAATTTACCAGCTAGAGCAGATGCTTTTAGATTATTAATACCATATAAATATTTATCTGAAAATAAATATGAAGGTGTAATATATTTTGATTTGGATGTACTTTTTTTAAGAGATTTTTCAAATATATTAAATGATAGTTTCTGTTATCAATGGGAAAAACAGCCTTATGCTAATACAGCGGTATTATTTTTTGATAATGAGAATATAATAGAAAATACTATTAGCTCTATAGATAAATATAAAACGGTTTTACCATGGGTGGTATTTAATTTTTCCAATTTAGAATTAAAAGATATGATGGTTTTTCCTTGTACTTATTTTGACCCTGTTTGGAATATAACAGACAAAACAAAATATGATTATCCTATATTGTATCCTGATGATTTTTTTAAAAATTATTCTGGAAATATAACATCATATAAAGAATTCTTTACTGGATGTTATGCATATCATTGGCACAATCAATGGAATGTAAAACCAGACAGTAATTCATTATTCAATAAATTTCATGAGGAATTTAACTATATATTAAAAAATAATAAATAGTTATAAACTAAAAAATAATAAAAGGCTTGAGTTAATAAAAACTTAAGCCTTTTTAATTTTTCACAGCAAAATATTGACAAATCAATCAAAAAGATTCTCTATTTTTTCTCCTGCTTCATCTAATGCTTTCTCAGCTTTCTCACCTGCTTTTTCCATATTTTTTTCTGCTTTATCCATTGACTTTTCTATTTTGTCAGTTACTTTATCAATTTTCTTTTCCACTTTGTCATCTTCGCATGATATAAATATCATTGAGATTATCATACAGGAAATAAAAATAATTTTTTTCATACAGTTTTACTCCTAAAATATTTATTCTGCTAATGAACAGTAAAGTATAGCCCAATATGTATTCTTAGCATTTTTATATATTCCAATGCCAATATGAGTATAATCCATATCTAATATAGAAGACGAATCGCTAGGATCTTTAATCATAGCTTTGAAAATACCGCTTGCTGTTTCATATCCAGTTCTTATGGATTCTCCGTAATATGCAACTCTTATACCGTTTTCTGCATATATGGTATGCATTTCGCTTCCGTCAGGTCTTTTAGATTCGAAAACTTTAGATATCTCTTCTGCCCTGATAGCTGCTGCATTTTGCAAATCTTCATTTGTTTGATATGCCTCAAGTCCTGCTTTTTGCCTCTCCTCATTTATTAACTCAAGAAGTTTTGCTGACTGCTCGGGATCTTGAGAGAATAAAGGCAATGCTAAAAATAAAATGCTAAATACAATAATACTTATCTTTCTCATAATAAAATCCTAAAAAAGTTTATATAAATATATAATCATTATAAAAAATAATTGTAAAACATTTTATACAACTTTTTTTTACATTAAATAACCGCTGCTTTTTTCCAAAACTTCAGCATATTTTTTCACACCAGTATTAACATTCATAAAATCTTTATTGTATCCAGCTGCTCTCAATTTTTTCAAATCTGCCTGAGTGTATTTTTGATATTTACCATTTAAAGCATCTGGAAATCCTATATATTCTATTTCAGAAGATTTGTAAACTTCTCTTAAAGCCTTTGCTATTTCTACAAAACTTTCAGCATTTCCAGTACCGCAGTTAAATATACCAGATTTATTTTCATTTTCAAAGAAGAAATTATTAACTGCCGCTACATCATCAATATGTATAAAATCTCTTAAAAAGTTTTCGCTTCCTTCAAATATTTTCATTTTTTCTCCTGCTTTTATTTGATTAAACAAGTGAAAAGCAACAGAAGCCATTCTTCCTTTATGATTTTCCTGCGGACCATAAACATTGAAATATCTAAGTCCAACTACCTGACTTTGAACCTTATTTTCTTTGAACAATTTATTTAAATATCTGTCAAACTGATATTTGGAAAAAGCATAAACATTCAAAGGATATTCATTTTTTTCGTTTTCTTCAAAGCCGTTATCTCCGTTTCCATATACTGAAGCACTTGAAGCATAAAAAAGTCTTATTTTCTTATCCAAACATACATGTAAAATATTTTTAGTATATTCATAATTATTTTTCATCATATATTTACCGTCTGTCTCCATAGTATCAGAACAAGCACCTTGATGAAATATTGCTTCTGTTTTATTATTATTTACAAAAGAGGCTGCGTCAAAATCCTCTTTATCCATATAATCTTTAAACTTAATTCTATTTAAATTTTTGTGTTTTGAGGCATTTTTAAGATTATCTACAATTAGTATATCATCAATGCCCAAATTGTTTAATCCCCTTACAATATTAGAGCCTATAAATCCAGCTCCTCCTGTTACTATAATCATATTAATAACTCCTATAATTTTATTTTAACTGTTAATTTTTTTTATAATATTTGTAGTAGAATATCCATCAACAAAATCTATAAGTACAGTTTCCTTAGCAAACTCTCTTCCGACAACATCTTCTATTTTATAATCGCCGCCTTTTACCAATATATCGGGCTTTACTATTTTGATAAGTTCAAGCGGGGTATCTTCATCAAATATCGATATATAATTAATACATTCCAAAGCTGATAAAACAATAGCTCTGTCTGTTTCATTATTGATTGGTCTGTCATTACCTTTTAAGCGTTTAACAGAATTATCGCTGTTAAGTCCTAGTACAAGCAAATCTCCAAGTTCTCTTGCTTTTTGCAGGTATTCAACATGTCCGCGATGAAGTATATCAAAACAGCCGTTTGTAAATACTATTTTTTTATTTGCTTTTCTATATTCTGACAGTACATTATTTAACATGCTTCTTTCTATAAGTTTATTATTCATATTTGTTTCCAAGTATAAAATTTATTTAATTATAGCATAGAACATATTAATAACAACAATATAATATTAAGGCTATATATTAAAATTATTTTTTTTCGCTGCCTCTTAAATGAAATTGTGCAGAATAATTATATATTTGTTTTGGAGTATTGAGGCTTTTTTGTTCAAGCAGTACAGTTGTAGCATTAACTCCTATGTCAAAAGCAGGAAATACAACTTCTGATATATTATCATTTTCATAGTATAATGATGGGTAAAGATTTACTAATTTATCGAAAGTAATTATTGATACATCATTAGGTATTGATAATTTTAATTCTCTTAAGGCTTTTAATATTCCTATTGCTAATATTTGATTGGCTGCCAAGATAGAATCAAATTCAACTTTTTCTTTTACTAGAGTTTTTACCATATCATATCCGCTGTAGCTGTTATTAAAATCTCCGTAATAAACTCTATTAATACCATTATCCAAGTTATGATTTTTTATGCTTTCCAAAAATCCCTCTTTTCTTTCTTGGGCATTGCTTAGATTCAAACTCCCTGTTATTATGATAGGATTTCTAGCTCCGCCTTCTATCAATAAATCTGCGGCTTTTTTTGCAGCACTGAAGTTATTAGACAAATTTTTTATATATATATCTTCAAATTCCAAATTTCTATCAACCAATGATATGATATTAGCATTTTTATTATAGGGCAGTTTATCTCTTTTATCTGAAGCTGGAACCCATATTACACCTATACCTTTATCTTCTTCTATTCTTGAGAAAATTTTTATTTCTTCCTCTATAGATTCATTAGTTAAATATATTTCAAAAGGTATATTATTTTTTTGAACCACCGAAACTATTCCATTAAACAAATCCAAATAAAAAGTGTTGCTCAAATCTGGAATAACTAATATCACTCTTTTTACACATTTTATACCAAAGCATTTATCCATGCCGTTATTTTTTAATATATTATTAACTTTATTTCTTGTAGATTCTTTTACAGAATTTGGGTCTTTTAGCATTCTAGAGATAGTAGCAGGCGAAATTCCGCTTATCCTAGATAGTTCTCTTATTTTCAATTTTATATTTCCTCAAAATTATTTGCAAATTTAGTATTTGATAATAAATATCAAAAATATATTATAATATTAGATAAAAAAAATCAATCTATATTATTATTTAAAAAAAAATAATTACTATTAAGAATATTATACTTGTTTTATCATTATATCAAATAAATATTTATAGTATTTTATAATTAGTTTTTTTAATTAGAGTAAAAGCCAATTATAGATTCTATTTGTTTTTCTGCACTATCAAATCATATTTTCTATACAGGCATCCAGCTACTCACCTATCTAGCGCACTCCCACTTGCCGTAGTGGCATTCCGCACGGTATTGCAAAACGTTATCAAACGCCTCCTATACGTGCGGCTGATTACCCAATATTAAACAATAATAAAACATTTGTAAAAACATAATATGCATGTTAAAATTAATAAAAAAATAAGGACTTCAAATGCCTGTTATATCAAGATTTTATGGTATCATTATCAAAATGTACTTTCAGCAAAAAGAACATAATCCTCCGCATTTTCATGCTATATATGGTGAGTATGTTGGAGTTATTGATATAAACGAATTAAAAATGATAGAAGGTGATTTACCTAATAAAGCATGTTCTCTAGTATTGGAATGGGCAAAAAACAACCAAGAGGAACTATTAAATATTTGGAATACACAAAACTTTAAACAATTAGAACCTTTGGAGTAATTATGATTTTCCACAAAATAAAAAATGTTAAAGCTATGGACAATCTAATCTTAAAAATAATTTTTGAAAATGAAGAAGTAAGATATTATGATGTAAAGAATCTAATTTGCGAACATAAAGATTTTGAGATATTGAAGGATATCAATTTATTTACTCTGGTAAAAGTAGATACAGGCGGCTACGGTATTTCTTGGAATGATGAATTGGACATATCATGTAACACCCTATACTATTCTCACTACTCGCCTAGCTAACGCACTCCCTACGGTCGGGGGCTTACCGCCTACAAGCTGTAGCACCTTCCCGCACAGCATCGCCCACATTACTGATAGTCAACAGTATGCGATCGAAGGAAGTACTGTAAAGTATGTGGCTGATTACCAAATAAATATAATCTATAAAACAAAAATTTTATAATTTAAAATATTATCATAAAGGAAGTACATCTTCAATTCCAAGATTTATTTTTGCATCCTTAAATGAGTAAATCTTTAAATTATTAGTTTTATATTTTTTCATATTTTTATCTTCTGTTAGTAACCAAAATTCAGAATATTTATCATTATTATAAATATTATTAGCATAGGCAGATGCTTGAGCTACTATTAAAGCATCAATTTTATGTTTATATTTTTTTGATTTACATACTTCTTTTTTATTATCACATTGACATTCTATTAGGAATCTAGTATTTTTATATAGGTTTCTGTATTCTGTAATAGAGTCTTCATTAAGATCTATAATTTCAACTTTATCAATACCAAAAAAATATTTAAAGAAGTTAAAAATTTTTTTTAATACTAAATTACTATCTTTGTTATCTTTGGATTCTTGGATATTTATATTTAATGATAATTCATGCATTACTAGTGAAGATATTACAAAGACATCTATTTTATTTTTTATAAGTTCAAAACTATTATACCATTCTTTTTCACTCTTATTTAACTCACTTTCTTTTTCTAATAAAAAAGATAATGCACATGTATCTAATACGCAGCAAATTTTATTATTCATCTTTATGCCTCATATCTAAAATTCTTTCTGTCAAATTACTGAAATCTACCTCTTTAATTAGCTCTTGAAATTCTTTATAAACTTTTGTATTATCTATTTTTTCAATAGGTTCTAATTTAAATATCTCTATTCCTTCAGTAATTGTTCCATCAGTACCTTTTTTTACTTTGGCATAAATTTTAACATCTTCATATAAATAAATACCCCATTTTTTAGCAATTTTTTTATCCTTAATTGGAAATTTTATTGTTTGATTATTTATAAGAATATGAATATTAATATTAGGAATTTTACCGCCAACATCTGTAATATGCCCCGCAAAATAACCAACATAATTATATATAATATCATCATATATATAATTATTTTTCACAGATTCAAGTAATACATCATTTTCTTCTATGTCTATTTTATCTATACCGTACCTTTCATTAGGGAAGAACTTAGTACTTAATACATCTTTTATTTTATTAATCCAATTTTCAGATTTTTTATTACTATTTTCTATAAATTCTTCCATATCTAATGAAATAAGCAGAGAGCCAGATTTTATATTATTAAGTTTAAAATTTTTATCAATTTTTCTTATTGTTTTTACAAAATTTTTAATAACAGAAATAGCATCTTCCGGCTTCATATCATTAAGATTGATATTATTTCCTTGTAATTTAAAAGTAATAACTTTATTCTTCATATAAAATATATTAATCAATAATAATAAAAAGTCAAATATTTTTTATCTTATTTTGAGTCAAAAAAGAACAAGTAAAGGTTTGCTTTCTTTCCAAAGAACTAACCCTCAATAATCTTTATTTCTTCATCATTCAACCCATAAAGCGAATAAACAATCTCATCAATATTTTTTTCTAAAGCGGTAGTATCTTTATTTTGTTTTTTTAGTATTATAATTTCATCGACGAGTTTTGTTATATTATTTTTAGTCTTAGAGTCGGCTTCTGGAATGCATAATTTTTCTAAAAAATCTTTTTTGTATCTGAAACCATCATTTCCAAGACCTCCACCTGCAAAAAACTTTTTGAAAGCATACTCCCCAAAACGAGAATTAAGAACACCCAACAAATATTTAATATCTTTTCCTGTCATCAAAAAAGTAGTAGCTTCTGGATAAATACCAGTATCATCATAACTAAAAGACGCCCCACGTACTATTTCAGCGTATATCAATTTAGGTTTATCAAATTCTTCATAATAAGAAGCTGCACATCTCTGTAAAGCATACCATTCATACCTAATTCCTGTTTCTGATTTATTTCTATTTGATAATTTATCTTTATGCTCCAATAAATGATTATAAATAGCTTTATATTGCTTTTTAAATTCTTTTTCTGCTTTTTCAGATGCACCTGTAATACTATCATCTTTATGCAAAGGAAAATGCCAAGGTATAAATAGTAAATATAAACCGCTATTGACATAAGAATACCTTTTAATATCACGTCCCCTAAGTAAAGGCTTTATTAAATCTGCACTCTTTTTATCCTCTTTAATAAGCCTATCTTTAGTTTCCTCATCTATAATAAACGCCTCATTATAACCAGTCTTGATACCATAATTAATTTTTATATCCCAGTCCTTCAAAGCCTTGTACCTGCTAATCTTGTTAAAAATGCTCCTCTCCAAGCCGCTCATTATCACCCATTCTCTGCCAGCCTCACTCACCACAGCGTCAAACTCGGCACTTGCAATCTCTTTCAAACTGCCCGAATATGTAACCCCTTCAAAACTACGCTCGCCCCGAGTATGTTTTTCTTTAGTTTTAGAATAAAAAATTATGTTAACATCCACCGTAGCACTTTCAAACCTGCCTGCTCCCAAATCTATGATACGAAACACATCGGCATTCTTATAAAAATATTCCCTAGTACTAGCTCCATAACCTGCACGCATCCACTTATTAGAAGTTATCAAACTAGCCGCCCCGTCATCGCTGAGAAGTCCCAAGCATTTTTCATAAAACAGCTGATATATGTCCCCAGTCGATTTAAAACTCTCATAACCAGCATTCTGATACATCTCTTTTAATCCCTTAGCCATACCCTGAAGCTGTATATAAGGCGGATTTCCTATCACAATGTCAAAATCTCTATCAATACCAAACTGCACCAAAGGCGAAAAGAACTCAGCCGATTTATTATCAAACGGACACCAAGACAAAATTTTCGCTTTTATACTCTCATCTATAAAAGCAGAATTTTTTACAAACTCCCGAAACTCTTCAAATTTTATTTTTACCCTCTCTTTTTCTTCCAAAGACGAAGCCACATAAAACATTTCAGATATATTTTTCATCATTGTTTTTATGCCCTCTAATACGCTGTACTCAAAAGTTCCTTTCTTTATATTAAAATCCACCCCTATTAACGCATTGGTGCAAAGAAATTGAAACTCCAAATTCGGCAAAGTTCTAATACCCAAATTATGCTCTTTTTTCTCTTTTTTCTCATCAACTACCAAAGATAAAAACGCCCTCAATTTACTAACTTCAATCGCTATAGGCTGTATATCCACCCCATGTATCATACTCTGAAGTATATCAAGTTTATACGCATAGCTGAATTTCTTTGCATCATACAATTTTTTAAACTCAGCCTTAGCCCCAGAAGGCAGCTTATCAATAACATAATTTTTATAATATTCATGATTAGGATCTAGCTTATCAATCACATTAAAAACCCTCTGCAGTATCCCCAAAGGAAAAGCACCGCTTCCGCAGGCAGGGTCTAATATTATCATGTCATGTATATTCTTCAAAATACCCTTTCGCTCTTCGTCTGTATATTTTACGCTCTCATCAACATCAAAAATCCTGTCAATCTTGTTTTTCACCATATCGGGCATTTTCTTATACAGATAAAGTTTTATAGCCTCCATTACCATATAGTCCACAATCTCACGAGGCGTATAAAATGATCCCGTCTCCTTCCTAGCACTCTCTTTTGTCTCTGGGTTTATCTCTGCAAGCAGATTTTCAAAAATACGTCCCAGCATCTCTGGGTCTATGCTTATCTCCACATCAAAAGGGGCACTCTCATCAACAGTGAAATTATACATCTCAAAAAATTCAAACAAACCCTTTATTATCTCATCATCTATACTCTCTACCGCCTCATCGTCCTCTTTCTTTGAAAATAATCCCCCGTTCAAAAATGGTATAGCCTTCTCATAATTATATATCACTCTCTCTTTTGAAAATTTACGCTTCTCCATATCCATATTAAGAACATTAAAAAAC
The DNA here is from genome assembly GCF_949287625.1 of uncultured Brachyspira sp. GTDB lineage: Bacteria > Spirochaetota > Brachyspiria > Brachyspirales > Brachyspiraceae > Brachyspira. Next base: position 104,086 of record NZ_CASEGO010000001.1, on the reverse strand, counting down.
AAATCCTCAAGCACATCGCTGTAATAATTTTTCTTGTATTTAAGATTTTCAAAAACACCGCTGTTTAATATCTCATTCGGTATCAATTCCTTCTCCCGTAAAAACCAGCAGAAAAGCACACGTCCCAAAAACCTTAATGCAAACTCTTTAGCCTTGTTTTCGTCATTATCAAAATATTTTATGATATCATTATGTATTTTCTTAAAATATTCCTTAACCCCTTTATAAAACTCCTCATTAACACCCTCTATACTAAAAGCATTTTCTATACTCTCAACACTTCCAAAAATATCGCTTGTAATCCTGCTTGCCGGCGTATGTACCTTTATTCCCTCACCAAGCAAAAAAGTATATCTTTTAGGATTACTGTAATCATCTTTCATTATGATAAGACCATTTTCGCCTTTTACACCTGTCTTGTCATGCTTTACATACGATATCCTATAATTATTTTTATTATCTTCATAAAGTATAAAAAATATACCCTTACCATAATTCCCAGACATTAATATTCTGCTGCAAATCCTAGAAATTTTTACTCTGCTAGCAAGCCTCGTATTTTTTATATATACTTCAAACACCCCAATCGTTTCATTTTCATTTATATTCAAATCCCCAATCCAAATAATGCTATTTAAAAAATCTTTATTTTTTTCTATTATCTCTTCTTCGCCAGACACAGAGCCATATTCTTCTTTAAAATTCTCTCCGAAATGCTCTGCCCATTTTTGTTTATTGTAAGGCTCATCAAATTTAAAATAGTTATTTTGAGTATTAACATTTTTCACACTATTATTTTTTTTCATAATTATTTCCCTTAAAATAAATTGATAGTTAATAATAATACTTAATATAATAATATATTAAAACATCATAAAAATAAACATTATTTATCTAGTTTTTATATACCAAAAAGATTTTTTATTTATAATAAAATAAGTTAGAATATATTAAAAAAAAAACAAAAAGTGATAATATTTAATTGACTTTAATCTAATTTATGTTAATATATGTTTATCATTTATAGGGTATAATTAATATGTTTATAATTAATAATTTAAAGCTAACTTTATTTACTAATCAGTACGCTTTTCCCGAGACACACTCTCTATAATATACCGTGCGTATATTCTAAAAATCATATCTAACAATAATAATTAAATTATTTTAAAGAAATTTTTATATTAGTTTTTTATTTTTTGAAATTAAGTTTTATTAACATTTTATAAGGATTTTTTATGTCTAAAGTATTAGTTGAATTTATTAATACATGCCCAACCTGCGACGGCTACTCATCATTTTTAAACGAATTGCAAAAACAATACAATGACCAAATAGAAGTAAAACTCTATTATGCAGGTAAAGATTTTGATTATTTAGAAAAATACGGAATGGTAGACAGAGGTACATTAATTATAAACGGAAAAGACAGATACGATGTCTTAAGCAAAAAATTAATAGAAAAAGAAATTAAAAAGGCACTAGAAGCACAAAACGCTTAATAAAATTATGATAATGAATTTTTTGTATGTATTTTGGGACTTTCTCCTAATAAGTTCTGAATGGATTGTCATAAGTTTGATATTATCTGGAATAATACATGCTTTTGTACGTCCGCAGGTACTGCAAAAATCAATAGGCAATAAAAAAATATCTTCTTTAATAAAGACTACAATATCGGGAGCAATTCTTCCTATATGCAGCTGCGGAGTACTTCCTCTTGCATTAAGTTTGTACAGAACAGGTGCCTATTTAGGACCTACACTTTCATTTTTGGTATCAACCCCAATAATTAACCCAGCGGCAATAATAGTGGCTTTTGCTATGCTAGGCAAAGAAATTACTATTATATATATATTATGCGGAATATTTCTTCCCTTAATAATAGGAATATTAGGAAATACTTTTGGAGGCAAAGAATTAATAGCTCCTGAAGTTTTAAAATTGCAAAGTATGAATATTAAAATCCCAGAAACTAAATATATAGATAAAACGCCTTGGTACAAAAAATTATACAATGGCATTTTATGGGGATTTAATAATCTTGGAATAGAAATAAGCAGATTTATTTTAATAGGTACTTTATTTGGAGCAGTTTTACTAACGGTTGTTCCTCAGTCATTTGTTATGCAGTATTTAAGCAATCCCAAATTGGTATCAATATTAGGTATAACTTTAGTAGGCTGTATGATGTATGTATGTGCTTTAGGTCATATACCTTTAATAGCAGCTTTAATATCTGCAGGTGCTTCCCCCGGCATAGCAATAACATTTTTGATTACAGGGGCAGCAACCAATATTTCCGAATTAATCAGCATATATAAGCTCATAGGTAAGAGAACTTTAATCATATATCTTGTTTCTATGCTTTTCTTTGGTATCTTGATAGGTTACATTACAAATATTTTATTAACGGATAATTTTACGCCCATCTTTGATTTATCAAATTCTAGTAAGCAGATAGAAATAGCCAATAATATAAATATAACTTTTCCCGATTGGTTTAAGAATATATGTGCTGTTGCAGTTTTATTTATGGGCTTATATTCATGGTTTGTGATAATAGTAAAAAAAATAAAGCTGATTATGAGCAGGGAAAAAGAAGTTCAATGCTGAGGTTATTTTTAGTTTTATGTGTTTTTATATTTGTTTCATGCGGTGATAGTATACAGGATATAAAAAGTGCAGAAGGCATAAATAATGATGAGCTTTACAAAGCCTATATGAAAGAATACTCTGAAAAAGAGCTTCTTACATTTTTGGAGGGAGATTTCAGCGGTGATAATAAAGACGATTTAATAATAATTTACAGAGAGTCTAAGTATTCAAATAAATTGGTTGGTATATACAAAGACTATAACAGCGGAAAAATATTAATGACATCTCCTATACCTGCACCTATAGAGAGTTATACTATGAAGTTTTATAATATAGATGAGAAAGTGCCCAATGAAATTTTGGTGTCTGGTAAAAAAGGGGCTCATATAGGTTTTGCTGTTTATAGGCTTGAAAATGGAGAGTTTATAAGTTTATTTGAAAACGGAATGGAAGATTGCTGTTAAGAAAAAAAATATATATATATAATTTTTTAAGGAGAACAATAATGAAGAAAACTATGATTATTTTTTCTATGTTTATTATGATGTTTGCTGTTTCATGCGGAAGCGGAAATAATTCTAAAGAAGCATCTCAAATACCTGAAGATGTACAGGCTATAATTGATGACTATAATTTGGAAGAATTAAGCGACGATGATAAAAAATATAAAATCAATTTGGGTTATTATGATTGCGACCATATGACAGCAGCTTGTATAGGTGAGGATAGCGGTATATATAAAGCATTAGGCTTGAATGTTACAGTAACAGGTAATGGTAATGTTCCAGAGGCTATGAGTGCAGGTCAGATGGATATGGCATATGCAGGTTTTACAACCACTTTAAATGCTGTTAAAAATAAAGTACCTCTTTTTATAGCCGCAGAAAATCATACTGGAGGAGCCGAATATTTCGTTGTTGCTAAGAATATAGATAAACCAGAAGATCTTTTAAATAAAAAAATATGTGTAGGAGCAAATCCAGAAACACAAAATTTAAACTGGGCAGAATGGTCAGAACAGTTAAATATACCTAGAGATATCACTAATTATGAAAACTTTGCTATGAGTGATTCTGATGCCTATTTTGCTTTAAAACTAGGTCAGTTAGATGGATATGATACCTGCGATCCTTGGGGTTCTATGGCAGAATATGAAAATACAGGTAAAATATTGAGAAGACAAAATACTGACAGAGAAATAGATGGGCATGGAACTTGCTGTAAAGTTTGTATGAATTATAAATTTGCTAAAGCTCATCCAAAATTGGCAGAACGTATACTTCTTGCTCATGCTATGTCTATAGAATATATGTATCTTCATCCTTATAAAGCAGCTCAGATATTTGCTGAAAATTATAATGTACCTTTAGAAGTTGGTCTTATGACTTTATGGAAAAAACTTAATGAGGAAGGAAGAACTATTACTTGGAAATTAAACAGAGATTATGTTCATAACCAAATGAAAACTATGAAAAGATTAGGTGTAAGAGATGATATTAACTCTCTTGATATAGATGATTATATAGATTTGTCATACTTTGATAATTGCGGAGCTAAAGATTTTGATGTATTTCTCAAAGAAGAAGTTGACCCTATATTCCCTCTTGGTATGAGTTATGAAGAATGGAGAGCTAAAGCTGTAGAAGTAGATAATATTAAAGAAGAACCTAAAGTGTGAAAATATAATGATAAGTTATATATAGTAATAAAGGAATGAGATGGGGCATATAATAAAAAGAAATAAATATATTATTATATTTAGTATTGTTTTTATAATATGTTTCATCTTATTTCAAAACTATAAAACTTCATTAAACGATATAAATAAAGATAAAATTACAGTGGCATGCGGCAATGATGCTTCTGGAATGCTTTTTGATTATATAATAAATGATAAAGATTCTAATATAGAGTTTTCAAATATTGATTATGTTCAGTTTTTGGATTGCTGCGGTTCTCAGGCTGAGTTTGCTTTTATATCTGGAAGAGTAGACATGGCTGTTTTATGTCCGGATGCGGCATTTCAATTAATTTATACTGATACAAATTATTATATAGTAGACTCTATAGTTAAGGGCTCTAATATATTGGTTTATTATAATGAGGATTATGATAATAATATTGAACCTAAGAATATAGGATATATGAATAAAAGGCTTCTTCAGGAGGCTTTGCTTAAATGCAGGTATTCTAATTCTAATTATTACCCTATGCTTGCAACTGCACTGCCTTATGCTTTAGAGAAAAAAACTGTTGATGCTATTTTTATTGATATTATATTGGCTTTAAAAATCAAGAATGCCAGATTTAAAAAAATTGATACTGAAGAATCCGATTATTATTTGGTTGCTTCTAAAAAACTAAAAGATACTGTTATTCTTAATGATTTTATCAAAGTTTACAATGAAGCTGTTGATGATATAGAAAATGATACAATATTATCTAATATACTTATTAGTTATTTAGATATTTCAAACTCAGAAGGAGAAATGAATATATGGAAAACAATGGGCGTCAAGTTCAGCAAAATAAAAGCAGAGTTATAAATTTGGGTAATGCTGGAAATAGTATTTTTATGAAATTCTACAGTGTTTCTGTGCTTATAGTTATAATGATAGTTTGGTATTTTCTTGCCAAAAAGATAGATAATAATTTACTTCTTCCAGATTTTTTATTAACCTGCAAAGAATTTTTTCTTTCTTGGGTAGACCCTTATACTGTTCAAAATTTGCTTATAACATTAGAGCGTGTATTTAGAGGGTTTATCATAGCTTGTATAATAGGTTTGCCTTTAGGTCTTATTATGGGATATTCCAAACCTATACTTTTAGCCATTTCTCCGATTATAAACTCTATAAGACAAGTTCCTATAATGGCTTGGATACCATTAGCAATAGTATGGTTTGGTCTTGGAGACGGACCTACTATATTTTTAATAACTATGAGTGCTATATTTCCGCTTATAATAAATACTATAGACGGAGTTAGAGGAATTGACCCCAACTATATTAATGCTGCTAGAAGTATGGGAGCTAGGAATATAGATATTATGTTTGATATAATTTTCCCCGGTGCTTTGCCTTCATTTTTGACTGGATGCCGACTTGCTTTGGGGCTAGGGTGGATGAGTGTTATTTGTGCCGAGTTTATTGCTACAAGCAAAGGTTTCGGATTTATATTGGTTGAAGCCCAACAGAGACTTGAAACACCTAAACTTTACGCTCTTATGATAGTATCTGCTATTATAGGATTTAGTATGGATAGGGTGCTTGTTGTATTAGAAAAAATATTAACTTCTTGGAGATTTAAAAATGGCAATTCTTGAAGTAAATAATGTGTGTAAATCTTTTAAAACTTCAAAAAAAGCTCCTGAAGTTGAGGTATTAAAAGACATTAGTTTTACAGTAGAAAAGGGGGAGTTTGTAACTTTGCTTGGACCTTCAGGCTGCGGTAAAACTACACTTTTAACTATAATAGGCGGTTTCCAGAGTGCAACATCTGGAGAGGTACTGCTTGAAGGAGAGAGAATAGAAAAACCTTCTTCAGACAGAGGATATGTTTTTCAGAATTATGCATTATTTCCTTGGATGAATGTTGAAAAAAATATACTTTATTCTCTTAAATTTTCAAAGATGAGCAAAGAAGAAAAGAAAAAACGTTTGGAAGAACTTCTTGAAATGTCGCATCTTAAAGGGCATGAAAAGAAGTATCCTATTTCTTTATCTGGAGGAATGCAGCAGAGGGTAGCTGTTGTAAGGGCATTAGCACCTTATCCTAAAATACTGCTTTTAGATGAACCGCTTGGAGCTATAGATTTGCAGATGAGAGAGCATATGCAAAATGAGCTTTTGCAGCTAGTTAAAGAAAGCAACAGTACTATACTTATGGTTACGCATGATGTTTCTGAGGCTGTTTATATGAGTGATAGGGTTATTGTTATGAGCTTAAATAAAGGTGAGATAGTAGCTGACATAAGAATAGATATTAAGCACCCTAGAGAAAGAGACAGTGAAGAGTATATAGAATGTGTTAGAGAACTTACTAATAATGTTAAAAAGGCTTTTATCAATAAAGTACCTGTTTCAGTATAAGTAATTTTATTTAACATATAAATTATAAATATTTTGAAGGAGTAAATAAATGAAAGTAGCTTATGTTTTTAGCAGCCAAAATTCGCATATGATTTTGGATAAAATGATAATTCCGCAATTATTAAATGATAAACATGGTGCGGAAGTTGTTGGTATGATGTTTTTTGCTGATAATACTTTTCTTCTTACAAAAGGAAGCAGTGTTGGAGACAGACTTGCAAAAGTATTAGAAAGCAAAAAAATTCTTCTTATGGCATGCAATATATGTGCTATAGAGAGAGGTATTGATGACAAACTTATAGATGGTGCTTGTATAGGTTGTTTCCCAGACTTATATAAGGCTTTGGAAGGAAGCGGGGTTGAACAGGTTATAACTTTATAAGGATTCTTTATGTTTGATACTGATTTTATGGAGAGATACGGTATATCTGACAAATATCATAATTTACCTTCAGATATACAGGATGCCAGATTAAGATTGATGAATAGGGTTATAGATACAGGCTGTACCATTAGCAAAGATGAAGCTGTAAAGATATGCGGCGATGAAAATTTATATAAGACTCTGCTTGAAAAAGAAATCATCACTTTAAGCGGAGATGATGTTGCTTTTCTTTATCCTGTATCTGCTATGGAAACTAATCATAGGGTAAAACTTGCTGACGGAAGAGAATTCTGTTCTATGTGTGCTATAGATGCACTTGGCTCTTACAGTTTATTTCATCAGGATACTGAAATTAATTCTATATGCAGTCAGACTGGCGAAAAAATATATGTAAGAATTAAAGACAGATGTATTGCTGAGCATTCGCCTGATGATATACATGTAATACATGTTGATTTAAATAAAAATAAGAATTGGGCTAGCACATGCTGAAATATTATGAATTTCTTTGGGTCAAAGAATGATATGAATGAATGGCTTAAAAATCAGGATATAGATAATAATACTATATATCTTTTAGATTTAGAAACTGCTTTTAAAGTGGCAACTGCAATATTCAGACTATAAGCTGTTTCCTTAAAATTAATTATATATTATAGGTGATAGATATATTTTTTATATCTATCACTTTTTATTTTTAATTGTTATATTTGCTGAACTCTTCTTTTACTATCAAATATGAATCTTCGTATATGCTTTGAAGATTATTTGAAGAATAATTAAATTTTTCATTTACCTCATCAAAAGATATAATATTTTTAAGTATTTCCACAGAACATCCGCTTTTTGATTTTAATGCTTTCTCTATTTCTTTTATAGTTTTATCAGATAAGTATTTATTTTCTGTAATACTTATCAATTTTTTTACATAATCTCTCTCCTCATCATTATTAAGATATTTATAAAAATTATTAAGTGCTGTATTGCTGCTTCCTGCTTTTTTTATATTTTTTCTTCTTTTTAATTCATCTTCAAAGTTTTTTATATTTTCACTTGGAGGAATATATTTTTCATTTTTATCAGCTTTTAGAGTTTTAAATATATTTTCAATATTAAAATCTATTTTTGAGTTTTTTAATAGAGAACCGAATACTCCGTTTTTTGATTGTATTATCTCTAATAAGCCGCTGAAATTTGACTGTCTTCTTATCACTATATTATTTTCTATTGATTTTATTCTCTCAAGAAGTTTATCATCATTTTTTAATTTGTTATAAACATCTCTGTATTCATTATCCCAGCTTACATCATCATCAGTTAGAATTTCATTTTCTCTTTTTAATGAGAAGAGCGAATTAATTTCATCATCTTTTTTTAATATTTTTGTATCATTTCCGAATATAGCATTTATTAAGTTTAATTTAAAATTAGATATCTGCCAATTCTTTATATCTTTCTGAGCTTCAAGTCTAGGAATAAAGTTGTGTATATATATTTTATCAAATAGTTTTTTTCCTATTCTATTTATACGTCCTACTCTCTGTATTACTCTTGTAGGATTGTAAGGGATATCATAATTTATTATTATACCAGCCCTATGGAGATTAATGCCTTCTGATAATGTATCAGTAGCTATGAGTAAGAAATAATTATCTTCTTGTTTATTAGTATTCAAAGAAGCGTCAAAATTTGAGGCTATTATATCTCTGTTTTTTGACTGCGATGTTGATTTTATAGGTTTAAATAACTCTCTTAATTCATCATCTTTATATACAGATTCATATAAATAATCTGCTGTATCTTTAAACTCTGTAAATATTATAATTTTTCTTTTATCATTTTCTTTTTTGAATTTTTTTAATTCTTCTATTAGTTTAATGAATTTTTTATCTTTATCTGCTGATATATTATCCCAATCTTTTTTTATCTGTTTTAATATTTGTAAATCATTTTCAAAATCTTCAAAAAATTTATCTTCTAAAACTTCTTTAACATTTTCTATTATTTTTACATCTTTAATTTTTTTATTTGCCTTATTAAAATCTAATACTTCATCATATTCAATATCATTCTCATCATCTGATGTTTCGTCATATGAAAAGAAATCTTCTACATATAGAGTATCACCTTTTTTATAAATAGGGTATAAGTCTTTATTAATCCAAGTTTTTATGTTTTCGTATTTATCTATCATATTATCTATACTTTTTTTAAAAGCATAAAGAGAACTTTCAAATCTTCTTACAAGCAGATGCTTCATAAATTTAGTAAGGTTCCTTGAAGAAGTGGAGGCAAAATCTGCATTAATATTTTCTCCGTATACGTATTCTATTATTTTATCAGCATTTTTCTTTTCTTCTATTGTAGTATATTTAAGATAAGTTAAAGGCTCATAACGTACAGCTTTGAATTTATTATTATTGATTTCTCTATCATTATCATCAAATAGAGTTTTGTCGTTTTTATATTTATCTTCATCATCATTTGGGGTAATTTTTTCAAATGTATCAGAGTATAATTTTGATATATCTCCCAAATTATAATCATGAAGTTTAGGATCTTCTACATTATTAAACTCAGTTTTTTGCTCTTCTAAATCTTTTCTATACTCCAAATCCTCTAATAAATCTTTTCTTGTCCTTCGTATTATTATAGGATTAATTAAACTTAAAATTTGTTTTGATATGTCTTTTATTTTTTCTTTAGTTTCTTTTTCATTATCATCTTTTTTATATTTGCTTTTTATAATTCGCTCTTCTTTTAGAATAGATGATTTAATTTCTGATATACTTTTGTCTGTAGTGAGCATTCTGTCAAATATATCTACCAAAGAAAATATATCAGAAGTTGTATTATGCATAGGAGTTGCTGTAAGAAGCATAACTTTATTTGCTGAGCATATATTTTTTATAATATTGTAAGATTCTGTTTTGCTGTTTACAAATCTATGAGCTTCATCTATTATAATAAGTCTTGTTTTTTTATGGTTATGCACATATTCGTATAATTCATCTAATTTACCGACACTTTTTATTAAAGCATTTAATTTGAACTCGGAATTATAATTCTCCCAAGAATATATTATTTTAGGCGGAGATACTATTATAATTTCTTCAATAGCTTTCATTTCAACTAAATTTTTAGCTATTGCCGAAGCTATTATGCTTTTTCCAAGTCCTACAACATCAGATATTAAAACTCCGCCGTATGTCATGATGCTTTTAATCCCGCTTTTTATAGCGTCTATCTGATATTTATAATTTGAATAATTGAAATCTTTAGGAGTGAATAATAATTTTTCATTGGTAAAAAAATTAAAATATTCATATATAACTTTTAAATATATCTCATAAGGAGTATGGTATTTATCAGTTTCTTTAACATCATTATTATTTTGTTTTATTTCTTCTTTATCTTTTATTCCAACTTTATCAAAGAATTCTTTTTCATTTTCTTTGTCTAATATACTTGATGTGTTTTTCCATTCATCTTGAAAAAAATTATAAAAATCTTCAAATCCATCTTCTGTATATGCATTAATTTCTTTTCTTTGATGAAGACCTTCTCTCGAAAAATTACTAGAACCTATTATTGCACAGCCATGCATTTTCTTTATTGTACTTTTATCATTATATCTTAATACATAGAGTTTTGCATGAGTTTTATCGTTTGCACTTCTTATTTCAAGAGTAGAGTTTTGACATTTTTCTTTAAATAGTTCTAATACTATTTTATTGTTTTGATTTTTATTTAATTCGTTAATTGTATACTCAACAAAATCATTAAATTCTTCAGTAGTTGTTTTTGTATTATTTTGATTATAATTAATATATAAACACTGAATTTTAGGGTCAATATTCATACCCATAATAATTTTTACGTTTGCTTCTAAAAATGTTTTTCTTGCTGTTTCATCATTTGCTATATCATAAAATGCACTATAACTGCAATAAGCAGAAAGTATTCCTATTTCTTTAATATTTTCTTCAGTTTTAAAAATTTCAAAAACTTTAGTATTAACATTATCTAATATATTCATAATATATTCCAACTTCTAAATTTATAAAAATTATAACATCAAATTTCTTTTTTATGAAGTATAGAATATTGTTAATAATTAATAATATAATAAAAAATTAATCCACGCTGTATTCTGCTTCACTGTCTCCGCTTATAACAAATCTGTACGGGTTGGTAGGTAGTATTTTTATTAAATAATTATATAATAAAGTGGAGCTTTGAAGAACATTGTTATTGGTATTATAATAAAAATATTTAGGATAATCCAGTACATATTCATAATAAGGATTATTTTTAGAGCTTACAAGTTCGCCTATTTTGTTATTAACTTTCCAAAGAAAATATACTGATTTGTCGGTAAAGTAATTTGTTTCAGGGCTGTTTAATATATATGAAAAGAAATCAGAAGATTTTAAATAGTCATAATTTTTATATGAGTTCATAGCTGATTTATAATTTTCAAATATATCTTCTATATTTTGTATATTATTAGTCATATATCTTAAATAGCTCCAGCCAACTATAGGTCCGTAGTATGTATCATATCTTACTAAAGCCCAATCCTCTCTTTCTCTCTCTTTAGCATTATATACATTAGTTTTATTTAATACGGTTACAAAATCATAATTGTATAGTCTGTAAAGTTCTTTCTCTGTTCCTGAAGTTACAGCAGGTATTCTGTCTCTTATAATAATACCATTTCCTATTACATAATATTCTTCTTCATATGCTGCTCTTATTCCTTCTATTCTGTTTTTCACAGCTTCTACAGTATCATTATAGTTTTTTTTCTCATTAGCAGTTAAATCAAATGGAAGAACATCTGGGAAATATGATTTATTATTTAATATACTTTCCTGCAATACGCTTGTTCTGTAGCGTTCAGAGAATCTTTTTAAGTATGTGATATTAGTTATAAATTTTGCTTTATCATTTTCATTTTCTATATTGCTAAATCTGTGTCTTATACTGAAATAGTAGGCAAAATCTTTTAATGGAAAAGCACTTTCTTCATCTTGAAGTATTCTGTCAAAAGTATATCCGTTAAAAGAGTACTTTCCATCTTTTACAACAATTCCTAACTGGCTGTATATATTGTTTAAAGAAGCTGTGAGATTTGTAACATTATCATCATTATTCTCTTCGCCTTCGACTATTCCCTCTGATAATAATTGCGTATAAAACTCTTCTATATATAAGGGTTCATTTTCTACCATGTATATTAAAGCCTGACCTAGTAAATAAGATGCTTCGCTTTCATAATAACTTGAAGGATATGTGAATAAAAATCTTGCTAAAGTCTCAAAACCTTCTTTATAGTTTGATGATAATATTTGATTTCTTCCTTTAATAAAGGCTGTTAATTCATTGTATGGTGATTGGGCATTTTCTCCTTCAGTTTTAGGAAGTGTTTTTAAGAAATCTCCTAAAGGTCCGTAATCCTCTGTTTTTTCTATTGTTTTTAATTTTTGGTATTCATCTATAGATTTTGTTACTTTGCATGATATTAATATGCATGCAGCCATTAATATTAATAAAATTTTTTTCATTCACTTATGCCTTTATAATTTTTTATATCTATTTTTTTAATAAAACTATATAAAATTGATTTAGAAAAATTGTTGTCGCATTTTTCAAGCATTTCATTTACCAATTTTGTGCATTCTTCTATGCTTATACTTCTTATAAGATTTTTTATTTTAGCAATAGAAGTAACAGACATAGAAAGCTCTCTTATTCCAAGACCAAGAAGAACAGGAGTATACATAGCAACACTAGCCATTTCACCGCATAATGTTATAGGCTTATTATTTTTATTTGCTGTTTCTATTACTCTTTTTAATACTCTTAAAACAGATATATCTATAGGGTTGTACAAATAGGAGAGTTTCTCATTAGTTCTGTCGCATGCCATCATATACTGAACCAAATCATTAGATCCTATAGATAAAAAGTCAGCTTCTTTTATTATTAAGTCTATTATTACGGAAGCAGAAGGTGTTTCTATTAAAGCACCTATTTTTATATTTTCATTAAAGGGCTGATTTTCCTTTCTTAATTCTTCTTTTATGTCTTCAATAAATCTTTTAGTTTCAATAAACTCTTCTAAAGTGCTTATCATAGGAATCATAATTTCTATATTTCCATAATGCGAAGCTCTGAGCAATGCTTTTATCTGATCTTTAAACAACTGTCTGTTTGATAAACAGAATCTTATAGCACGCCAGCCCAAGAATGGATTATCTTCTTTAAAATTAAGTCCCAAAGCAGGAGATATTTTATCGCCTCCTATATCTAAAGTTCTTATTACAACTCTTCCTTTCATCTTTGAAGCTATATTTTTATATACTTTAAATTGAGTTTCTTCGCTAGGAAGTGTTGTAGCAATATCTTCTTCTGAAAATATATATAAAAACTCTGTTCTGTATAATCCTATAGAATCTACACCATGTTTTAATAAATTATCTGTCTCTTCTGGTATATCTATATTCGCATGAACTTTTATTTCTATATTATCTTTTGTTAAGGCTTTTTCTTTTGCATCTATTATAGACTGTTCTTTGAATTGTTTTATATTTTCTGTAAGTATAGTATAGTTAGCAATATCCTTTTCATTTGGATTCATAATTACAATATTACTTCTGCAGTCTATTATTATTTTTCTTCCGTTTTTTATTTTGCTTGATATATCGGCTATATTAAATATTGTTGTTATGCCGAATGATTTAGCAAGTATAGCGGCATGCGAAGTATATCCGCCGCTTTCTATTATAAATCCAGCTACTCCTATACTGTTAAACTTTAATACATCGCTTGGAGTAAGTGTTTTTGCTATTATAATACAATTTTCTGGTATTTGAGAATAATCTCCAGAATTAGGCTGTATTAGATTTCTTATAAGTCTTGATTTTATATCCGCTATATCGCTGCTTCTTTCTGATAGCATTTTATTATTAACAGAAGATAGTTTATCAAGATATCCTGATATTATTGTATCGTACACATGCTCTACATTAAATAGTTTTGCTTTTACTTCTTCTTTAACTTGTCTTATTATTACTCTGTCCTGAAGCATTAATATATGAGTATATAAAATATTTTTAATATTATTATCCACATGGTTTTGAAGTTCTTCAATTTCTTCTATTGATTTTTTAATTGCTTCATCAAATCTTTTATATTCTTCTTCTACATCGCTTTCTTCGATTTTATAAACAGGGGTACTTAGTGAAGGTGTGTAAAGAAAAGAATTTCCTATTGCAACATCATCACCTACGCCGTTACCGTTTAATATCGTTCTTTTATCAGGCATAGAAACTCCGATATTATGTTAATTAATAATGAAGATTATATTATAAATGTATAATATTTTCAATAGTAAATTTATTGTAAGCAGTAATATTTTATATATGTATAATATGTATATATAAAAAACTATTTAATTTTAAAAATTGCGAATTATTTTATTTGTTAATCTGTAAAATAAGATGATTTATAAATACTATATTTATACGAAACATAAAAACGCATGTAATACTTGAATTATAAACAAATAGAGCCGTTTAAAACTTTATATATTTATTTTCAAACAACTCTATTATTTATTTTAAAAATTATTTCATATTCTCAAGCATTTCTACCACTATTTTCATAGAGTTCTGAGCAGATTTTACTACAAATTTAGGAAAATCTACTACAGCATCGCTGTCAGCTTTATCAGATAATGAACGTATAACTACAAAAGGAACTTTATACATCAAAGCAGCATGAGCCGCAGCAGCTCCTTCCATTTCTATAGCACCTGCTTTAAACTTATTGTGTATCTGCTTAACTTTTTGATTATTACCTACAAACTGATCTCCTGTAGCTATGGTATCAATATATATTTTATTGTCGGTAATAACTTTTTGTGCAGATTTTTCGGCTAGCTCTATTAATGATTTATCAGCAGGATAATAATTTTTATCATATCCTTTTACAAGTACAGTAAGTTCATCACCGTCTAAATCGCTTGTGTCAAAATCATGCTCTATTAAGTCTTTTGATATCACTATATCAGATATATCATAATCTGGATTTCCAGAACCAGCAACACCTGTAAATATTATTTTTTCTACATTAAATCTCTCTATAGCTATAGTTGTAGCAATAGCCGCATTAACTTTTCCTATTCCGGATTTTAATAATACTGCATTTTTTCCGCATAATACTCCTTTATAATAAGTAATATTAGCTATTTCAATTTCTTCTATATTTTCTATCATACCTTTAAAATTAGTTATTTCAGAATCCATAGCTCCTATTATAGCAATTCTTTTTACTTCAGACATAAAATAATCTCCTTAAAATAATATAAAAATAACGAATGATATTATTATACATTAAAAATATCTTTTTATAAACTTATTATTTTATTTTTTATTATAAATATAATACTTAATTAGTTTATACCTAAACAAATATAGTTTCTAAATTTTGACCAATTTATTAATATAATGATAAGTTATAAATAGTAAAGTATTACTAATTATTTATAAAATAAGTTTTAAATGTATGATAATACCTCTATTTTAGTCAAAAAATGCAGTCTTTCCGCAAAGTGAGGCATTAACACCGAGCAGCTGCCTTACCTACAGCATACAGAGCAACGAAGTACATAACTGTGACCAAAAAAATTTTATGACTTTTGTAATCAGGAATTAACTTTAGAGAAAGCTAATCTGAAATTAAGAAAATATAACAATTTTTGGGACTATAAACGCATACATTCTGATGCAAAATTATAGCACACCGCTTGTTTACTTTAATAAATTAAGGAATACTTAAATGCAATATATCAGACTACCATACATTTTATTTAGAGCACATTTATGTTTTATAATACAGCAATTTTGGAAATTATATACCAACTACACCATAATATATAATTAAAAAATTTTTTGTTTTAGTTATTGACATTTTTTTAAAATAGGTAAAAATTAAACTTATTTAATATAGTTGGAAATAGCGGGAATTTAAACCTAGTATATATATCTTCAAAAAAAAATTTGAGCAGGGACACACAAAAGAGGAAAGATGTAACTAGGAATATAGACATTAACTGCCTTATAGGTGAAAGACATATATAAATCCCGCAATTTTGTACTAAATGGAAATATTTATGAAAAACTACAAAGACTTTTATGAAGAGTATATAAAAGTAAACGGAATAGAGCATTATCTTATTCATTATTATAGAAAGTCTGATAAGACTATAATATTTCTGCATGGAGGTCCTGCACAATCTGAGGCTCATTTTTTATATATAACAGAAAATTATAAAAACTGCTATAATTTGATTTATTATGACCAAAGAGGAGCAGGTAGAACTCAAATAAAAAATAATACTAAAACAGAAGATATTACCATTGAAAATCTAATAGAAGACTTAAAATGCATAATAGATTATGTCAGAATAAAATACAAAAGTGATAATATAATTTTGCTTGGACATTCTTGGGGGACTGTTTTGGGTATTGAGTTTATAAAAAAGTATCATAATTATGTTTCAGCTTATATAGGAATGGGGCAAGTTGTTAACTTTCTTAAAGGAGAAAAGACAGCATTTACTCATTGTTTTGAAATAGTAAAAAACTCAAAGTCGAAAAAATACATAAAAAAAATGGAAGAGATGAGAGACTATCCTTTTAATATAGATAAAGATAATATTTGGAAAGCTGTAATGAAATTTAGAATTATACAAGTAAAATACGGATTGGCAGGCTATCATGAAGGAACTCTAAAACTTATGAATATTATAAGAAAGAGTCCTATATTTTCTTTGAAGGATCTTTTTGCATATATTTCAGTTTTGAAAGTTAATAAAAATCTTTTGGATTATCTTATAGATTTTGATATAAGTTCTTATAAGAGTTTTAAAATACCTATATTTTTTATATGCGGTTCTCATGATTGGCAGGTTCCAACTATAGAAGTAAAAAAATATTTTGAAACTATAATATCTCCAGAAAAAAATATATTTATAGTTGAAAATGCGGGGCATCTGCTTAATATAGAAAATGTTCAAGATTATAATATTATACTAAACGACGTAGCAGACAGAGTATAAATATAAATAGCTGTAATAAATCTAAAAAACAAAATATAATAATGAATATAATAAACAGATACATGAACATAATTGTATTAGTTTGTAGTTATCTATAATTTAAGATAAAAAGTATTACATATTTTTTATTTTATATAATCTGCTCTCACCTAAGTTATTTATTACGAATGTACGATGCTTCATTTTGTCAGTTAAAATATTGGTTTTAATTATGTTTGAAATGGAAAAGAGAAGAGGTGAACATTACAGATAGTATTTTGATTTTTCATTAGAAAAAGTGTAGAAACTTGAAGTAAGACATGAGAATAATAAAATAATAATAGATAAGAAATATTAATATATAATCTACTTGTTTAGGATAATATTTTATATGTGTAAGATATTTTTTTATTATAAAAAGTAAGCGGAGCTATAAGCCGTATTCTGTCATTTAAGGTAAACATTTATCTTGATATTATATTACTATAATATTCCAGCGAGCCACCTGAAACTTAGGAAAAGGGCAATCCGTTTCTGTTTGCTCTTGCCTCTCATGGGGTTTACACTGCCATTTATGTTGCCACAAATGCGGTATGCTCTTACCATGCCTTTTCACCCTTACCAAATTGGCGGTATATTTTCTGCTGCACTTTCCATAGACTTTCGCCTTCAAGCCGTTAGCTTGCATGATGCCCTTTAGAGGTACGGACTTTCCTCAGTATTAGTTACTTAAATACCGCGTTTACCCGCTCCGCATGCCGATTACTCTATTATAAAAATCATAAAATGTCAATCATAATTTTTTATATAAGTATTTAAATATTTTTATGACTATAAAAAAGAAGTACTAAATAATTACTTTATATTTATAAAATTAAATGATTATGTATATAAATTTATTAGTTTTTTATTTGCTTGCATTTTATTATTGATGAACTCTATATTGATTAACTTATAATTGCATCAGTTATTTATACTAATTATCAAAAAATATATTTGTTATCTAATTATATCTATTAATATTTTTAATGTGGTAAGTAGTGATATGGTTACAAATATAGGCTTTATAACTTTTATTCCTTTTTTAATTGCAAACTTAGCACCAAAGTAGGTTGATATCATTATAAAAGGTATAACAAATATTCCAGCCATATAGTTAACTTTTCCTTCTATTGCAAATATTATTAATGAGCATAAATTGCTTGTAAGATTCAAAGCCTTAGCGTTACCAGATGCAAGAAGGAAATCCATTTTATAATAAAGCACAAAAAACATTATTAAAAAACTTCCAGTACCAAGTCCAAATACAGCATCATAAAAACCCAAAAGAAATGCAAAAAACATACCTGCTATATAATTTTTTCTTTTTAAATTATTTTCATCAAATAAGTTCTCGGTTCCAAAAGTTTTTGAAAATAAAGTATAAATACCGACAGCTAGAATTAATATCATTATCAAAGGCTGTAATATTTTAGCGTCTATCAATACTATAACCTGCACACCTGCAATAGATCCTAATATTGTCATAGGTATTAAAAATTTTATTAGTTTTGAAGTAACTTTTCCATTTTTAAAGAAGGTAAAGGCAGATACTACAGCACCTGAAGTGGATGTAAGTTTATTTGTAGCTAGTGCCGTATGCGGAGGAATACCAGCTATTAAATATGCAGGAAGACTTATAAGTCCGCCTCCTCCAGCAGCCGCATCAACAAAACCTGCTATTGAACAGCCTATAATTATTATAATTAGATTCTCTATACTCAGCATAATACATAACACCGCTAATTTATTTTTTATTAACGAAAAATATTATACCTATGATAAATTTTTGTCAAATGATATTGATAAATTTATTTATTATAAAATACATATTATACTTGCTTGAAAAATTTTTATTGTTATTTAATAGTAATTTAAATATTATTTATAATTGCAGTTTCAAGATATTTTTCGATGTCTGTATAGCCGTTAAGTATTATAAATTTTTTATTGAGTATATACCTAAACAAATACAGTTTGTCAAAATTAGTTTTTATATTTTTATTATTTTCGGGGACTAGCCCCCGCTCCCCGCTTCTTTTGTTGCCACAAAGAAGGAAAAAGGCTGCATTTTATTCTAAATTTAGCAATTTATCCCACATATAAAACATAATTAGTACGATTTAATAATAACTTCAATACTTGCACTTTCGCGAAGCGTATCCGAGCTTGTCGAGGATATAAGGTTCTTTTGGCGAAGCCCGCAGAGCGAAGGCTGGAAAAAGAACAACAAAAAATTGACAAACTTAAAAGTTTAACGAATTTTTTAAAATCTATAAAAAAGCAGTACAAGTATTTGTTTTTATTGCGAATAAAATTACAAGAAGGATTATAAAATTGAGAGTATAATATAATCATTACTTGTACTGCATTTCTAGCTATTAAATTAAAAGAACTATTACTAAACTTGCTCAAAGTATACAATATACCAGAGCATAATACAACTATATTACACATGTTTTATCCTTCAATGCTAAAAGGTTTCTCACGCCTTTTTTAGATAGCATTTAATAATTTTATTCGCATTAACTAATATACACAAAATAATTTTAAAGTCAACAAAATACAAAAAATTTTTAAAACTAATTTTTTAATAAAATAAATTTGAGTAAGTCAGTCTGTCAGTCTATTTGTTTTGGCACATTTTTTGCAAAGTTAGTTAACTGACTAACTGACTTTAAAGACTTTCTTTTTGATTTAAAGATTTTAAAAATAAAAAAACTAAAAAACATAGTTATCTAGTAATTATAAAAAAGCCGTGTTTTTGAAGTTTTTTAATCTGGTATACATAAATCTATATTAAACCTAAAAAAGCCCTAAAAACAAGCCTCTACGCTTCAAATAAAGCCCTTCAAATCAAAAATCAAAACTCAATTTTTGATGATGTTATCGCAATAGCATAAATTAAAAATTAAAATAGCTCCTAATAGAAAAAAGGCAGTAAATAAAATCATAATTTTTTATAGTAAAGTGTACAAAACGTGCATGTTCATTTCGTGCATCTCACCAGTAAAGTGTACAAAGTGTGCATGTTCATTTTTTGCATCTTACCAGTAAAGTGTACAAAGCGTGCATGTACATTTCGTGCATCTTAACAGTAAAGTGTACAAAGTGTGCATGTGCATTTCGTGCATCTTATAAAAAATCACCAAATTAATGATAAAAGTTACATCAAAAAGTTTTGATTATTAAGAGCTATGTTATTTATAAATACCATAATACAGTATAGTATTAATACATAGCCTAGCTATACATTTTTTGTACTCAGTTTATCAATCCTATTATTAAGCTCATTCATTTTTATCACTATTGTATTAAGCGTATTTGTAATATTTTCCTGAAAATCATTTTTTATATTTTGGATTTCATTATCTCTATTTATTTTTTCTGTATTTACTTTATTGAATGGGTGATTACTCATTGCATTTTTTATCATATTCATAAGCACATAAATATATCTGCTTGTTGTTGTATTGATATTTGAATGTCCCATCATCCTGCTTATTAAATAAGTTTCTGTTCCGCTCTCTGCCATGTCAGTTGCAAATCCTCGCCTAAAAGAATGGCAGGTTATTTTTATTTTATTTCTTTTTGATATTATTCTCATAATCATGGTTATAGTTTCTATTGCTAAATCCTGACCATTATTTTTTATAAAAAGATTATTCTGTTCTTTAATTTTATTTTTTCTTAATATCTCATCACGTTCTGCTATATAATCAATTAATACATCTTTAATCATATCAGAAAAAACAACTATTCTCGGTTTGTTTCCTTTGGTTTTATAAATAGTTATAGTTTTGTTTTCAAGATTAATATTTCTAATATCTATGCCTGCAGTTTCTTTTCTGCGAATACCTGTGTTTGACATTAAAAGCATCATTAAAATATTTCTTTGATTTATGAAACTGTCTTTTGAAGTTCTTTCTATTTTTTTTATAATATCTAAAGTCTGATTTGCTTTTACTACCAACTGTTCTTTTATTATTGGTTTAGGTCTTTTTATATCATCAAAAGTATCTATCAATATTTTAGCTTCTATTATTTTTTTCTTATGCAAAAACTTCATATAACTTTTAACAACATTTATTCTGCAGTTAATAATATCAGATGATAATTTAATTTCTGTTTGATATGATATATATTTTTCTAATAATTCTTTATTTATATTTTGGTATAAAACTTCAGTACTGCAAATATAGATATAATCTTTTTCAGAGAAAATAGAATAATCATTATCTTGTTTAATTATGAACTTAAAAAAATATATAATATTATTTTTGTATGTTTTTACAGTTGATGAACTTTTATCTATAGAAAGATAATCAGCAAATTGAAGAATAAAATTGACATCTTTGGAATAATCATAAAGATTATATTTTTCAGCATTAAGCATAAAAAAACAACTCCATTTTTATTCTAAAAAATTTGCTTGACTTTTGAAAAAGAATAGAGTTGTTTTCTTAGATGTAATTATTATCGTCTTAAATAAATTTTCATTAAATATTTTTATTATATTAAATTTTTTGTATTGTACTGTATATATTACATTTAAGTATTGTTTATTACTCTATTTCATTATTAAAGAGATAATCATTAAAAAATAATTATGACAAAGTTTAATACTTTTTAACAAGTATTAATTAAAAAATATTAGCTATATTGCAATGATTTTTGAGCATTTTATAATTTTGATAAATAAAAAAATGGCTTAGAACTCGGCAAAGTCCTAAGCTATAGAATACTTCAAAAGGAGGTGATTCCTTATGAATGGTACTGAAATATTCATCATCATAATAGCATTAACATTACTTATAAAAGAATTAAAAAATTAATGTTAATACTAACTAGCATTATTTTATACTAACATTAAATAATATTCAAGGAGTTTTTAATGTCTAAATTAAAAGAGTTTGAAATACAAAGTGAAGCTAAAAGTATAAAGGGCTGTGATATGATAGCCGTACGTATACCAAAAGAAATAGGAAAAGAAATAAGAGAAAATGCTTTAAAGTACAATATGACGCTTAAGGAATATATAATAAATGTACATAAGTTTTATTTAGCATATTTAAAAGAAAATAAAAAATAAAGAAATAGGAAAAATCTGCAATGAATGTAAGCGAATATTTAATAGCACTTCATAGAATGTATATGGAGGAGCAAAACAAAAAGTAAAAATTATTAAAAAATAAAAGGATAAGGTTCTGGGAAAACCTTACCCTAAAAACATAATTTTAACTTTGGAGGCTAAAACCATGTCCAATATAAATATTATAGTACTATTTTTTAAAATAGTAAAGAGTATTATTATATCATTAGTATTTTTAACTGCAGTAATAATAATATTTTTAATTGTTATAGATAATAGCAATATAGAAATAAAACTAAATATTTCAAATAAGCCAGCATTTATATATGAAATATTTTTTAATAAAAAATAACTTATTACATCAACATATTAATAGCAATCAATGCATTTATAAAAGTATTGATTGCTATAATAAAAATATTCAATAATTAAGAATGGTAATAAAAATTATAATATTACCAACTATCTTTAGTACCGCCGTTATAAGGTTTCGCATAATTATTTTTTATCATATAGTCTTTTACATCTATATCATCAGCTTTGACATCAGCAAGTATTCTAAAATATTTATCTCTATTAAGATTATATAAAGTTATTTTTCTGCCTTCAAATAATTTGATTAATGCCTCTTTTGATTTTCTTGCTAGTTCTTTAGTTTCTTCTGTACCACCTCTAATTTCCTGAGTGTCTATGCCTCTTATGCGTACACTAATATTTGATCCTATAAGCCAATGAACATCAGGAATATTAACAAAAAATGTATCTCCATCATATATACGTATTACTTCAATATTATAAAGAATATTGTTATTTATATTATTTTCTGTAGTTTCAAAAGCAAATAGACTAATAGATAATACCATATAAATTAATAATAATTTTTTCATTTTTTTATCCTTAAATAAGTTTTATAAATATTGTTAAACAAATAAAATTTGCATTTTAAGCCTAAAAAATATATTTTTTTAAGGTTTACATCTTTTACAAGGTTCATATCCTTTTTTATAGCTTCAGATAATGTTATTTTTATTTTAGATCTTCTTAATGAACTGCAATGTTCTAAATGATATTTTTCGCCTGTTCTTGTAATATATACAATTTTTTCCTGAGATGAAGCTGTTATAGATATTATTAATAATAATAAAAAAAAGTTTTATAATTTTGAGTTTCATAAAATATTCCTATAATTTAATTTTTTATATAATTATAGAAATATAATTTCTTATATAAACAATATATAAAATGCTTTTTATAAAATCTTATCTAGTATATGTTTAGATATATTCATTTCTATGATATTGGTTATTAAATTTTTATTTTTTTCAAAATCATTTATTTCTAACTCCGTTATAGTATTTAGCATATTTTTAGCTACAATATTATCAGATTTTGATTTTAGATATTCTTTTACTTTTTGTATTTGTTCTTTATTCATAATTATTAACTCCTTGATTTTATTAAAGCCCAAGTATGAGCTGGTTTAATAGATAAAACTAATTGTTTAAAATACTCTAATCTGTCAGCTGGTATTATAACAGGCTGCATATTTATGATTCTGCCTTTATCATCTCTTTCTACATCTCCTCCTATAAAAAAACAAAAAGGAAAATATTTTGATTCTGTAGGGATAAATGCTTCAGTATCTAATGTTTTATATTTTTCAAAATATCCGCAAACAAGTTTATTCTGTCCTGCATACCAGCCGCCTCCAGCTACAACTTTTATATCTGGTATATCTGTTTGAAATGGAATAAAACCATTAGTTAATATCCAGTCAGTAGAACTTAAATCTTTCATAAATAAATTAGGATCTGTTATAGGTATGTTTTCATAAACACGAACACTAAAACCATTACCTTGTAGTATATTTTGAAGATAATAAGCTGACTGTCCGCCTTTATCTTTCCATCTCATAGCTATAGTATTTCTTCTGATACTTTCATTTTTATTCGGTGCTATTATTCCATATTGTTCTTCCCACAATTCTAAACTTCTTGTACTATTAGGGAATAAATCTAAATATATTTTATCTATATATTTTCTAATATCATCTGGTAAAGAAGTTAAAGCTTTTATAAACTTAGTTAAGTTTTTAGTTTCTATAAAACTCCATAATCTTGATTTTGGAAATAAAAGTTTAAAAATATTAAAATACTTTTCATTATAAGACATTAAACTATCTCCTCATTAATTTTTAAACTTTTTAATTTGGCAACTTCTCCTTCTTTTAATGTATACCTTGGAGTAACAGAATCATTCAATAAATTAATGGCTGTTGTAAAACTTCCATTACTTGCAGATAATATATCATCTATTAAAGCTGTTATATTAGTTTCATTTATCACATTTTTAGAAGGAGGCAAACTCAGACCATCTAAATAAGGTTCTCTTTCAAGATAGTAAGAAGTTAAAGATTCTTTTATTTTTAATGATATTTCTTCTATATTTTCAACTTCCATTTCTGTAATTTCTACATCAAACTCTTTTATTACAATAGGTTTTATATTTTTATAACTTTTGTCTCCGTCTGGGTCAATAATAGCTCCTATTGGCCTTCTGCTTGCAAGCCCTGTAGAAGGGTCCTTATCTATATATTCTCCTACTTTTTTTAATAAAGCATCATCTGGTATTCTATCCTCATAAACAGAAGAATCGGCAAGAATATATATCATAACATTTCCGGGATCTCCGGTATAAATATATGCATTTGCTACTCCTTCAACTTCTTTGCTCCATTGTCTGTAATCACTTAAAGCACCTCCCTGAGGCTGTAATTGAAATCTATTTTTTATCTTTTCTCTATAGCTAGTTTCATTTTCTCTGTCAGTTCCAACAGATATTAAATCATTTACTGTTATAGTTCCTTCTATTGAAGATAAGGGAGATGATATATTTAGAGTATCACCTTTATGCATATTTCCTTTTGAACCGCTTTCAGAACAAGTCAATTCTATAGTTTCTTCTTCAGAATTAAAAGTATAGCTTTTAGTAGTTATATATGTAAGTCCGTTTAATGATGATATAAATTGAGTTCCTGAAAACATTGTAGAACCTATGCTTTTTACATTAACAATAGCAGTTATTTTGGTTTGAGTTGCTGGAGTAGGATCTCCTATTCCTATTAAACGTCCCCATTCTATAAGCGGAGTAATTTTATTTCCTAATACCGTTATTTCATCAAATGAAGCTGTTGATACAAATATTTGCAAAAATATCCAAGAACAGCTTTTATATAAAATCATAAATACACCAGCAAGAACTTTTGAAAATATACTTATAAATGATTTTGGAAGTATTGGAATGTTTTCTCCTATTTCTGCTTTCATATGTTCCATAATTAAATTATATATTTCATCTACTGTTTTTTGTTCTAATGCCATATAATACTCCTATTTTACAGTTTCCCAATTTGTTTTATAATTACTCTTTGAAATTAATTTATTATCTCTTAAAACTTTTAATTGTATTTCTAATTCATTGAAGT
The DNA here is from genome assembly GCF_949287625.1 of uncultured Brachyspira sp. Taxonomy (GTDB): domain Bacteria; phylum Spirochaetota; class Brachyspiria; order Brachyspirales; family Brachyspiraceae; genus Brachyspira. The sequence goes on along the minus strand of NZ_CASEGO010000001.1, from coordinate 78,289 downwards.
TTGGTATTGTACAATTAACTTCTATGGTATCAGCTATATTTTGTTCTATAATCCAATTCAAATCTAATAAAATGGCTTTTTCTAATAGCTGTAAATTTCTTGCATTTGCATTTTTACCTGTAATAATAGATAAAGTATTACTTTGATAATAATCTATGCTTTGTATATTATTTCCCCACCATGTATATTTTTCATTTGAATTGCTGCTGTCATCTTTTTCATTTCCTCCAAATAAAGATAAATATATTGCTGTTTCAAATCCTGAAGTACATTCAATTAAATTATTTTTTATATTTATATCTAATCCATCATTTGTCATTGATAGCAAAACGTCTCCGTCTTTATAATTCATTTTATACTCCTATGGTATTTGCAGTGTATCTGATTTTGAAGATGATATATTTAAAGATATATTAGTTACAGAAGGAACTGCAGGAGGTGTTGATGCTCCGCTAGGAGTACCGTGTGTATGGAGATTATATTCTTTTATAAATCCGTTTAATTGCTCTTTTAATGTGTTCATTTCTCTGTCAAGTTCATTAAACTTTACAGCATAATCATTTCCTTCATTAATAACTACTTTGTTATCGCTTTTTATATTAATATCTTCTTTAGTTTTTATATCTAATGTTTTTTCTCCTGTTATTGTTATAATATCTTTTGATTCTATCAATAATGCTCCTGTGTTAGTCAAATATATTTTTGTCATTACATTAGAATTAGAATCTCTTGAATATAATATTTTTTCTCCTTCTTTAGCTCCCTGAGATTCGCTTATAACACCTACAAGTACATAATTTCCAATACCGCCGGCTTCTATTAAAACACCTATATCATCTTTTATTGGTACGCTGTCTTCTCCAGCTGATGCTGCTATATCAGCATTAATACTTATTCCAAAACTACGTTTGACAGTAGCTATAATTTTTTTCATAATTCCATTATTAACTTTATGGGACTGTATTTTTGATAATATGCTCATATTATTGCTATCTTCATTTATACATTTAAAGTATTTATTTTACTTATTAACATCATATTTTAACCAAGGCAGTTTATTAAATAATTCATTTGTGTTTATATCTGTTGTATAAGATTCTGGTAAAACTAAAGTCATTGTTGTTATATCTCCGCCTCTTACTGTTCTATTTAATTCAAGTTCTTTTATCAAAAAAGTAGTATGCTGCATAATAGCCGCATTTGGAGCATATACAGTGATAAAATCTCCTTTTTTATATAATTCATTAGTTGTATTATTTTTATGTCCTTCTACAACTAAAGTATAACTAATACTATTAGCAAGCATTCTGCCATATTTTACTTTAGCAGAAGTATAAGGATCATAAGTAATTCCTTTTTTTACTTTGCATACAAATATATGAGTTCTTTTTAGCAATATATTAAAAATAGATTTATTATTTCTTAAAGGTGCTGGAAGAATATCATTTCCCATAGGATAATTTCCCATAGTGTCCTTTATATTTTTATCACTGTCTATTTCTGATAAAGCTACTATATTTGTGAAAAAACTTTGAGGATTAAAAGAAGGAGATGCATCTATAAAAGGGTATTTATCTTGTTCTATTATACAGCTTGGTAATTTGCTTATTATTTTATGAAATAATAAATCTCCATTGCTATTATTAGTTATTAAAGTTCCTTCATTTTTTATTAAATCTACTAAAAAATCAAATATTGTTTGTTCTGGTTCTATGGCTACTTTGCTGAATGGTTTAAAATCATATATATTTTCTATTACAGTTTTTATTCCATAAGGCGAACATATTTCATTTGCTATTTCCACTAATGGCATATTTTCAAATTCAAATTTAGAGTTTGCTTCTATAGCAGCTATATTTACATCATTAATTATGGAAGCGGAAGCCGCAACAGTTATTTGTATTATTTTAGAACTTTCTGAAATTGAAGGTATGGAAGAAAGCAAAATACCATTTAATATTAATTCATCATCATAGTAAACTTTACACTCTTTAAAACTTAAAGGAGTAAATAAATCTAAAAACGGATCATGTTTTATATTATTTTTTGATAAATAGTTTTCAAAATATGGAATAGTTAAATCTACTTTATCAAAAGAATCTATAGTTGATACAAATTTAAAATCTATTATTTGATTAATACTATATTCCATAACATCTATATTAGATTTTATGGTTACTCTTAAACCTTTATTAGATTTATTTATAGTATTATTAAATATATTTTCTATTATATTACTAAGCATTGTTAAATAATAATCTAACAAATTATCATTGCAATATAGCTTTAATTTTTGAAAATAAATTGTCAGTAAAACTATGTATCTTTAGTATACACAGCCTACAAGCGAACAGTTTTTTATATATTCAAATAAAAAACTGTGAGCCTGTGTATACTTTAGTATACACAGCCTACAAGCGAACAGTTTTTTATATATTATGGAATAAATAAAATGTCGCCTTCTATTATTTGAGGTAAGCTGTTAATTATTTCTCTAACTGCTAAAAATGAATTTGACTTAATAATTAAATTAATTTTTTGAGTGGTGCCATAATATTGTATTGCTATTTGTTTTAAATCTTCATTCTGTTTTACTAAATGTTTGGAAGGCATAAATATAAAGTTTTACTCCTTTTCAATTTATAAATAATATACTATTTCTTTTCCTTTCGGCAGTATTTCTATTTCCTGTATATTTAATTTATTCAATGATATAAAATCATCTATATTTTCTAAACTTCCATAAAGCTCGCTTACTAATTCAAATATATTTCTATCTTCATCTAATATTATTTTATTTGCAGAAGATAGATTGAAAGCATTATTAACAAGGTAATTTTTAGTTTGTGATATTAACTCTAATATATTATTATAGTCTGATTCATCATCTGTGAAGGATAAAGATTTTATATTATCATCTAACCATCTCTGAATATTATTATAATTATTATTTATTCTATCATTAATTTCTAATGCTTTATCCCTTGTTTTTATTTCAGAATATATGACAGACTGACACATTCCAGCAGCAGCTGTATACATAAAAACTTTATCTATAGCAAAATTTGTGTTTGCTATATTTGCATCATATATAGATTTATTATATTTAGTTTTTAATTTTGGATTAATTAGGTTTTCAAATATATCAAGTTTACTGCTTACATCATAATTAGGTATTTGAGCAGGAATAAGCATAGCACTCATAAGCATATTTATTGCATTAATGGGCTTATTTCCTATTTCATTTATTGTATCTATAAATGAATCATTTAAAAGTTTTAATATACTGTCATAATCATCATTTATGCCTGCTATATAAGATATTTGATTAAATACATCTGTAAAAGACTGTGTTGCTATATCTCTGATTGTTATAAGTTCTCCAACAGAGGTGACTGCAAAAGTTTTAACAAAATTAAATGAAGCATATTGAGCATATACATCAACACAATTTTGTATTTTATCAATTATATTAGATATACTTCCTAATAAAGAATTATCAGTACGTATATTATCTTCTATAAATATTATTTCAAATATGCATTGATTAGCATTATTGACTATACCATCATTTCTTTTTATAGTTCCAAAAGGTACTACTTTTTTTATACCATATTTAGGGTGAATTAATGTTCCTCGGCCTTTTTCTTTTAATGCTTTAATAAATCTGTCAGCTTCCAAGTCATAGTTTTCACCGCAAAATATTATATTGAGAGGATATCTGTTTTCTCCGACTCCCATATCCTGAACATAAGCACCATCTATATCAGGAAAAATAAAAGATGTTGTTTTCTTATCAAATTCATAAGAAACATCTTCATAAAGAAAATTAAAAGGTATGCCGCTTGGAGATATATAACTTGCTTCTAATAATCTATCTTCCCAAGACATTTAAAAAGCTCCTGAAGGCTTGAAAGTGATATTAGGATTTTTTGTATTAATAGGTCTTGTCATTTTTGCTTTTCCTGTAGTATCTCTTATTTCTACAATTCCTTTAGTTGTATTTTCTATAGTTTTAGTTACATTTGCTCTTTCTTCTTTTGTTGTAGGTGCTACAAGAGAGCTTTTTATATCATTCATTTTTTCAGATAATCCGCTTGTTATATTTCCAACTAATGGTATTTTAGAAATTAAACCTAATACATTTTGTAAAGGAGTTATTAATAAAGCTATGATTCCTTTTCCAATTTCTATTAAAGCACTTTTTATTCCATTCTCTTTGAAAGCATTAACAACATTTTTCCATACGGCAAGCAAAGTTCTAACTAAATCTATGCCGATTTTAAAAGGCATTATAAAAGCCTGCAGAAACCAAGGAGCCGAATCTATAAACTCATATATTTTATTAAAAAGATTGTCTAAAAAATTGAATGCTGTATTTACAAAATTAATAACAGCATTTTTAACAGTGTCCCAGTTCTTTATTAAAATATATATTAATCCTATTAATATACCTACTGCTATAATTATTATACTAATTGGATTAGCAGCCATTATTATATTAAAAGCCATTTGAGCAATCGCAGCAGCAAGCATAATAGTTTGATATGCTTTAAATGCAGCAACTATACCTAGTATAATAGGAATAAAAGGTTTTAATACACTAATTATTGTAATAGAAGTTTTTATTAAATTAAACATGAAATTAAGTATAGTTTTAAAATCAATTTGTTTTACAAAATGAAATATATGGGAAACTATATCTTTTACCTTATTAAATATTGAATTGAAATCTATCTGTTTTATAAAACTAATAATATCAGATATAGTATTTTTAATATTATTGATTATATAGTCAAAATCTATTGAAGATACAAATGTTTCTAGTTTTGAAGCAATATCTTCTACATCTATACTTTGTATAGCTTTTAAAATAGAAGAACTTATTTTTATTAATCCCGGTAAAAATACACTTCCTAGTCTTGCCAGTATTTGACTTATAGTAGTTCCTATAACTCTTCTTTGATTTGCCAGAGAATTATCCATAGTTCTTAAAAAATCTCCCTGAGCATCTTTACTGGCTTTCATTAAATATTTATATCTGTACATAGTTTTTTCTGCTGATGTAAGAGATTTCCAATCAATATCAAATGCTTCTTCAAGATTTCCAACACTCATATCTATACCTAATGCTTTTAAAGGTTCTGTTTCTCCGCTTATTCCAGATTTTATTTTCTCAAAAGCATCTTCAATATCTAAATTATAAAAACTAGCCATATCTCCAGCCAATGCTGACATATTTTGACTCATAGTAACTAATTTATCGCCTGCAATTCCGCTGCTTTTCATCATAGCACCTAATGTGCTTGTAAACTTTTTAGCTTGAAGCTCTGAAAGTCCGAAAGACTGTAAGGCTGTTTTGGACCATTGATTTATTTTATCAGCATTTTTTCCAAATGTAACATCAACTACGTTTTGAACTTCTGTTAAATCGCTTGCTAAATCTATGGCATCTTTGCTTATTTTTATAAAAGCAGCACCTGCTACACCTGCTGCTACTGATGAAGCTATGCCTATTTTAGCTGTAATTTTTCCTATACTTGATACTGCTTTTGAAACATTTTTACTAAAATTATCTTTGAACTTTAATGCTTCTCTTTGTGCTTTGGCAAAGTCTGTCTGTATAGAAGCTGATAATTTATTGCTTGACTTTTGCATATTCCTAATAGGGGCTGTAAATTGATCTATAGCTTTAAATACTGCTTCTATACTATATTTGCTTGCCATAAAAAACCTTTCATTTTTTTAGTTTAGATATTTCTTTTTGTGTTTCTATCAAACTGCTTATTAATGGATTATAAAAAAATTTTATCTGTTCTATAGTCATATTTTCTATATTGGGTAATGAACTATAATCTGAACATATTTGCAAAAGCATAGTGCATATTCCTGATACTCCTAATACTTTTGTTTCTCTTGCGTTTTTAGCTATTATAGAACTTACCCTTGTATAAAAAGTATCATAACAGCTTGTAATAATTTACTGTCTGCTCCGTCTAAATTGGATATAAATTTAGGATCTCTTCCTATCATATTTCCTATTACAGAATACATCTTATGGACATTTTCTTTTTCTTTATAATTATCCATAGACATATAATCAGCACCTTTCAAACGTCTTATTTTTAATTCTTCTCCTGATTTCTCTGAAAACTCTGATACAATATACTTTAAAGTTCTATCTTCTTTATTGATAGTGAGTCTTCCCTGCATAATAGCTTTAATAATTGTGTTTTTTTGTTTCTCAAAGCCTTCTTTATCTTCTTCGCTCATTGTAGAAACATCATTATCTATGTCCCACATTTCGCAAAAGTCATTAAACTCTATTTCTGCAGTTTTTCTTTCTATTTTTATTTCCATAAATTATCCTTGTTTTTCAAATGTTCCCTGAAAACTTACTGTTTTTGTTTGTTCTTTTTTAGAAGTATAAGCATCTCCGACTATTTGTCCTAAACCGCTGAATACATCTCCGTTTATAGTAGTAAATGATATTTGTACAAACTCATGTTTGTTCATTACATTTTGTAAAAATTCTTCATCGCCTCTGCTGTCATCTATAACTATAGGTATATCATTCAATTCAGAAGGTTTTATTGATTTTACAAGTCTTTGAGTACCATCTCCATTAGGTTTAACTTCATTAGTAAAACCTCCCGGAAAGAATTGAGCATCAACTTCTCCATCTACTCCGAAGTTTCTGCCATCAATATATATTCCTTTAATAGGTCCGCCAACTCCTGCCATATTTCCTCCTATTTTTGCTAATAAAAATTGTTCGCTTTAACTAGTCTGTCAAGTAAACTTGCCAGATGCTCACAATTTTTATCATTATCTTTTTAATATTAAAAATATTATTTTTTATTATTGTTATACTCGCCTCAACCTATAATCATCAAATAAATAAATTTATTTGCTGGCCTCGGCTCGTTCTTTTATTATTTTTATACTTGCCTCAGCCTATAATCATCAAATAAATAATTTTATTTGCTGGCTTACCCAAAGGGTACCTACTCGGTCGGCTCGTTTTTATTGTTGCTAATAAAAATTGTTCTATCTATTATTATTTTTCTAAATATACTCCTACATATATATCTCCGCTTATTATTTCAACATTGCCAGATATTTTTACTGGAAATGTCCAATTAATTCTTTTAGGATTTTGTTTATCTATAGATGCTGTTATATTTGCTTTTGTGAACTCTTTATCACTAATAATTGCATTTTTCTCCAAACTGTCAGCCAATGTCATTAAAGCAGCCTTAGCATTCTTAGGCTGTTTGGCTGTAGGATTTTCTGTTACAGCTGAATCAGGCAATAGTGGAGCACCTTTCCATTCATCACTTGCAAATATTAATTCACAGTTAAATAATACGTTCATAATTTTTACTAAATCACAAACATATTTATAAACTCCTATATCATCATTAGCAGGGTGATAAAATGTAACTATATCATTTAATACAGCTGTATTTCCTACTTTAATATTTGTAGAGCTTCCTAATTTAACTGCATTATTTCTTACTGTATAATCTTCCTGTTCTTCATCTTTTCCAGCTTCAAGCTGAGTTAAATATCCTTTATAATTTTGAGGAGGATTATTATTTGCCGTACTAACAATATCTTTTGCTAATCCTCTTGCCGCTATGCAGAAAGGTAATTCTCTGCTTCCTACACTTGTAATTAAAAAGTTTATTCTATCTGTTATTTGAGCATCTCCATTAGTAATAGCTGTTCTAGTATTAAAATCATCTGTACAGCCATTTGCTACTAAACAAGGCTTTCTAATTAAATTATTCCATCTTCCTTCACCAAAGTTTCTATATTTAGATAATGTATCTTCATCATCATAATTTAAAAGATTTAATATGAATGTTTCCCATACTTCTCCTATTTTATTTAATGCAGTATCTACATCAGGATTTAAAGCACCATTAGAAAATTTAGTAATTGAAAAAGTAAGTCCTTTAACTATTGCTTCGCTTATATCTATACTTATTTGATTACCGCTTTCTCCTTTCCATTTAGCAATAATAGGAAGTTTAGAATCAGATATTTCTCCAGTAGTTACAGGCATTTCTAATACACTATCTATAGAAGTTTTTATCTTTGTTAATACAGAATCTGCATTATCTCCTTTAGATACTAAAAATTGACAAGCTATTCCTCCTATATATATTTTTACAGATTTTTGTTCTGCTGCATTTCCTGTTACTGTTATTTCTCCATTAGCAGCTGCTGAACTTTCTTTGTCTGTAAGAGGGTATATAGTTACTGGAATACCGCCTATACCGTCATTATTTGTAGGAAAAAGCATTCTGCATGCAAGATGTATAGGAGAACCATATCCGTATTTTTCTGCTACATCTCCTAAAGTTGTTACTAAATATTTATCTAATGTATATTGTGCATTTGAATTTCCCTGTCCTATAATTGCTATTCTTTGAGGTAAAAACACAGCACTTCCTACATTAAAATTACGAGGTGTTACATCTATACCTAAAACTCTGGATAAAGCACTAACATCTACACTCATATAAATATCTCCTATTATTGTTATGTTCGCCTACATCTATTAGTATCAGCATAATAAATTATGCTGATGGTTTCGGCTCACTTATATAATTTGTATTAAGTATTATTTACCTTCTATTATATTGTTATGTTCGCCTACATATTAGTATCAGTTGTTGGCTTACTTATATAATTAGCATTAAATATCACTTTGCCTGTATCATTTAATAAACATTCACCTATTATGCTTTCCAATACTACAGGATCTTCTTCAAAAGAATGTTCAGCATAATCAACAATTAATGTTAATCTGCAAACTGCTACGCTTTCTGAAGAATTAGAATCACTATTTTGAGTCAATTTTTCTCTTTTTGTGATATAACGTCTTACTACTAAACCTTCTAAACCTAAACATAAATATCCGCTATACATTAATATATTTCTTATTATAGTGGATATTCTGTCAGCCTCTTTGCTTGAAGCCTCATCTGCATTTTCATCAAAACTCTTATTTTTAAAAGCATAACAATCTATATAAAAAGTACCCTGCGATTTTTGTCTTACAATATTCATACTTCCTGACTGTGTGAGATTATCGCTTTCAAATGTAATATTAACTAATGGCAAAGCACCTTTTTCATCGCCGTTTATTTCATTAGAATAAATTAGCCAAGGATTTATTCTTTCTACATAAATATCTATATTATATTTGTTATCATCTTTTCCTTGTTTTTTGGCTAGTTTCTTTTGATTTTCAAGCTCATATTTTAATATACTAGCTATCTTTAAACGTATAATTTCAAAAGTATCTTTCTTATCAATTAGTTTATTTATTATTGCATTCATATTAATTGTTATGCTTCATTTATTCTTTTATAGGTATTTTATCAATTTTCATAATTTCAAGAACTAAATTATATATACCTAAAGTTCTGTCCGGTCTTATCTGCTTTATTGAGAAATAAAATTCTTCATTATTAGTATTTATATAGCTTAGAATCCAATTTTTAGAAGGATAGGCAAAACCTTTATTTTTCAAAGTTTCTATACAGCATGTAATTTCTACCTGTCTTGAAGATACTCCAGCCATAGTATTAGTATCTAAAAAAAATCCTATATCAGAAACATTGCATATAATAGATTCTATTTTTGTACCGTCATTAAATTGGAACTCTGTACCAAAACCATTATTAATATCTTCTAATGTAAATCTTAAATCTTTTTTAGCTTGCTCTAGCAGATTCAATTTCTTTTAGCTCCCATATTTTTAGAGTATTTCTTTTCTTTACTTTCTTCTTCTGAAATAGTATTATTTTCTTGCTGACTGCTTGTTTCTGTATTATCATCTTTTTTATCTTCTTCTATTTTCTCTATAATTTTAGCATTCAGCAATTTTTCTGCATTTCCGTCTAATAAACTTTCATCTATTTCTTCAAGCTCATTTATAATACCTTTCCTAGTAGAAATTGCTTTACCTTTACATATCCTATATCTCATTTAACACTCCTTAGTTCAATAAAATCATACTGTTGTTTTTATGCATCCGAAACTATCTAGTGAAACAGGAATTAAAAGCGGTCTTGTAGATATTTCAGCAGATAAACTATCAGCTGGTTCATTAAGCCAAGCTCTTATTGTGTATGCTCTGTTTTCAAGATTCATATAACTAGGTATTATACTTTCTAAGCGAGGATCTACTCCAGTTATAGTAGATGATGTGCAGTATACTTTTCTGAAATCACAATTAATACTTTCTGAATCAGGTATCATTATAACTTTATCAGGATCAAGGAAATTAACATCTTTTCCGCTTGCATTTGTATAATATCCTTCATAACAGTAACATCTAAATCTATTAGTACCTATAAGAAGCTCACCTAAATAATCAGCATCATCATATAAATATTTAGGATCTACTATTCCTACATTAGCATTTCTAAGATTCAATTTGTCTTTTACTTTGGAGTTATTGCAATAATTCTCCCAAGCATTAGATCCGAATATAATATTTACAGCTCTTGTTTTTCCATCTTTTAATATTTCTTTATAAAGATTGGATATATCTTTGTCAGGATCTGAATTAGTATAATCAGACCAAGCAGTCGATACTGTAACTATATGGCTTGCTTTAGGCTTATAATCTATCTCATAAACATTGTTTCCTTTATCATCTTGCAATGTTAATTTTCCAGTTTGGAATATTTGAGAAGCCTGATATTCTATATTTCTTGCTATTGCCAATTCGCCTTCACGCATTTTATCCATTATTCTTGACTGTAAATCTGCTATATATGGAACATTTGCAGATGCATAAGGATCTAACCCAAATACTTTTGTATCTATATCTTCTGCTGTTATATCAAATCCTATGGCTACTTTAGGCGGAGTGAACTCTTTTTCTGTATATTCTGTTCTTATTAGTTTTGCAGAATGTTCTGATAAAGCAGTAACAACTGTTGCTACTTTTGAAGAACTTCTCATTATATCTATTTTTACTTTCCCAGCACTTACTATATCTCTTGGTGTTGTCTTAAACCATTTACTTAAAAAAGGATTAAGAACTTGTCTTTCTTTATATGACTTTAAAAAAGCCTCTCTAATATTTGGCATGTAAACTCCTATTGCTGCTATACTCGCCTCAGCTTATAACTGTTAGCTTTAGCTCGCTTTTTATATTCACTTCTATAATATTTAAAAATTATTACTTTCCTATCTCTATGTAACTTTCTAAATATATAGAATACATTCTTAATTTGTCTTTTATTTCTGTTGTGATTCCAGCTCCTGCTTCTTGACCTTTTAAAATTACTCTGTTTATATCAGCACTTCCAGAAAGCATTACTCCTACAGGATAATCGCCTGCTTCTGTTTCTTCTACATCATTTAAAGCTATGCCTACTGGATCGCTTGAACCTGTTTCATAAGGTTTGTATTTGTCGCCGTTTCTCATTAATATAGTGCCTTTTTTAATAGGGCTTGAAGCTTCAAGAGTAACTAAAGCTGTTTCGCTTTTTAATACATTTCTTATTACTCCATCGTATGATATTTTTTCTTCGTTGATATTACTCATTCATATACTCCTTATCTTTTAGGATTATATTTGTTTAACTCTTTCAAGTATTGTTCTTCTAATGCCTTATCTTTATCTTCTTCTGAAAGCATATTAGTATTTTCAGGATTTTCCTCTATATGCATATTAAGTATATTTTTACTAAGCTGAGCACTATGATACTCTGCTAAAACTTCATCATCACTAATAGAGGCTCCGTTTTCTATATAGGAAATGGATTTATCTATAAGATTGCTTGCCTTTCCTAATTTTATATGAGCCATTACTCTTTTCCTTTCATGTTCTATTCCAAGATTGAACACTGTTTTATATAATTCTGGCTGCTGTTCTTTTAATTCCTGTAAATCCATAATTTTCTTATCCTCTTTTTTTATGTTATTATTTTCTGATGTATTAATGAACTCTGCTGTTTTTGTGATATTATTACTGCTGTTATTTAAATCATTATTTTCATCATCTGTATTTACTGCAAGAGCTAGAAAAGCAACCGCTTTTTTCAAGTCATCTTTAGCCTTGTTGCTTTCTGACATTTTATTTATGCAGGAATATATTCTATTTTTGGCCAATATATATGCTTCTTCCTTATTAGAAACTTCTCCATTTCCATTACTGACAACTTCATCTGAAAAGCCTAATATTTCCTCGCCATAATAAAATGTTTCATTGTCCATCAGTTTTCTTATTTCATTAATATCTATATTTAATTTTTTAGAATATGCTTTTGCTATTATATTTGTTAATGCTTCTATTTCTTTTGCTTGTTTATTAAGTTCTCTGTAATCTCCGCTTGTAGAAATGCTTACATTATGAATCATAAATACAGCATTATCGTAACTTATGATTTTATCGCCTGCCATAGCTATATATGAAGCTATAGAAGCACATAAGCCTATTATTTTAATAGTAACTTTACCTTTATTATTTGAGTATTCCTTTATTAGATTATGTATTTCTATACCTGAAAATACAAATCCGCCCGGAGATGTAATTTCTATTTCTAAATCTCCATTCATATTTTGAGTAAGATTTCTAAAATCTTTTGAAGTAAAATCCCAGCCTATTATTCCAGATATAGATATTTTGTTCATTATTATTATGCTCGAACTTGTCAAGCCGTAAAATAAATTTGCCAGCTTGCCAAGTTCTTATTCCTTTATTGTTGTTCAATATTTAATGGTTACTACTTTATCAACTAGGTATAAATAAATTCATATCTAGTTTATTGAAGTATGTTTATAATATAAAACGGTGTAAAAAGATTGCAATATAGATAGCATTTTTAGGCATTTTTATTTATTATAAAAATAATTTGAAGATGTATTTATTTTATACCATTCCTGCCATTCTGATATTTTTTTCAAGCTGTTTTGATATTCTTTTATTAAATCTTTTTGTGTGATCATATTTGTATTAGGATAATAGAAGGCAGGTGGATTAGATAACGGTATAGTTATATATTTTGTAGATTGGCAGCCCATCAGGAATAAAGTTAAGATAAATATAAATATTTTATTCATAATTAACGGCCTTATATTATTTTTTATTGCTTGCTATTTTATAATAATTTTCTATGCTTGTATTCAAAGCTCTTAATTCATTTTTTGTAAGATTTTTATTTTCTATTTCATTTATTAAATTACTGCTGTTTTTAAAAGTTTCATTTATGTATATCTGTCTTTTTTCAAAGTTTATATTTTTTAAAGCAGTTATATTTGATATTTCTATTTTTGCTGTATATATTTCTTTTTCTAAAGATTTTATTTTTTTATCTTTGGTTTTTATTGTATAATTCAAAAAACTTATATATCCAAATATAATTCCTGTAATTAAAAAATATATAAAATATTTTGATTTCAAAAAACTTAATAGTTTTTTCTTAAAAAAATTAATTATTATGCTGATTATTACTGTCATTTTCTTTATAATTTTCTTTGTAATTATATTTTGCCTTAAAGAAATTATTTATAATAATGCTCAAATCAGTTGTTCCTGTAACTAAACTTGCTCCCCACATTACTATAACTATTGCAATAGATTCATTATAGTTAGGAAATCTTTTTTGAGTTATCATTATGAAACTTGTCATAATAATTCCAAAAGCAAAAGCTCCTACACTTGTAAACCAGCTTGTTTTTTTACCCAAGCCTTTAGAATCTAAAAAACCAAATAATTTTTTCATGTTACTTTCCTATGAAATGATTGGTAAAAAAATATATTGTACCTAATATAGTACCCAATGCTGTAAGCACTCCTGCCAAAAGCAATATAAAATTTGCAGCTTTTTTTATTTTTGTACTTGTAATACTATCATCTATATTTTTTTTAATCTCTTTCATTTCATTAATAATTTTTTGCTGTTCTTCATTATTTACTTTAGCCAAACTTTCTAATTTTTCTAATCTATAATCTATTTTTACCATATCCTCTGATAGATTATCTAAATATTTTTCATGAGAATCTAATTGTTCTTTAATTTCTTTCATAGTATTAATTAAACCATTGCCGTTTGAACTGCCGTCTTCATTTATTCCTATTCTATGACATATACTAGCTGTTCTTTTATCTAAATCACTTATAGTTGTTCTTGGCATATAATAAAAATCCTTAAATATCTTTGATTAATTCAAAACGTCTTATCCTATCCTGAAGCCCGTTATATCCGCCGTTAATCTTTTTAGTAATTTCTTTAATATCTCTTATTCCAATTAAGCCTCTATTTTTATAATAGCAGCATGCCGCTTCTGAAGCTGCATCTTTTTCTAATAATAAATCAGGATTGTTAATTAAATCTAAACCTGTCAATTTTGAATATTTACTATAATTGTTTCTTCCTGTAAGCTGAATTATACCTCTGCCTATGAATTTATATCCGTCTCCTGCATTTATATTGCCTAAATCTTTTCTATTGCCGTAAACTAATTCTGCTATAGATTTCCAGCCTTGAGAACATATATTTTCAGCATTTTCTAATGTTTTTACTTTAGACGGAAAAACTTCTAAAAGTCTTTTAGGAGAATATTTAAAACTTTCTTTTAATACGGTAAAATTCTTACTTTCATGACTGGTTTGTGCTAAAAACATTTTTATATCATATTCATCAGTAATAGAGTATTTACTAAAACATTTTTCTAAATATGGAAGCCATTCAAGATTAATTTCTAATTTAATTAAATATTCTTTTATCATATTACAAACTCCGAATATATTTTATTAATATAAATTAGAAATATTTTAATGCAATATAGTTTGTTTTTTGAGATGATATAATTACTAATAAAAAATGGTAGAAATTTATTAAGATCAAAATTTCTACCATTTTAATTTTTTAATAATTACATTTAATAGTTTTATTTATAATTCCTCTTTTTCTGAATAACTATATGAAAAATTATATGATTTTATTGTTAATTTATTATTGTCATCAGATATTATAATATCTTTAAAATCAACGTCTTTGAATATAGATTTTATTTCATTTTCAAATTGAGCTTTATTATTTGTTATAATACCTTTATATCTTAAAATATTTGGAGTAATATTTTTTAATCTTATTTCTAAATCAATATCATTCTTAATTGGAATATCAGCAAAACCATAACCTTCAAGATTATTATTTGTTATTGTATATGTTGCCATTATATTCTCCTTTAAAATTATTATATTGATAATATATATAAAGAAATCCTTGTAAAAGTCAAGCTAAATTTATTTTTTAATAATACTATTTTATAATATATTAGTTTATATATTTTTTAGTAATATTAAATTGTATCTTGAATTGAAATTAAACTGTGCTAATATTTAGTAAGGTCTATTGAATATTTTAATTTTTTGTTAACATTCGGTTCATTATCGGAAGAAGGTCGTTCTAGTGGTATTCAGGGTGATGCTATTAGAAATATTCATGGATCTTTAACTTGGGTATATGACACAGGCTCAGGTTCAATAAATAATTCTTGGGGAGCATTATATTGGAATAAAAACGTCGAAAATGCACACAAAACGATAATTGAACCATTTAGTCCTTCCACAGGTGGAATCAATTTAGATGCTAGTAAAGTAGTTCCAACTGGTTTGGAAAATCGTACGAAAAATAGAAAAATTAGAATATATAAAAGAATAGCTTAATTTTTATAGGAGTATTATATATGAATATAGTAATTTTTAACAATAATAAGGTAAAAGAGATTATTTCTACTGATGAAAATATTGAAATAGCACTAAAAAAGCTAAAAAATCAAGGTTTTATTGGTGATAATGATGAATATAAGGTCTTTGATAATGTTCAAAATATGGGCGTAAAAGATATTAGAGCTATTAAGAATGATGGTTCTGTAATGAGTATAGAAGAACAAATTGAAAATAAAATATTAGTTTTAGAAAAAGATGAAGAAATAAGAAACGGACAAATATATAAACTTGATAAAAACATACAAAAGGATTTAATTAAATTAATAGAATTAGGCATTGAAGAATTAGAGTCTACTCAAAAAATAGAAATATCTGAAGATGGTACAAAGTACATAACAGAAAAATCTATGGAAGAAAAATTAAGAGAAAATCTTATAACTCAGGAAGAATATGATAATTATATAATTCAAATAAGACAAATGCAATATCGAACTAATTTAGATGGAGCCAGAGCAGAACTTTTGGACAGTGTTTTAAGTAATTTATCAAATCAAGGTCTTTTAACAGAAGAACAAAAAACACAATTAGATATGTTAAATAATAAAAGGATAGAAATAAAAGAATTAAATCCTAAATCTGATATTTTATTAAATGCCTAATTTGGTATAAAAAAGCCCTATAAATTGATAATTTCATATTTTATAGGGCTTTATTTTATGCAATTCTTTTATAAACTCGTATTTTTCTATTTTTACTTCTGATTTCATTATTTGATATAGGTATACCTGAATTATTAAAAATAATTTCTGCTCGTGAGTTTACCCACTTGGGATAAGGAAGCGTATTTGTATATGTTGTAACTGGACCCTCAGAATTTACAACAGATATTTTAAAAAACCCGCTTTGATATGGTTGTCCATCACTAGACCAAGACATAAACGGGAACGTTCCATAAATATTTCTAACAGCATCACCCTGAATACCATTAGAACGACCTTCTTCCGATAATGAACCTTCTGTTCTAAAAAACACACTTTCAGTGTTATATTTTAATTGCCAAGTACCTCCAAAAAGTTTTTCTGGAGATTTGCTTGCATCAAAAGTTCCATTATCTTCAGCAAATTGTATGTATGTTGATCCTATTGGATGTAATAAATCTATAATTTCTTGTTTTCCCATTCCTTCACCTCTTATTAATTTAAATTTACTATCTATATATATAAATTCAGTTGAACTTTTTTCAAATAAAATAAAAAAGTCTGTACCATATTGTATATATACATTATGGTCAGTATTATTTATTATTAATATATTGCTTATATAGTTTATATTGTTTTCTGCAGTTAAATTAATATTATGAACATTTTCGTTTATATCTATAACAAGATGCCTTTGATATCTTTTTAATTGATAACCTGTATCATCATTTAATTCTATATGAGAATTTATTAATTTCATTATTGCCTCTAATTTCTGAGAATTATCTGCACTTTCATCTTCTCCATTTGGACTGATAGAGGCTGTTTTTAATAATGCCTGAGAAAATCCCCAATTATCATTAAGTAAATCTGCTATTATTTCTGTCCCGTTTGTGGCTCCCGGACTATTAGCATCTACTGCTTTTGTATTTGGAAATTCTTCTCCATTGGTATTTATAAATGCTTGACTGTAATCTTTCATATAATAATTAAAACTGAATAAATACATTTATATATATTCATCAGTTTGCTCCTTTTTATTATAGTTCTTTATCTTCTATATCATTTATATTATTTATAGGTTTGCCTGAAGAATCTTCTATATCTTTAAAACTAAGTCCCATTTTATCCATTACATCTTTTTCTTTTTTTAATATTCTCATAACTTCTTGGAAAGATTTTCCTACTATTCTTTTATTCCAAAAATCTCTTGAACCTATGCCGTATTCTATAGCAGTTGCTGCTGCTGATACATCTTTTTGTATATCTACGCTTGGTCTTGATATACTGCTCCAGCTTGCATTGGTCCAAGAATAAATAGTTTCTATATCATTTTCCATTATTGCTTTTAATAAATTTTTAGCTTCTAATTTACCGTTTAATATGCTTGATATTACTTTTTCATTATATATTGGCTGTAAAAACTCTTTTGAAAATTGATAATTTCTTGCCTGAAGATAAACATTAAATTCATTATTGGCCTGTCTTGAAGCTGAAAAATTATTCTGAAAATATAATCTTACTATTTCAGGCGGTATTTCCAAACTCCAAGAAATAGTATTTAATATAGTTTCCTGAAATATTCCAAAGTTAACATTTGGTCTAACTGTATTAAAACTAACAGGCTCTTCTCCGTATTTTAATTCATCTAATACCATACCCGGCAAATTATCTGTTATATTAAACTTTCTGCTTTCTTCTTTATCATTTATTATAATATCTGTTTTCTTTATAGCTCCATGCTGATAAGGTGCTGAACCTAATCCTTTTTCAGCTTTTTTTATGAATAATGGAAGCATAGCATTAATAACAGCTGCACGCATTTCTGAATCTTTATATCTGTCTAAATCTTTCATCATATATAAAATATTAGAAAGTATTGGTTCGCCCCGGCAGTCATCTAATAATTTATCTGTACCATATACAAGCCATGCTAATCTTCTTCCAGATTTCTCTCCATAAGCTGGTATTCTTTTATATTCTAAAAGATTGTCATTATAATTATTTGAAATATAATATGCTACTTGTCTTCCTAAGTTATCAAACTCTATGCCATGAAGTATTTTATTTCCTTTTCTAGGTGTATATCCTAAAGGTGTTCTTACATGACTACCATCTATTAATTGAATATAAGGCATTTTAGTTTTAGGAGATATTCTCAAAACTACCAAACAATCTCCGCTTATTAATGCAGTTTGTCTTACATCTAACTGTAATTGTCCGAAAGTTTTTTGATTATAATAATCGCATAATTTAGGATTTTCTGCCCATATATTAAAATCTAATTCAGCTTTCTGACTCCATAAAACGGTTTCTTCTTCCATCATTTTTGTATACATAGTTAAAGGATTAGCCTCTAAAGTTAAACCTTTATTTATTTCATTTCTTAATATTCTTCTTAAAATACCTCTGGCATAGGGATTTTCTTTAAATAATTGTACGCTTCTTTTTCTTAAAGTATAATAATCTACAAAAGTATAATCTTTAGTAATTCCAAATGAGCCCGGAAATGTATCGCCGTTAAATATTGTTTGTACTATATCAGTTAAATAATAATTGTAAGGATTATTCAATCTATCTGTATTATTATCTATTAATAAAGGCTTATCATTATATTTATTTATATTAATATCTAATCCAAATATTTTGAATTTCATTAATTTTTACCTTAAATAAAATCATTACCAAGAAGGATTTACATGTATTACAGAAGGCTTACCTATACCTAAATGCATTTCTAATTCTCTCATTTGATTAAGTATATCTTTTTTAGCTTCTATTAATTCTGATAAATTATGTCTTGTAACTGTTTGTGTTGTTTGTCCTGTATTAAGAGTATAGCTTTTATGGTTTTGTACAGATAATATAGCTTTATCATATTCAAAAAGCAGTATTCTTAAATTGTTATATTCATTTTTATAATATTCTTCACTGGATAAAGAATTTATATTATTATCATCATCAAGTTTATTACTCATTATTATTAAAGTTCCTAAAGTAGGTCATTATTATAAAGTTATATTAAATGCTTGGAATAAAAATGCAATATAGGTAACTTTTCTAATTAATTTTATCATAAAAATAACCTTGCTTAGAATATTCCCAAAAATCTTTCCAATTTAGATACTCTATATTTAATTCATATTTACAAATATTAAATGCAAAAAATTCCAAATTAGCTAAATTATAGCAATGTGTATCGAATAAATGGTTTTCCCGTCCTGCTGTTAATTTCCATCGTGTGCGTATATATTTATTTGTTATTTTATCATATTCATCAATTCTATTTTCTGCTGAATAATGATCAAAATAATCATCTGCAAAATCATTAGGAAAATTAATATACCAATCGGGTAATAGCTTATTAGTTTCTCTTGGTAAATTAAGAGTTCTTGCTATAAAGTCTTTTTGCTTTGTAGTATTTATATGAAGTGCTAGAGAAAGCCCTGCTTTTAATATAGTATCTCTATTGAAAGCCTTATAAGTTAATCCGCCTTGTATATAATCATTTCCTTTTATGGCATAGACTCCGTAACTATAATGTTTGCAAAACTCATATACATAATCCGTATATTTTCCGCTGTCTATAAATGTACTATTTATTCTGTATATTTTTTCATCATCTGAAATCCAATTCTTATTCATTACTATATCATCAAGCTGTTTCCAAACTATAGAATTATAATTTTCTGTTTCTCCTTCTATGAAAAATGCATCTATCAAATAGCTTATTCCTCTTTCACACCAGCCTCGTATATCTACCCATAATCCGTTTTTTTGTACATCTACAGCTGAAGTTAATAATAAAATACCGCTTCCTGTTTCTTCTATAAACTTTTTATTATTTATTTGATTTTTTAAATAATGATAACTTCTGTTTTGTTTTACTTTATCTGCTCTTATAGCTTCGCCTCTTTCTTCAAATGGAAGTCCTTGCATAAGGTTTCTAAACTCTCTATATTTCTCTTTATCTTTTAATCTATTATTTTTTATATCCCAGCATTGATTCCATTTTTGAACTATATCTTCCCAAGAAAACATTCCTACAGCTGAATATAAAGCAGAAATATGATAGCTTATTAATTTAGGATCTTTAGATTTTGAGGTTGAAATCCATTCACCTTCCTGAAGTATTATAGCTTTATCATGATTTTTCATTATATGTCCGCAATATTTGCATTTATATCCTACAGAACTATAATCTATTTCTCCGTTGCTATAATTGAATACTATTCCGTAGGTATGTCCTGTTTCTGTTATGCCATGAAATATTAATTCCTGTTTCTTTTTGCATTTTATGCAAGGAACAAAAAACTTTCTTTGATCGCCTTCTTTATATAATTTATATATTTTACTTGTTTGTTCTACTAATGGAGTAGAGATATATAATATTTTTCTTTTTGAAGCATAGGCATTAGTTCTATTATCCGCTAAACTTACTGGATCGCCTTCTTTTCCTATTTTATCAGGCATACCGTCCAGTTCATCAAATAAAATTACTGGAAAACTCATACTTCTTAATTTTCCCGGATTTTGTGCTCCTATTGCTATTAAAAATCCTCCAATATAATCTTTTTGCAAACTTGTATCGCCAGTCTTTTTTGTATTCACTCCAGTTTGTGAAAAAATCCTATCTCTTAATTTACAGCTGTCTATCATTCTTTCTACTTTTATTTCCATATTCATTTTTACAAGTTCTTTATCAGCTGAAATATATAATTGAGGCTTAGGATCACAGCCTATATTATAAGCTATAATATTTTCTAAAATCCCAGTTGTTGCTCCTATTTGTACGCCTTTCATTACAACTATTTTTTGATATGGAGATTTTGGCGACATATTATCAAGTATTTCTTTCCAGAAAGGAGTTCTTGAAAACTTATAAAATCCTGGTATAGGAGATATTTCTTTATCTAATGCTCTAACTCTTTCTATATAATGACTAGGAAGTTCATATTCTTTTTTGTCTGTCAATCGGTCGAACATTTTTATTATAAAGGATAATTCATGTTCTTTATTCATTATTATTTTCCAAATGTTTATTGAGCAGTTTATTTATTTCTCTTTTTATTGATTCTTTAGTTTCTGTTAGAATCATAGAAAAGTCTTTTGTCATTTCTTCTATAATTTTCATTCTTACATTATTTTCATTAGTTTTTATTAATGCTGTTAAATTATCTACTGCACTATCCGGATAATCTAATAATCTTAAATTAAGAAGTTCTATATACTTAAATATATATGTCATAACAAAGTCTTTTTCTATAAGTTCTAAATCTCTTTCTTTTATTTTTTGCTCTCTTTCCTGTGCCTGTAATAATTTGTATAGTACATCAGCCCAAAACTTTAATTTTACTGGTTCATCATATTCTATAACAAGTTCTTTTATAGTAAGGTTCATTAAATATGCAGGAAGTCCTGTTATATCTGTAAATTTCTTTTCATCTAAGATTTCAGTTTCTTTTTCTTCATTATTATTTCCTTTATTTTTCAGACTTTGACTGCTTTTATCTGTAATTTTTTCAATATTTTCTAGGTTATGTCCAGATATTGATTTGGCGAAATTATTTATATCTTCTAATGTTAAGCCTTTATTAAGAAGATAAGATATATTAACTTCATTTGTTAGGTCATATCTGTACTGATTATCTCTAATTAATTTTTTATTTTTTACTGCCTGTCTTAGAGCTTCTATGCTTACATTTGCTAATCGTCCAAACTCTTTTGAACTTACTTTCATAAACTTCCTGTATGATATATTAATTGAAAACTTTTCAAGTATAAAAAAAATGCATTTACTATTCAAAAGCCGCACGGGCTGGAGCATAATTGCGTACGCTGGTATGGCTTACAGTACCTTAAAAATGTATACCTATCTTGAAAATGTTTTTATAACTATTACACTACATATATGAATATAAGCAATATACTTAACAAATTACAATGCAATACCGCTTTTGCTAAACCTCTTGAAATAGTTTTTTCTGAATATCAGTTTTATAATTACAATCAGTTAATTTCATTCATTACACAAATAGCATTAAAATCAGAAAATTTTTATTTCACAGAGGAATCTTTCAGTAGCACAAATAAACTTATAAACTCTTTTGAATGTATGAATATTAAGCAGGCTGAAAAATTATCTAAAAAAGGAGATAAATCTATAGCAGCATACATCAAAAAGTATGGAACTGTAAATGATAATAACAAATATAATTACAGAGAAAGAGGTTTAATTAGATTAAAAGGAAAAGAAAATTATGCTTTATATGGTAAGAAATTAGGCATTGATTTAATACAAAGTCCTTATAATGCTAAAAGAGATTATATAGCTGCTAGAATTGCTTTAGAGTATTGGTTTCATAATAAATGTAATGAAAAAATTAATAATTTGGAAGAACTTACAAGAACTGTTCAAGGAAATATTTATTCTATAGATAAAATTATAGAAATGATAAATATAATAAAAAGTCCAAACCAAAAAGGAGATATTAATGCCTAACAAAAAAACTTCTATTAAAGAATTAGATGATTATATTAAAGCTCATAGGGATAATGAAAAATCAAAAGCTGTATTAGATGAAAAGAAAAAAGCAGCCATTATATATCTTAAAAATAATACTGATGGAAAGATAGAGTATAATCATAAAAATATAACTTTAGTAAACACAAATAAATATTCTTATTCTTCTGAGGTTACAGGTATTCAAAAAAATATAGATGCTCTTATAGAAGATAGAAAAAAGCAGGAAAAAATAGAAGTGTTAAATGGAACAGCAAAAGTTATAGATGTTTCTAGTTATATAAAAATGACTGATAAGGAAGCATAATTATATTATATGTTTAGATTTTAATAATTTATTTATATTAGAATTGAATATATTTTGAAAATCTTTAATAGGTTTCTCTATAGCAGGTTTTAACCATTCTCTTTTTTCTATTCTAGCTTCTTTTTGAGATAAATTATATATATGTTCTTTTGTGAAATAAGTTTTATCTCCTGCTTTAGTGAAACCTGTTATTTTATAAATATTATCTTTATATCTTAAAAATTTATTTTTCTTATATGCTTCATAAGCAGCTGCTATAAGACGAGATTTTTTACTTCCTTTTCCTTTATTGTATTTAATTATATTTCTTTTTATTTTATTATAATAAAGTTCTTTTGAAACTAAGTTAGAATTACTTCCATTTCTAGCTGCTGTTTGAGCCATTAAAATATTATTTCCTGTTTTACTTTTCTTTATTCCGCATTCTTCATGCAAAGCCATATATGATATTTTATCTCTGGCACCTACAGATGAAAACATATTAGATATACTTGTATTTTCTGCTTTTTCTACTTGTATATTTCTCTTTGTGAAATTATTTCTCAAATTAAAATCATTGTTTATATTTTGTAAAGCATTTTTCCTACTTAAAAAAGCAACAGTATTCAAAGTGTTTTTTATTGATATTTCAGCGGCTTTTTTAATATTTGCAAATCCAAATTTTAATTTACTTGTATCTACTTTAATTTCATACATAAATATTATTCTTTTTCAAAATAGTATTTTATATAATTATTGATTATAAGTACAATATTATCATCATCAATAAATATTAAATGTGTATTAGAATATGGTTTGTTTTTGAAGTTAAATATAAATCTATATTCATTTTGCAGGCTCATTTTATTTCCTATTTTGAATGTTTTAGATTTAATACCATTTTCTTCAAATATTCCAGAACCATCATTATAAATAATAAGTTTTCTATTTTCTTTATCAACATAGATTCCAGATCTTTTATATAATTTGGCCTCTAAATATAAAGTATTCATTGATAAAATAATAAATAATATATATAAATATTTCATACAAATAAATTATATGTTTCTATTAGATTACAGTCAATAAACTGTTGCGATAATTTGTGTTATCGTAATACTTTATTATAAATCTAAAAAATATTGTTCTTCTTTGTTAGGATAGAAAACTCCTATTATAATAAATGGATTTTTAGATTTATAATGAAATTCTTTAGTAGTACCTAAGAATAAATATATATCCTTATTTTTTGCTATATCTAAATATTTATTTTTTACTAAATCACAAGCTATTTTTTCATCATTATGAGATTTTAAACAATTCCAAAATAATGCCCCTATTTCCCAATCTTCAATATAAAGTTTACTTTCAAGTCCATTAATGTCTTTAAATTTATAATAAAATCTATACGGTAATTTATCTACCAATGTAAAAAAATTATCATGGCTAAATAAATTATATTGACTATATATAGCATCTATTTTATTTTTATCCCATTCTTTTTCTTTTTCTTCCTCAATTAAAAAATCTATTATTTCCGTAGGTTTAAATATAGCTAAAGATACACATTCATTTCCTTTTTTCCTAGAACAGTCTATTAAAAGTTTTAAATCCCTATATAGATTGCTATTTTTTTTAAATATAATTTCTTTTCTTTCTTTCCAATTATTATTTGTTGTAACCTTATCCAACATAGTTATAGTTTCAATATTTAATAAATGATAACTCTCTGGTCTGAAATCAGATTTATTTTTTTCTATATCCATTTCAACCCACTGATATTTTATATATTTTAATTCATTTTCTAATTTTCTAAATGGTATAGGATATACCCTTATAAAGTTTCCATCTTCTGTAAATCCAGCAGTACAAACTAGTTCTCCATAACTATATGATATTGTTGGATAAGTTTTTACTGTAATAAATACTTTTTTTCTCAAAGGTCTTTTACTCCATACTCCAATATATTCCAACTATCTAAATTAGTTATAGCATCCCTTACAATACTTCTGTGACATTGGATTGGTAAAGCTTCAAAACATGTCAATGCTATCCTCTTATGTTTTAAAAATTTATTAAATATATATTCTACATGTTTAAAATTGTTTATTAATGTTGTATTTTTGTAATCATTAAAAAGCTCATCATAGTCTTTTTGATTTTTTAATTCCTCTCTTTTTTCAGATTCTATTCCCAATTCTGGTATATGTTCATATTCTATATTAATATTATTTAACCATTTTTTCAGTGTATATTTTGAAAAACCATATTTCATACTAACAGCATTTTTTCTAACATCAATAACTAGTTTTATATTATTTTTGATTAGTTTATTTATATATTCTTCTAATGTTATACCTTCATAACCAATTGTAAATAACATATAATTATTTTTACTAAAAATAGTATTTTTTAAATTAGATATCTCTTTTTGAGATAAATATCTATCTATTATTTCACTATTTAAAGAATAAAAAGGATAATTTTTATATATAAATGATAATAATTCATTAGTATCTTTATTTCCATGAAGCTTATAGATTTTTCTTATTATATCCATATCTTCTCTTTTTAGTTGTTTAGCATATAAAATATCATCTGTTTTACTAATGAATGTATCGTCTCTAACTATATTATTCTTTTTTAAAAACTCTATATCTGAATAAGATTGTATTGAAAAACATCCATATTTATATGGTATAAAATGATAATAGGATTTCCTAGTATTTTGTAATTGTTCTTGAGATATTAAAAACAAAAATTTTTGAAAATCCGTTTTATTTAATTTATTTCCAAATTCTTCTAATAAAGATAGTATAATCTTCCTTCTATAAATCATATAAAATAACTTCTTTTTTAATTTATTAATTATATTATTAAAATAAAACTATTTAAACAATATACTGTTTTATAAAAAAATCAATATCTTAATGTAAAATAATACAGTGTTATATAGTGTTGCGATAATATAAATTATCGCAACACTTATATTTTTAGAATTTAAATAGCTTATCATTTTGAGATAATGATAAAGTTGTATATTTATCTACATCTATTTCAGGAGGTAGTTTATCTTTTAAAACAGATATTATGTATTGACAGTTAATATTATTTAATACATCTAATACTAAATTATTTATTTGATTATTATGAACTTTTTCCATTTCATCAAGTAATATAAAGTGTAAACATTTTATATTATTTTTATCTGCAAATTGTATATATGATAAATCAAATGCTTCTATTTGTGTTATTTTTCTTCCTGAACCAGAGGGTTTATTTTCATAAGGTATAATATTAATAGTATAATTCTTAACTTTACTTTTATCTTCCTTTTCCTCTAAAGTAAGCACCAATTTCTCTCCATATAATTTGTATGATATTTCAGAAAAAATATCATTAAACTCTGTAATTTTTTTAGATATTAAATCACTATAAGAAACATTTTCTTCTTCTATAGCTTTTAATCTTTTATTTATTTCATTAATATTAGAATTAGAATCTTTCCACATAGATAATTTTGCTTCCAATGCCCCTCTATCCTCGTAAAGGATATTTAATTCATTCATAATGCTATTTAATTCCTCTACAGTAGAACTTTTTTTCACAATATTAGCATAATATTTTTCTTCTTCTAAAAGTTCATTTAATTCTAATTTAAAATGAATTATTTTGGATTCTAAATCAGGAAGTTCTTTTGTAATAAAACTGATTTTATTAACTATCATAGAATTATGAAACTTAAGTGTATCATCAAAACTTTTATGTATATTTGGAATAAATTTTTTAGCTTCCTCATACAGATACTTTATATATTCAATATCTATATTTACTTTATTATTTTCTAGTTCATTTTTGCTTTCAATAATTAGATTTTTTCTCATATTTAATGCAGAAATATCTGTGTTCAAACGATTAATATTTCTTTTTATATTATCTAATTTATTTAAATCTTCTTTATAATTTTCATTAATATTTAAATTATCTTTTAACTTTTCTTTTTCTTCAATTTCTTTATTCTTCAAATGTAATTTTTGTTCTAAAACTGCCAATGAACCATCTTTTTCTAATCTTGATTGCAATTTTTCTTCTAAATCTTTTTGTGATTTTAATTGAGCTTTTTCTTGTGATAAATTAGAATATATCCCAAACCAAAATAAATATAAAGCTTCATATTCTATAGATTTTGTAGTAGGATGTAATACTTTTACTATATTTTCAAGTCTTACTTTTTCATATCTTATATTTTTTGATATAATTTGTCTAAAGCTTGGTTTGTTATGATCATAATTAAATATTAATTTATTTAATAACAACCCAGCATTAGATTCATCATTTTTAGAATTATAACTAACATGTTTATTATTTATAGTATATATTTTTTCTTTATTTGATAAAAAATTTCGTTTTATTATAATATTATTGGATTTATTATCATTTAAGTTATCTGTCAATATTAATGTAATTAATACTTTGTTTTTTATTAAAAAATCTTTGATTGTATATGTCCCATCATCAGTTTCACCAAATTCATTATCTTTATATATATTTTTTCCATCTCCGCCTAAACAAAAATCTATTAATTTTAATAAAGTAGTTTTTCCAACATCGTTTCCAGATGAAGTTTTATCTTCTTTTGGTGTATTATCAAGTATTAAATTTAATCCCATATGAAATGGGATTTCTCTTATTATTTCACCATCATTTTTTTCTATTAGTATTTTTTTTATAAACATATCTTTATCTCTTCATCTTCTATGTTTAAAATATCTATCATAAATAACCAATCAAAAGAAAAAAGTAATAAAGACATAGATATATTTTCTTTTTTATTTACTTCTTTATATACCTCTATGATATCCAATTTATCAGTATTTTGTTTCTTTAATACTTCTATAACTAGAGCCCCAACATAATATAGATTTTTATTTGGAGTTATATCTTTACTCACTATCATTATTTAGGCTCCTCTAATATTTTACATCTAATAAAAGCATCTACAAGAATAATAGGTAAAGCAATATATACATCATCTTCTTCTACATTGGATAAACAATTTTCTATTCTTTCTTTTACATTATCAAATATATTATCGCTATTTTCTCTTATAATATTTATATCGTTTGTTCCATTATAATTTTCCTTTATTTCATCTATGTAAAATTGTCTAATTTTTCTTAATAATTTTGTTTTTTTAAAAGAATTGAAATTTTCCAATTCTTTATATATAGCATCTATCTTTCCATAATATACTTTGTATTCATCTATATATATTTTATTATGTTTTAAATTATTATATAAAATTTTATTATTTATATCAAAAATTTCTGTATTATTATCATAATCTAAATTATCTACATCCATATTAGCAATATGTTCTATAGCAATTTCAAGTACTCCATTATTTTCATTAATTTTTTGAGAAATAGCTTCTGATTCTCTTTTTGTCTTCCATTGGAGTAATAAATCTATAGGATATTCTTCTGCTAAACCATCTATTTTGGCGTGACAATTAGGACACAAAAGAATTAAATTATAAAAATCATATGATTCTTTTTCAGAAATATTAGGGTTAGCTCTTGGACCTTTTTCAGAATGTGCAATTATATGAGCAATTTGACCAATATTTTCATATTTTCCATTTTTATTTATACAAATATTTGTATTACAATCTGGATTATAACATCTATTTAAACTGAGTGCATATAATTTCTTTAATGTTGCTGGACTACAATATCTTGATTTTTTTTTATCATCATTATTTTTCATAATCTACTCTTTAATTAATTTTGCAAGAGTGACTTTACGTACATACTGCCCAACACTTAAATTTTCTTTCTGAGCATAAGTATTAATAAGATTATACATTTCTTTGGTAAGCCTAAACATAACCCTTATGTCAGCTTTTTCACTGCCTTGTATTTTTCTGCCAGCTCCATTTCTAGCTCCACCTCTTGGCATAAAGATATCCTTTTTATTTGATATAATTATAGTATATAGCATTTATTTGAAAAAGTCTACTTTATTCAATTAAAAAACTATATGAATAAGGTTGACAATTAAAATGTATAATTTAATATATCCTTATAAATAATAATTGAAATGTTGGCAATTATAAAGAATATTATAATTATTATCATAAATAAAAGGATCAAATTATGAGTAAATTGATATTAGAATGGAAAAAATGTATACCTAATGAAAGTAATAATGATAATCATTGGTGTAATTTAGTTAATCTTGAAAAAAAAGACTTAAATTATAATGGGGTGTACATAATATGGTATCCCAAAGGTCCTGTTTTGAAAATAGGTTCAGGTAACATAAGAGAAAGATTAGAAAAACATTCTAATAAAAATGAGGATTTTTACAAGGGATTAATGAAATATAATAAAAAAAATAATACAAATTTTAATCTTGAAGATTTACTAGTTACTTTTGCCCAAGTAAATGGTAATCAAATGGAAGGTGTGGAAGCCTATTTAGCTAATATATATAAAAATGTATTAGATTCAGAAACAACAGCTATAAGATTTCCTAATAAGAAAATGATAGAAGTTAACAATCCATTTGATAAATAATTGAATTGATATAGTATAAGTATTATATGTAAATTATTTATAATATTTTTAGAATGATAATAATGTAGTATAATAGAATTTTATATTTATATTATATATAATTTTTGATAACAGTAATTATCGCAACTATAGAATATTATTCTACCTCCAAACTTTTTAAGTATATTCCTGTTATAGCTATACTACTATGATTTAATGCCTGTCTAATAAGTTCTATATCTTTAGTTTGTTTATATAAAGTAACAGCAAAATAATGCCTTACATCATGTATAGAGTAGGCGGCTTTTATTTTACCTTGATTATATAAACGCTTTGAACTTCTATAAAATATGTTCCTTATTACTTCAGAGCTTTTATTTTTGAAAGGATTATTAAAAGAAAGATTATTCTGTTTTAATAATTTAATAACTTTTTCAGTAACTTTCCAGCTTATTTCTTTGCCTTTTGAATATGAATAATATTTGTTATTTCTTATTTCTAGTTTAGGTAAAGCACCAACACGCACACCGCATTCCATTATAAAAATGATGGCCACTTTTATAAGCGGATCTGATATATCTTTAATTATTAATTCAATTTCTTTTTTAGTTGGCACTTCTAAACGTTTCTTATTTTTTACTGGCGGACGAGTTTTTGTACCTCTAAAAGGATTTTTCATAAACGGATATCTTCTTTCTAAAAAAGAAAAGAAAGAGGAACAGGAAGAAACTAATGCACGTACACTTAAATTAGAAAGCTCACTAGAATTAACTTCTGTTATAAAATCATCAGCTTCTCTAGCTTTAATAAATAAAATATTTTTGTTATTCATTTTGCAGTATTCCTCTAGTTTATTAAGTCCGTTTTTATACTGTCTTTTTGTGTGATTGCTTTTTGTTTTTGAACATTGCTTAAAAAAGTTTTCTTTCTCTGTTTCATAATCTATCTGTTTAATAAGCTGCTCTTCTTTCATATAATCAAGTATATTCAAGTAATTAGCTTGCTTAATTAGAAGTTCCGCTTGCTCTTGGCTTATTATATTATTGCTTTGTAATATTAATTCTTTATTTTTCTTAGAAGCCATATTTATACCTTTTCATAAATTAAAGACTTATTACGATTTTTTTAGTCTTTATTTATATGAAAAGAATATAAACTTTTATAACTTTTTAAATATACATAGCTATTATTTATTTTTAAACTTTTATACTATATTATTTTCAATCAGTACTGTAAAAATATTAGTAGGTGATATTTTTACAGTATCATAGTGATGTTACGAAGATAAGTGTTAATTGTTAAAACTCGGAATTAGTTTACTCAAAATCCGACTTTGAAAATTCCCTCCTTTACAATTATAAGATTAAAAATGCCTACTTCATTTTTGATAATTGTCTATTATTGAATGCTCTAATTACCCCAGATGTACACAGTCTATTAGTAGATACTTCATTATCTTTTAAATAACTATCATATTTTTGTACTCGTCTATGTACATTAGATTTACTTATATTTAATTTTTTAGCTATTGAATAAATACTTAAATGCTGATAGTAATACATATTAAATATAATTCTGTCTAAATCATTATTTATTGATTTATAACAATTAGATAAAACTATATCAGAATATTTATATTGAAAAAATATATATTCAGGCTCATACTTTTTATTGTCTGATATTGTATCAATTAAATATTTTTCTTTTTTATCATCATATACTTTATCAAAAAGCAATTTAGTTCCTAATCTATAATTAATATGTTTTCTTCTGCCGTGTAAAAATCTGTCTAATTCTCTAAAAATAAAATATTTTATAGTATAAAACAAAATCTTTGTATAAGTTTCTGCTGTAATAGGTTTTGTACTATGTTTTATATAATTCAAACCTTTTATAAGTCCCATAAAACCAATGTTAATTAATTCTTCTTTTTCAAAAGATTTTATATAACACAAACAATTAACTACTTTATATACTAATAGTTTTAAATTAATTAATATTTCGTTTCTCATTTCAATACTTTCTTCTTCATTGGTTATCTTTTTCCATTCTTTAATCATATTGAAATCATATTCTTTTTTTTCTGCTAATGTCATTTTTACCCTTAAAATGATTATAAAGTTCTTTTATTACACTTACTACTTTATCATCAAGATTTAATAATATAGCATTTAATATCATAGCTGTATCTCTTGAAGTTTTATAACTTTGAATAAATATACCTTTTTTATTTTTTGGCACTATTCCTATAACATGAATACAGCCTCGTTTTTTTAATTTATTGGTAAACTCTTCAATATCTTTCTTTAATTCATCATTATCAATTAATTTAGTGATATTCATTAAAACGGACCTCCTCCTCATCTTCCTGATTATTAGTTTGTGATACATTATTATCAGCATCTTTTTTTTGCATCAGCAAGCATCTGCATTGACTGCATAATTATTCTCACTTTAGATCTGGCAGTATTTGTATTTTTATCCTGCCATCTTTCTTGCCTTAATGTTCCGCTTATAAGAACCTGCTTTCCTTTTGTAAGATATTTATTTGCTGTTTCTGCAAGTTTATCAAATGCCACTATATCGAAATAATTTACCTCTGTAGTATTTTTTGTACTTACATAATAATTATTTGCTATAGAGAACTCGGAAATTTCCATACCGCTTTGTGTATATTTCCTCTGCGGATCAGAAGTGAGCCTTCCTATTAATATTACATTATTAAAATCACTCATTGTTTTATCTCCAATACTAATTAATCTTTTTCATATTCTTTATAATCTCTAATTAAAATATTGCTGTCTTTTCCGCACTTAATTTTTCTTAAAGCATTAATTAAAAGTCTGTTCTCCATACCTTTATCAATTTTAAATACACTACTTTTTTTTATTATCTTAAAACTGCCGTTATCATAATAATATATTAAGCCCCAGCCCATAGGCAAATCTTCTTCTTTTATTAATCCTTCAATGCATACATAATATCTATTTGCTCCTAAAGAGGGCTTAAAAGTTTTTATACGATTTTTACTGTCCAGCTTATAAGGTATTCTATGAGGCTTTAATAAATCTTGTTTGAAATCTTGTTTATCTGTTTTGATTTCAAAAAGGGTTGTATTTGAATAGCAGTCAAACATTAATATATCAGGGCTTTCATTTACTAACATAGATTTATATTCTATTAAAGCAGCACTTTTTAAAAAATACTGAGCGGTAAGAAAGCATAAATCTGAATGTGCTATTTTTTTAGTTTTTTTCATTTTTTAGAATCCTTATTATTTACTACGCTTCTTGATACAAAAATTAAATCGCCGCCTTTCATATTAAAACTTTCAAGATATACGCTTTTTCTGTATCCTATATCTATTATATGACAGGGATAATCATCATTAAGCTTTACAAGCAGTTCATAATTATCAGGAACTTCTTTTAATAATTCTTTAAGTTCTCCAGCTGTTATATAATTAATATTTTGCATATCATATTCTTTATTCATATAAAAACCTCTTTAATAACTCCTAATTTAATTTATCCGCTATCAAAAAAAGCATACCAATTATGTCCGATAAAAAGAAACAAAGTAAATAAAATGCTTTGCCAATAGGATTTTTATTTACTATGCTGATAATTAAAAATATAAATCCTAATATATGCCAAGCTATAAAGAAAAAGTCATACATCATTTATATATCTCTGTCTCACTATAATAATTTTTATATGCTAATTTTCTGGGAAGTTTTGAAACTCTCTTAAATAATAAGCATTGATATTTTTTACCAACTTTTATTAATATTTTTAATCTTGCTATAATATCTTCTTCCTTTTTATAACTTATCTTTTTATGCCAATCATATCTAATACGCCTTTTTATTCTTTTATAAATAGCTTTATATTTATTAGCTTTATTCTTTAAAGTCATAATAATTCCTATCAAATAAGTTCTGTATTTCTTCTTCAAACTCTTTATATATATCTTTTAAACATTTTCTTATTTTATTGTTCATATCAGATATATTTTCAACTTTAGTTCCTTTTTTTATCCTTATATATTCATGATGCATATATAAATCTATATATTTTAATTGTTTGTAATCTTTATCAAAATGAATATTAAAGTCTAATTCATTAAACGGAAGCATATTTTTTAATATACTTTTTACTTTTTCTCTTAAAATTATTATTTTTTTATTAAGCATTTTCAAACCTTATTTAATATATTTTTCTACTGCCTGCATATAAAAACCTAAACTATGATTGCAGTCTAATTTCTCATTATTAATAGTTACAAATAATTCATTTTTCTTTCCGTCTCGTCGTCCCTTTGATATTATTTTGTTATAGCTTATATCAATATTTTTATATTGATGCTTTAACACTCCTAAAATGTCATTCATTCTTCTGAACTCATCATTTACATCATTATAATTAATAATCGCTTTAATCATTTTTTATATCTCTACTATATCAAATAATGAGCTTAGAACATTATAATATTTATTATATTCATCTTCTGAATCACATTCTATTGTTGTAGGCAATCCGCTTTCTAAAGTAAATATCCTTATACTCTTTTTATTTTCATCAAAATAAATACTTGATATACAGTTTATATTTATTAAATATTTTTTTAATAAAAATACCTTTCAGCATAAATTACTCCTCATATTCACAAACAATTGTTATTGGAATACCCATATACTTTGATAAACCTTCTAAGCATGATATACAAAGTTTACCTTCTTTTTCTTTCTCTTTTTCTATACCATCTTTATCCTTATATTTAATATTTATTTGTCCTTCCAATATCTCATCATCATTTATATTTTTTTTACATATATCACAAATCATTTTTTATTTCCCTTATTCTTTTTTATATATTTATACAAGGTTTCTTTATTATCTTTCACTTTATATAATATATCCAAAACAACATCTTCAGGTTTTTTCTTAGTTTTTATAGCAGTTTGATATATAAGTGTTGCATATCCTGTTAAAATATCTTCATAGCTGCCTTTGATTTTTATCATGGTTTGATTTTCTTTTATATCATCAAATATTATAATAGTGTCTTTCATTTATAAACCTCAATCATCAAAAAGCATTTTATTGCCGTCTGCATCTGCTTTGTCGCCGTCCTCATCAAAATCCCAATTATTTATATTATCAGTATCTGCACTTAATGGATCTTCATCTTCATCTATTTTATAATTAGACTGTTCTTCATCTTCTGAGAAAGATATTATCTCATTGTTTTCTTTTAATGTTTCTTCAAAAGATTTATTTTTTCTTTTATTAATTTCTTTTTGTATATCTTCTTTATAACTCTCTATCATTGTTATTTCTTTTAATTTTCCCAATTCTTCAAGAGTTAGTTCTGATAGTCTTCTGCCCTGTGTTATTTTATTTTCAAGCTCTCTGCTTTTATTAAACTTCCTGCCTTGTAAAATATGTTTTGCAGTTTCTGAATATCCGCATATAGAAGCTAATTCACTTTCCAATAAAGCTATTTCTTCTAATTCCTCATTAGAAAGCTGCATCATATCTCTCCCATTTTTTATATTTTCTATTTTATTATTAAGTTCATGCTCTTTGATATTTTCTATTATAGTGTTTGATTTTTTTTCTTTTTTAGTATTGTTATTTTTGGCAATTTTATTTTTTGATTTAATCATACTTAAATCAAAAATACCTCTTTTATTTAATTCGTTTTTTATATAATCTTTATACCCTTGCTCTAACTCCTCACTATTATACAACTCAATTAATTTGTCATCACTAAATAAATTTAAATATACATCTTTACTAGGACCATCTATAGGATATCTTGAATAATCTTTTTTATAAGCAGAGCAACAAATATTATCAATATTTTCTTTTTTACCATTGTTGCTATTTTTTAATATAAATCTCTGTATAGCATTCATAATAGTGTTAGCTTCTGCTTTATCATCAGATGTAAAAGTTATGCCAAAAACCCCGTTATTTTCTATAAAGTTTACTTCTCTCATTATTCATTCCTTTTTTTCTAATTCTGTTTTTAATCTTACTGCATTTTTTATCATATCAACAAAACCATCAGCAGGTACATTTTCTTTATTGGTTACAAAGTATATAAACTCAGTCAACAAATAAATAGTATCTTCGCTGTTAATATTTTTAGCATCAATAATAATACGTTCTTCTTTATTATCTCGTTCTATATGTATATATTGTTTTTGACTATCTATTTTCATAATCATATCCTATTAATAATCTTTCTTTTTATTTCCAAAAGCTCCATCTTCTTTTGCTGTTTTTCTGCTATGACACCTTTTGCATAAAGCCTGCAGATTATTTTTATCATAGAACAGAGGATCATCTTCACTTTCTATTCTTTTTATATGGTCCACATGTTCAGCAAAGTTATGGCACTCGTCAAAGTTTTTACAAAGCGGATTTTCTTTTAAAAAACTTTCTCTAAAAGCACGCCATTTCTTGCTTTGATATCTTTTATATGCTTTTTCATCACTTCTCATTGCTGCTATGTTCGTACTCGCCTGCCAATAGCTAGCAACTAAAGTTACTAGCTGGCTCGTACTCACCTCCTTTATTTCCGCTCCTGTCGAGTAGGCAGCTCGGCTCACTACTCCTTTTTTATCTCCTGATTTTTGAACATCTTATTTACAAGTTATCAACATTGTTGACAACTTATAAACATATTGTTGCTATGCTCAAAAAAGCCTATAATCCGCTAGCTTATAAATAAGCCAACGGGCTTTTTTTCGCTTTATTGCTACTATGTTCGCCTCCGACATAATAAATTATGTCGAGGGCTGCGGCTCACTTATATTTATTACTATATCCGCCTCACTTTTATTTAATACTATGCTGTTATAAGCTCTTTAGATTTCTGCATTTCTATTTCTATAATTTTCAAGTTTAATAGTCTGCTTGTAAGTCTGCCTTTCATATATTCAGCATCAGTTTTTTTATTCAAACTATTTAATAAATCATCATAGCTTTTATTTGATGTGAGAATAACTGTTTTTTCCCCGCTTCTTATATTATCAAATATTTTATAGTATCCGTCTATAGCATAATGAAAGCCTACGCTGTCAATATCATCTATCATAATAATATCTGCATTTTTGGCATTATCTATTTTTTTATCAATGGCAGCTTTCATATCTTTATCCTTAGCATTTTGATTAAATAAGTTTTTATGCAAATCTTCAAAATGGCTTGCTTTCATATACATTACTTTTATATTATTAATAGCGTATATCTGCCATAACATTTTAAGCATTGTAGTTTTACCTGTTCCGCTTTTACCTCTGAAATATAAGGACATTGTACTTCCTACATTCAAATATTTTTTTATAGAATTAATCAGCTCAGTTTGATTAAATCTTTCTGCAAAAAGATCCAAAGTCATTTCATTGTCTAATGTACCAAATAATAAATTATATGTTTTGATAATGCTCTCAATTCTTTCTATCTTTTCTGATATTTTAGTTTTTTCATCGCTTACACAGTCGCACATAGTAGGCAGACTGTATTTCCTTCCTGAAAAACTTAAATCATCTGGAACTTTTATAAATCCGTCCTCATCGCATTTAGTACAATTTGGGTCTTTTCCGTCCCTTGCTTTTGATTTCAATTCTTCCAAATATTTTTTATAGCTTTGCAAACAGTAGCGGCTATCCGCAATTTGCAATTTGTGAATAGGCTTCATCGAAGTTTCCTCCTTCTTCTATAATTTTTAATAAATAATTCAGCTTATCAATTCCGCTTGGTATTGTATATTTTTTTGTTTCCTCGCTTTGAGTTTTATTTTCTTCGTTTGTATTATTTTGTTTTTCTGTTTCTAATAGAGCATACTTTGTTAAATCCTGAAGTCTTAAACTTTTTCGTTCTTCAATAGGTAGCCTGAAAAAACTTTTTTTAACTGAGTTCAATACTTCATCAATATTGTTATTTTTTCTATTAGAAAATGCATCTAATAAATGTTTTTTATAGGGTGCTGATTTTATGTAATCAATTCCAAAATTAACTAATTCCTTATGAAGTTTATTGAACTTCTCTAAAAACTCATTTTGAAGCTGAAGCTCTTTTATCTCTTTATCATCTGTTAAAAGTTTTGCAGGATATATTGGATTTTCGTCTATATCTTCATTAAACAAACTAGGCTCATCATATATTACAGTAACAGGAGCTTCGAGATTCTGAAGTTTTTTATCTTCTTCTTTCAGCTCTTCAATTTTATTTTTCAAATTAGTAAAGTCATATACCAATCCTACTTTTATACATCGTTTGTCTTTATATGTTCTTGCTATTTTTATTTTTAAATAGCCTTTTGCCTGCAGGCTTTTTCTTTGTCTTGTACATCTTCTGCTGATATCTTTATCTCTAATTTCATTAAAATCTTTATTTACTAAATGAAATATCCAGCATATAAACTCAAACTCGCTTGTTGTTAATCCTAGTCTAGTTCTATATTCAAGCACTTCAAAAGGTATTGTTAATAGATCTGCAGGATAATCTATTTTTCCGTAAAGTGCCGAAAACTTTTCTAACTCTGCCATTATTTCGCTCCGCCTAATATATTTTTATAAGTCAATTTTCGTACTAACATTAAACCGCCTCCGTGATAGTATTTTTTAAAAAATATTCATCCTTCTGCAGTGATAAAAATTATTAAGGCAAAGAACTGCCTAAATGATTTAAATAAATTTATACTGCATATAGTTTTGATATTTTTCAGCAGGAATGCTGACTGATGAAATAAACTCTGTTCTTTATCTAAAAAAGTCAAGCATAACTTTTTAGTTGCAATTATTTTCGAGATTTTTAAGAATTGTTTTTGTTTTAAATCTAGTATGCGATTAACACATACTAGATTTTTTAATTTATCAATTTGTATTTTGAGAGAAGATTGTAAAACTCGTACCGCTTTCCATAGTCTTAGAAAATTCGTTAAAATTAAAAATTTTCAGTATATCACAGTACTCTTTATTAAGAAAGAATCGTATTTTTACAGATTAAATAAGGTTTTGAATGATATATAAGATGTTTTTTATGTGTTAATAAATATTATATAGTTTATAATAAATAGATATACAAGAATTGTATGCTAATAAGTTTTTAAACAAGTCTAATTTTCTTAATTTCAGTTTTTAATTATTGAAATAAAATATTTTATGGTTATAATTTGCTTATATTTTAATTATAAGGCATGATAATGTATTTAGAAGAAATAAATAGTCCAGTTGATTTAAAGAAATTAACAGTAGAAGAATTGAAAATTTTGTCATCTGAGATAAGAGAGTTTTTGATAAATAATGTTTCAAATACTGGGGGACATTTAGGCAGCAATTTAGGAGTAGTAGATTTAACTATTGTACTTCATTATTTATTTTCTTCTCCGAGAGATGCTTTTATATTTGATGTTGGTCATCAGGCATATACTCATAAAATTCTCACAGGAAGAAAAGACCGATTTCATACATTAAGAAAATACGGCGGACTTTCTGGATTTCCTAAAAAATGCGAATCTGAACATGATATAGAAGAAACTGGACATGCCTCTACTTCATTATCATTTGCTTACGGGCTTGCTTGTTCTAGAAATATGTTAGGTCTTAAAGGTGATGTTATAGCTATCATAGGCGATGGAGCTATGACTGGAGGTATGGCTCTTGAAGCTATGAATAATATTGCAAATACTGATACAGATATTATTATAGTATTAAATAATAATGAAATGTCTATAGGAAAAAATATCGGTGCTATATCAAAGTTTTTAAATACAACTTTAAATGATTCATTAGTTCAGGAGGCTTCAGAAAAGGTTAGGGGATTAGTTTCAAGTTTGCCTTTTGGAGATATTGCTAATGAGTTTATAGACAGAGGTAAAGGTGCTATTAGAACTTTTGTTGCCCCTGGTATAGCTTTTAGAGAGATGGGATTTAAATATTTTGGTCCTGTTGACGGGCATAATTATGATGATCTTATAAATACTTTTCAGAAGGTAAAATCTATAAGAGGTCCAAGACTTGTTCAGGTTAATACGGTTAAAGGAAAAGGATATAAAATAGCTGAAGAAAATCCTTCAAAATTCCATGGAATAGCTCCTTTTGATATAGAAACTGGAGAATTAAAAACAAAACAAGAATCAAAAACTTTTTCTTCTCTTGCTGGAGAATGTATTGTAAATGCGGCAAAGGAAAATAAAAATATTGCAGCAATAACTGCGGCAATGGAATCTGGAACAGGATTAACAGAATATGCCAAAATGTTCCCTGATAGATTTTTTGATGTTGGAATAGCAGAGCAGCATGCTGTTACATTTGCTGTAGGGCTTTCTGAAAGCGGAATAATACCTTTTGTTTGTTTATATTCTACATTTCTTCAAAGGGCATATGATCAGGTTATACATGATGTTGGTATTATGAATGCCAATGT
Source organism: uncultured Brachyspira sp. (assembly GCF_949287625.1). GTDB lineage: Bacteria > Spirochaetota > Brachyspiria > Brachyspirales > Brachyspiraceae > Brachyspira. The sequence goes on along the minus strand of NZ_CASEGO010000001.1, from coordinate 38,068 downwards.
TAAACTTATGATAGATAGGGCAGGGCTTGTACCAGAGGACGGAGATACTCATCAGGGTGTGTTTGATGTATCTTTTTTAAGAATTATACCAAATATTACTATTATGGCTCCTGTAGTTGAAAAAGATTTTAGAAGCATGATAAAAAAAGCTGTAGAATATAAGGGGCCTGTTGTTATAAGATATAATAAATCATCTGTAAGAGAATTAAAGAATGATGAAGTATTAGATGATATAGAAATAGGTAAAGCATATATTCTTAGAGAAGATAAAAAAAACAATAATGTTATAATAAGCTATGGTCAAACTCTTATTGATATAATAGAAGCATCTGATGAACTTAATACAGATTTTACAATTATTAATCTTTCTACTCTAAAACCTTTAGATGAAAAAACTATTTTAAATAATATAAAAAAAGCTAATAAGGTTTTGATTATTGAAGAGGCTTTGGAGACTGGAGGAATTGGAAGTGCTATATTAGAATTATTATCAGATAATGAAATATATAAAGACGTAAAACTTCATGCTTTGCCTAATAAATTTTTTGAATCAGCAACGAGGGCTGAGCTTTTGAAAATGTATAAACTTGATAAAGACGGATTAAAAGAAGTGATAAAAAATTATTTTTTATAATTTGATTTTTTTTATTTCTTTTAGATATTGTATAAACATATCCATTATAATTGGATCAAGCATTATATCTTTTTCTATAAAATTTTCAGTCATATAGTTTACAGCTTCTTTGCTTGATTTATTAAATTTATGTGTTAAAGTGTCATATACATCTATAACTTCCAAAATTTTAGCAGGCAGATATGTTAGACTTTGAAGTGTTAATATATCTTTATAATCATAAGAAACTATATATTCTATATAATGATTCGGATTTCTTTTTAAAGCTGCTTTATATAATTCGCTGAAAAGTCCGTATCCATGTCCGTAATATTCATGATGCAAAGAAACTGTTAAAGATACCCCTTCACTTCCACGCATAAAATATTTTGTAAAATTGTAGTCTTTTATAGAATGATTATCTTTTTTTTCTTCATGTATAGGTATATAGTCATGATCATTTTCAAGAGCAATATCATGCATTAATACTCCTATAGATGTATCTATTAATGTATTAGCTTCTACTTTCCTTATTCCAAGTTTAACATTTGCTTCCAAACTGTTTTCAGTATCTATATTGTACATTTTATATATTTTCTCAGAATATTTGTAGTAAGTTTTTTTAAAATCCACTCTTATTTTATTAGTTATTCCCTGACTCATTTTTTCATTAAAAAATAGTATTGATTCTATTGCTGTCAAAAATACTCTATTAATATGTCCTATTGTGGAGTCAGATTTAAATGCCTCCATATTTGCAAACATATTATTAGTTTCATACTCTTTTTTATATATTATCATAGATATTTCAGAGATTAAAAGTTTTATCATTTTTGATAGGTTTACAATATCTTCTTCGTCATTGCTTAAGGTATTGTTTTCTTTTTTCTGCGAATAATCTATATATTGAAGTCTTAGTATAAAAGCTATTTCTACCAGCATTTTGGATATAGCTGATGCAGTTTCGGCATCTAAAAAGTTTTTACGGTAATAAGTTAATTTTGCTATATATTGTCTTAAATAATTCTGTGCTTCTTTATTTGACATATTAATAATATTTTGGAGTATATCTATTTCTTTATTGGCAATTTCTTTATTTGTAGGGAGGCAAAATTTGAATTTATTGTAAAAATCTTCTACTTTTTTCAAAGCTTCTCCTTGATGTATAAATATAATATTTTATATAGTAATATTATATATTATAATATGATATTTTTCAATTATATTTTTATTATTGCACCTTAATACAATTATTAACGGTAATTTTTTAATTTCTTTAATAAAAAATATGTGAGTTTATGATATACCTAATCTTTTTACAGCCTCTGAAATATGTTCTAATCCTATAATTTTTATTCCCTCTATATTTTTTACTTCTTTTAATGCACGCTTAGAAATATATACTTCTTTTAGAGAGAATTTTTTCATTTCTTTTATTCTTCTTTCTATAAATCTTACAGGTCTTATTTCTCCAGAAAGTCCCAATTCACCAATATATGCAGTTGTTCTTTGAATAGATATTCCAGACATACTGGAGGCTATTGCCATCGCTATAGATAAATCGCTTGCTGTTTCTTTTACATTAAGTCCGTTTGCTATATTAATATATACATCTTGATTTGAAAGGTTTAGATGTGCACGTTTTTCCAGTATTGCTATTATTATAAGAAGTCTGTACTGATCATAACCTATAGTAAGCCTTCTAGGATATCCGAATGCACTGCTTCCTACTAATGCCTCTTCTTCAACGCAAAATACTCTGCTCCCCTCTATTACTGGTGTTATTACACTTCCAGCAAATACTGCTTCATTTAATCCTCTAGTAAATACTCTTGAAGGGTCTTTTACTTCCATTAATCCTTTTTCAGCCATTTCAAATATTCCGACTTCATCTACCGCTCCGTAACGGTTTTTTACAGCTCTTAATATTCTGTATATTCCTTTATCATCGCCCTCAAAATAAAGAACACAGTCTACTATATGCTCTAAAATTTTTGGTCCTGCTATAGTTCCTTCTTTTGTGATATGTCCTACTAAAAATATAGTTATATTTTTTAATTTGGCAGTCTGCATTAAAGCCCATGCACAGTTTTTTATTTGTGCTGGAGAGCCTGCTATACTATTTGTTGAAGGGCTGTATACTGTTTGTATAGAGTCTATTATAGCTAGTGTAGGAGGATTATCTAATAATGTATTTATTATATTATCGCAGTTGGACTCTGATGATATTAAAAAGTCTGAATCTTCCAAAGCAAGCCTATCAGCTCTTAATTTTATCTGCTCAATAGATTCTTCGCCTGTGAAATAATACACTTTTTCATTTTTAGCAATATTTGAAGCAACCTGCAAAAGCAAAGTAGATTTACCAATGCCAGGTTCGCCTCCTATAAGTATGACACTTCCAGATACAATTCCGCCTCCTAAAACTCTGTTAAGCTCATCTATATTTGTTGATATTCTTGCACTTTCATTAGTTTTTATTTTTTTTATAGATGTTAATTGAGCCTTATCTGAAGAAACGGAAGTTCTTTCTCTTACAGCTTTATTTGTATTTTCAGTTGGTTCTGTAAAGGGTTTTAAGCTATTCCAAGAACCGCAGGAAGGGCATTTACCCATCCAATTAATAGTGCTTTCTCCGCAATTATCGCAGACAAATATTGTGTTATTTTTCTTTGCCATATTTATTAATTTTTATTATTAAACTTTTCAAAAATCTTCTCTCTTCTCTTTTTATCTGAACTCCATAGCATAAGCCCAAATACTATAACAGCAGCAGGAAGCATAACTATATTTATAACTCTTACAAATAGTTTTACAGTCTCTGGCACTTGATAAGGAGGATTATATACAGCTCCTTTTCTTCTTATGCTCATAAGTCCGTTATCTCCTACCATATAATCAACCAGATTCATTAAGAAAATTTTGTTTGCAGTATAAGCACTGTTTTTAGCCATTTCATAAGAGCCTACAGCTATAACTTTTCCGCTTGTAGTGGAGTTAATTCTGTTTATATCATTATTAATATTGTTTTGAGTATTATCTGATAATGGTATATCCTTTCCTTCAAATGCACTGTTCATCTTTCCTTCAAATACAGAAGCTAATAATCTTTTTGATAATTTACTTGAATCTTGAGGCATTCCAGTCATAGATGCGGTAAAATTCTCTGTTTCAACCCAGCTTTTATCACTAGTGTAAATTAGAGGTGTAACTTTTATATCAGTGTTATTTGTATTTGTTAAAATTTCTGATGATATAGGTGTAAGCATTAAATTAATACTTTTAGTTATATCGCTTTTGGCATTGATATTTTCTGAAGCTATTAAAGGTATGTAGTACATTTTCTGTTCAGGCATACCCTGCTGTAATTGTGCCTTGTATGCATTATCATCAAATATCATATTAGCAGCTACAGTAAATCCGTAATTAGGAAGTATTTCATTTAATCTGTTTGTAACAGGTACAAGTTTAGGTCCGTACATTTGAGCAGCTGGATCGTCCTGATTTATTTGTACGCCGTTAAGCATAAATAGTACCGGCTTTCCGCTCATAATAAATTGATCTAATTTATATAATTCATAGTCGCTGAATGCAGTTTTGCTTCCTAAAACTATTAAAGCGTCTATATTAGAAGGTATATCATTTAAAGAAATATCAACTGCTTCAAAATTATAATTTCCTTCTATTTCTGATACATACTCGCTTACACTGTCATATGCATCATTAGGATTTCCGCCGAATTGAGGAGGTATAGTTATGTAGTTTGCCTCTTCATGACCTTGTATATATCCTATAGTAGCTTTAAGTCCTAGCATACTGTCTATATTTTTTGATATTTCATCTTTTATTTGATCAAAAGCCCCATATAAGATATATGATGTAGAAAGATGTCTTATATCATCTCCGTTTTCTAAAACCAATGCGAAATAAGCACTTCCTTTATTTGCTACTATATTTCCGTCTGGGTCTTTTATATCTTCCCATTCTATCTTTTCTACATTTAATTTTTTTAATAATTCTTCATTTTCTTTAGTAGGGTTTGTCATATCTACATTTATAAACTTTACTTTGTTCATTAAGTCTTTATTTGCTTCAGCAACTGCCTGCATAATAGAGTCTGGTATAATTTCCATTGCTCCTATTTGAAGAAGATCATATATTTCAGGCGATGATATATAATAAACATTTAAATTATTTTCAAGTCTTTTTAATCTGTCGTTTTTATCCATCATTTTTCTTATAATTGTATCTATATTATATTCTAAACCTTCAGTTGATTGAATAAAAGGTATAGTTTCTATAGAGTCTCCGTATATAAAAGAAAGTCCCATATATGCTACTTTAGTCTGAGTTTGATCTTTTTCTAAAACACTTATTTGAGTTGGATTTATTCTGTGCTGAGAAGCTAATTCAGAATGTTTTGATGCGTCTACTACTTCAAAACTTATATTTTTTCCGCCTGCTGTTTTATATCCTTCAAACAAATCTTTTACGTATTTCTCATAAGTTGAAAAAGGAGGCGGAAGATTTGGCGTAACAAAAAACTTTATACTCATAGGTTCTTTTAAATTTTTTACCAAGTTTTTGCTTTCTTTGCTTAGAGAGTATACTTTATCTTTTGTTAAATCTATCATTGGGGTGAATTGATTAATTATAGCGTTTATCAGTATTATAATTACAACTATCAATGAAAATGTTATTATTCTGTCTTTTTTCTTTGTCATGTATTACCTGCTCATTAAATGTTTATTTTTTTATATTTAATTAATATATTTTGGATTAAAGAATATTATTATATATTAACATTATTATTTGTCAAAATATATAAAAGTATAAACCTAAAAATATATTTTTTGTAATAATTTTTATATTAATGCTTGACATTTTTTATATGTATGTTATGATAATTATCACTTGCCCAGTTAGCTCAGTAGGTAGAGCAAAGGACTGAAAATCCTTGTGTCTAGGGTTCGATTCCCTGACTGGGCACATTCCTTTTGTTTACTAATCAAAATAAACTACTCACTACTTTAATAATTAATTTTATCCACTTGACAATAACTTCTAATGTTTTAAAATATTTTATATTAAATATATAGCGGTAAAAACATGAATATAGAAAAAGAAATGACAAATTATATTAATCCAATCTATGAGGACAATCATATAATAGTGGCAGTGAAGCCTCCTAATATACCTGTGCAGGGCGATATAACTGGGGATTTATCTTTTTTTGATAATATAAAAGATTATATAAAAATAAAATACAATAAAAAAGGAAATGTATTTTTGGGCCTTGTTCATAGATTAGACAGACCAGTGTCTGGAATAATGGTTTTTTCCAAAACTTCTAAGGCTGCTTCAAGATTAAGCGAGGCCATAAGAGATAGAAAGTTTGAGAAGACTTATTATGCTGTTGTTAATGGCATACTTTTAGATAAAGAGGGCAGGCTTGAAAACTATCTTATAAAAAAAACAAATAAATTAGGTAATATTGCTCAGGTGGTTTTTGAAAATACTAAAAATGCCAAAATAGCAAAATTAAAATACGAAGTTGTAAAAGAAGATTTGATAAAAAATTTGAGCTTATTAAAAATAGAATTAGAAACAGGAAGATTTCATCAAATAAGAGTTCAGCTTTCAAATATAGGACACACTATATATGGAGACAGGAAATATGGAAATTATATAAAATATGACAGAGATGATGTTCCTTTAGCGTTATTCGCCAAAAGTCTGAGATTTCCGCATCCTACAAAAGATGAATATATCTATGCAGAGGCGGACTTACCTAATTATAATCCTTGGAATATATTTCTATAATAATTATGAAAAAAATTGTTTTTAGCACTTGACAAAAAATAATAATATGCTATTATATACAAACATTCAAATGAATGAAACAAACGGGCCAATAGCTCAGTCGGTAGAGCATCGCCCTTTTAAGGCGGTTGTCGAAAGTTCGAACCTTTCTTGGCTCACATAGAGTTTGTGTTCTATTTATATTTAATATGCCGGTGTGGTGAAGAGGCTTAACACACAGGATTTTCATTCCTGCATGCGCGGGTTCGAAACCCGTCACCGGTTCGTTATTTTGCCATACTTGAGAGAGTATGGTTTTTTTATATGCCTTTTAATTAATCTATTATAAAAAATTTAGTATTATAAATATATTATATTGACAATTTTAATAGTTTGATATATCCTGTTTTTTTAGATTACTATATATAAAAATTTGGAGAGGAATATGTATATATCTAAAAGAATTCAAAGGCTAAAAACTTCGCCTGTAAGAAAGTTAAATCCATATGCTGAAGAAGCTGTAAAAAGAGGAATAAAAATATACCATCTTAATATAGGACAGCCTGATATTGAAACACCAAGCGTATTTTTGGAAGCTATTTCTAAATACAAAGGAAAAACCCTTAAATATGAACATTCAAGAGGTATGAAACCGCTTATTAATAAAATTCAAGAGTATTATGATAAATTGGGTGTTCATTATGAAGAAAATGAAATAACTATTACTAATGGCGGAAGTGAAGCAATATTATTCAGTTTGCTTGCTATTTTTGATGAGGGTGATGAAATTTTGGTAGCAGAACCTTACTATGCTAATTATAACAGTTTTTATGATGTGCTTGATATCAAACGTAATGCTGTTAGAACTTATGCAGAAAAAGGATTCCATCTTCCTAACCGTGATGAGATAGAAAAACATATTACTCCAAAGACAAAAGCATATATGTTCTCTAACCCTTCAAATCCTACTGGTGTTGTATCTACTAAAGAAGAGCTTGATGATATAGCTTATCTTGCTAAAAAACATAATATGTTCATCATAAGTGATGAAGTATACAGAGAATTTGTTTACGGAGACAGAAAAGCAATAAGTTTTGGTACTTATAAAGATTTGGCAGATAATGTTGTAATAATTGATTCTATATCAAAAAGATTCTCAGCATGCGGAGCTAGAATAGGCTGTATAATAAGCAAAAATAAAGATTTCAGTAATGCAGTATTTAGAGAATGTCAGGCTAGATTATCTGCTCCTACACTTGAAATGGTTGGTGCTGCTGCTTTATATGATTTGCCGGACAACTATTTTGAAGCTGCTAGAAAAGAATATGACAATAGAAGAAAAATATTATTTGAAGAGCTTACAAAGATGGACGGCGTAGTAATGAAAGAGCCTGAAGGTGCATTTTATGTACTTGCAAAACTTCCAGTGAAAAATGCTGAGGATTTTGCTATATGGCTTTTAAAAGATTTTAATCTTGATAATGAAACTGTAATGTTTGCTCCTGGTGAAGGTTTTTATGCTACTGAAGGTTTGGGTAAAGATGAAGTGAGAATGTGTTATGCTTTGGAAGCTAAAGACTTGAAAAGATCTATGGAAATATTAAAAGAAGGTTTAATAAAATATAAAAAAGAAGTAGAAAAATAATTTTTATAAATTATAAAAGTGGCTATTAAAAAATAGTCCCTTTTATTTATTATAAATTATTTCTATTAATCAATTTCTCTTATCACCTTAAAGAAATTATCTATTGTTTCCTTAGATATTAAGCCTTTATTATAATAGTCTATTATATTATTTTTAAATAAACTTGAATAAAGTGCGTCTTTATTTTTTTTATCTATTTTGTACATTTGTTTGTCTTCATCACTAAATAAATCTTCTATTGTAACAAAATTGCTGTTTATATCTGTAAGCTGTGTTACTTTGAGATTCGTATTTTTAGCAAGTTCTTTAAATTGATTGGCAGAGTTATCACCGTCAATTAATATAGAAGGATTTTTCGATATATTGCATAATGCTTCTATTATGATATTTTTTTGCTTTTCGTCATTCTCTCTTCCTATACCGTTAATAGGCATGAATGCTATATCTATTTCTTTATTTTCTGTATATTCCATAAGTATTTTAAAGGCTGTGAAATAATTATAATCTATAATGCCTTCTACATATATTAGTGTTGTATCTCTGGTAATATCTATATGTTTTATACCGAATGCATTTATAATTTTTTCAAGAGTATCCGATTTACCATAAGTTGCAGAGAAATCATTTTCTATTTTTATTCCTATACCGTCCTGTTTTATTTCAGCTATTTTTAATTCGTCCAAATAATTTATATCAGCAAAATATGGAATTTGAACAGATGTTATAATTGTAACTCCATTATCTTTTGCAAACTGTTTTAAAAATTCTCTAAGTTCTTTTATTACAGGTACTGATAAATGCTGCTCTGGCTCATCTATTATAATAATATCTCCTTTTTTAAACTCATTATAATTTAATGTATTAAAAAATAAACTAAAAAACCAATTAAATCCTTCAGATTCATTTTCCAAATTTGTAAGTCCGTTTTTACTTTCAAAATATATTTTTATGAATTCTTTTTCTAATGATATCTTAAAATTATAATCACTATTTGATTTATATAATTCATTGTTTGATATATATAAATCATTAAACCTTTTAGATATGGTATTTTCTAATATTTTATTTATTTCATTCTCTGTTTGTTTTGCAAATGCTACATCAGATAATATATTGCTGTAATTATCTGATATATATTCATACATTTCCAAGTTATTGGCTGATTTAAATAAAGAATATAGAAAATTAGATTCTTTAATAAAGTTTTTATTGTTATTTTTTCTGTTATGTTTTGAAATTGAGTTTTCATTTTTTTTGTAGCATGGTACTATAAGTTCATCGCTTTTTATATTGTTTTTATGAACATATACTTGAGAGTTTTCTATACCGTCAATTTTTATTAATATATCTGTTAAATATTGCAAATCACTTTTATTTATTTTCTCTTCATCTAATAATATATTAAATAATTATTCCATTTATCAAGTTCATAATATTCTGTTTTAAGTATGCTTATTAATAGTTTTAATTTATCTACTTTCTTATTTTCTTTGTATTTAGAAATTATATCCGAAATCTTTTCTGAAGAATAATCTAATATATCATTAAAATTTTCTTTTTCATTATCAGTTTTTATGTTATTATCAATATTGTAATTATTTTTGTAAATATAAAATAGCTCATTATCCTTATACACTTCATCATCACTTTTAAATATATAATTAAGTATTTTATATATATAATTTTTTTTCAAAACAATATCATATAAATCTTTGTTTTCTATAACAGTCCATACAATATTTTTATTTTGAGCATTGCCTTTGTATATTATTCCTTCATCAGTTTCTATAAATATTGAAATTTCTGGTTTGCAGTTTATAAAGCCTTCTATTTTTGGATTATCTCTTTTATCATCTATACAGCCTGTAAAAGCTTTTTCTACTGCAGAAAGTATATTGCTTTTTCCAATGCCGTTAGCTCCTATTATGCTTATTAAAGCTCCCTGCTTCATATCTCCGTTAAGGTATAATCTTCCGTACTTTAATTCATTTTCTTTGCTTCCATCATGTTCATTTTCCAAAACTGGATTAATGTTCCTAAAGTTTTTTATTGTTAAATACCTTTTCATAATTCTCCTCCATATTTCATTTAAGGTGAGACATTTTACCTTATATATTCTTATGTTGCAATAGTTTTATTTTATAATAGATTTGTTTCAAGGATAGTACTTTTACTTTTTGATTACTATAGCTATTGAAAAAATATTAGAATAATTTTATCTCAATAAATTTTTAAGCAATTATAATTATGTAGTACAGAAAAATCAGACTTATATTTTAAAATAATAAAAAATAATTTTAAGCCATAGTTAATAAAAAGATATAAATTAAAAACATACAGCTTAAAATTATTATAATTAATTAGATTTTATCAATACTTGAATACTTATTTACAATATCAGAAACTTTTTCTATAGTATCAATATTATCTCTATTTACTAAAAACTCTCTTCCAATTTCTAAGCATATCCAATCAAGCCTTGCTCTTTCTTTTAAATCTTCTATTGAAGCAATATCTTTATTTTTAGCAAGTCCTAAAGTTCTTCTTATAAGTACGCAGCCTGCAAAACCAACTGCATCTTTAAATATTCTTTTTAATACAGTTTTTATATACTCTTCAGAATGTTTTTCTCCTTCATCATAATTCCAATATAGAGGTTTAGTATCTTTCAAATGCTTTTTCCATAATTTTTCAAATTTTTCTAAAGTACCTGTTATCATATATTTAGCAGTATCAAAAAGCCATTTTCTAAACTCTATAGAATTTGTGCCAAGTCTTTTCTGATGATATTCCTGAGATATATAAGCCATAAAAAAGTTAGCACTTGCTTTTCCTATATCAAAACCTATAGGACCATAAAATGCAAATTCTGGATCTATTATATAAGTTTCTTCTTCGTTGCCCATAAAACTTCCCAAATGAAAATCTCCATGAAGCAACGCTTCTGCTTTTGTCATAAATGCATATTTCATTTCAGCTGCTGCTGTTTTTAGTGAAGCATCTCTTTGAAATTGTTTTACTTTTTCTATATTTAATTCATCATAAAATACATTAGTTTCATTATCTTCAAAAGGGTGGGTAAAAATAAAATCCTCTGTCAAACTGCATAATTCAGCATTCATATATTCAGTGACAAGTGCTTTTTTTGTTTTGCTGTCTAAATAATAATCGGATGTGAAAAATAATGTTTTTGAAAGAAAATCTGTTAAATCTTCTGCAGCTTTAGGAAATTTTCTTCCGTTTATTATTTCCCCTCTAAGTACTTTATGTTTATTTAGGTTCTGCATTATAACAACGCACATATCATCAGAATCATAATATATTTTAGGCACTAGATTCGGACATAATTTGTACTGTTCTTTGAGTGTTTTTATCTCTATTTTCATTCTGTCTTTTTCTAAAGGATAATTTTCTCCCACACATCTTAAAAAAGGTACAGACTGTTTTAAGATTACAGTCTCTTTATCATTTTTTTTATTTGTAATGCTGTATACATAATTTAAATTTCCGTCTCCAATTTCTGTTATAACTAAATCATCAAAACTTGAGAATATATTTTTCATTTCATCTATACTTTTTAAATAATCTGATATAGTATTAATATTTAATTGTTTATAAGCCATATTTATATCTCCTTTATATATTTTATCTATTTAGTTAGAAGTGTTTTTAAATTTTCTATGTAAGGCGGTTTTATTATACCTTTTTCAGTGATAAATCCTGTTATAAGTTCATTAGGAGTAACATCAAAAGCTGGATTTCTTACTTTCATATCTAAAGGTGCAGTTTGTACTCCTGCAAAATTAATAACTTCTTTAGCATCTCTTTCTTCTATTACTATATCATTTCCAGTTTTAGTATTTAAATCAAATGTTGTAGAAGGGCATGCTATATAAAAAGGTATATTGAAATATTTGGCTAAAATGGCTACCCCCATAGTTCCTATTTTATTTGCAGCATCTCCATTTTCAGCAACCCTGTCGCAGCCTACTATTACCAAATCAACAAGTCCTTTTGACATTATAAAAGCAGCCATATTATCGCATATCAAAGTAACATCTATTCCAGCCTCCTGAAGTTCAAAACTCGTTAGTCTAGCTCCCTGAAGAAGCGGTCTTGTTTCATCAGCATATACTCTTATTTTTATTCCTTTCTGATGAGCTATATACATAGGAGCAAGTGCTGTTCCTATTCCGCTTACAGCTAGTCTTCCAGCATTACAGTGAGTTAATATTCCATAGTTATCTTTTAAAAGTTCTGAGCCGTATTCTCCTATTTTCTGGCATATATCAATATCTTCAGAATGTATTTTTTTAGCCTCTTCTTCTAAGATATTATATAATTCTAAAGATGATTTGTCTTTTTTGTTTTTCATAGTATTTATCATTCTGTTTAATGCGTAGCTCAAATTAACAGCGGTAGGTCTTGAAGAGTTCAAATATTTTGCTCTCTCTTCCACAAAGTTTATAAACTCATTAGTATTTAAATTAGTTTTATTTTTTAAGTTTATAAGTAAAGAATATGCTGCGGCAACACCTATGGCAGGAGCACCTCTCACCTTTAATTCTTTTATAGCATTATAAGCCTCTTCTTCATTTGATAATTTTATTTCTTTTACTGTTATAGGTATTAGTGTTTGGTCAAGTATATATAATTCTTCTCCAGTCCATCTTACAGTAGGTATATTTTTACTTTGCATAAAAAAATCTCCGAATAGTTTATGTATTATAATAAAGTATAGTAAAATGATTTTTTAAATTCAATAATTATTTAAGATAAATTTCCCTGACAGCTGCTTCCTTCTCCAGCAGTACATCCGTAACAGTAGTCTTCAACTGGTATATGATTATCTTTAAAATCATCAATAGTCAGATCGCCTATATAATAAGACTTTCCATTCTGTGATAAAAGATTTTTCATTTGATTAAAATCACAGTCATAAACCTTTCCGTCATATCCTATATTAATAGTATCGAGACACATTACTTTAAACGCATTTGATGCATTAAAATTATCTTCAAGAAGTTTCATATATGCTTCATATTTATTATTTTTCTTTAGCTTTTCTTCAAATCTTCCTATAGGTATATTTGCTATTGTGTATAGATTATTAAACACTATATTATGATCATTTTTTAAATTTGTTTTATAATCTTTTTCAAGTTCTTTTTGAGAAGAAGGCAGATAATCATCTAAAGGATTATAAACTAAATTTATTATTAAGTTTTCATCTATGCCATATCCTATAGAGTTCAGATATTTAAGCATATTTATACATTTTTCATAAGTACCATTTCCTCTTTGTTCATCTACATTTTCTTTTGTGTAGCATGGAAGAGAAGCTGTTAATTCCACATTATTATCTTTAAAAACTTCTATAAGTTCTTTTTTATCTTCTAAAATAGTTAAATTTGTTCTTAATATTATTCTTTTTACATTCTTTAATTTTCTAAGCTCTTTTATAAAATATTCTATAAACTCTGATTTTTCAGGAGCTCCTCCAGTAATATCAATATCAATTTCTCTACCGCAGTTTTTTATAAATTTTAAACAGTCATCTATTACTTCTTTTTTTATAGTTTCAGTTCTGTTTTTTCCTGCATTCACATGGCAGTGGGTACAATTTAGGTTGCAGGCATATCCTGTATTAATTTGTATTGTTTTAATTTCTTTTTTATTTAGATTAATGCCGTATTTTTTTAACATTTCTAAAAAATGCATTGTGATTCCTCCGTAAATATTTTATTAGTTTAATTAACAAGTATAATAAATAATATTACTATACTTGTTAATTGTTTTATAGTAACAAATACTATTTTTTATAATTAATTTAATAATGATAATAATTTTGAATGTTTTTTTATAGATTCACGATCTAATTAATATTGAAAAATAAGGGGGATTTTATTTTTATAATGTAATGTTTTGTGTTTATAAAAATTATATTTCATAATAATAAAATAATGATAAATTATTTAGCCAATGCTTTAGAAAACTCATCATATCCTGCATCTTTTAAATTATTAATGTTAGTAAATCCTAAATCAGCCATTATTTGAGATGCCTGACCAGAGCGGTTTCCTGTTCTGCAGAATAATAAATACTCTTTGCTTTTATCTAATGCAGATACTTTTTCTTTGAAATCAGCTGCTTTGAAATCTATATTTGAAGCATTTTCTATAGTACCTGTTTCTTTAATTTCATCTGGAGTTCTAACATCTATTACTATAATATCAGGATTAGATACTATTAATGCTGCAGCTTCATCTACGGTCAAATTTTTGTAGTTTACAACTTCAGGAGTTTCAGCAGCTTCTTTTTTCTGACAGCCTGCCATTAATAATATAATAGATAATAGGGTGAAAGTGATAATGAGATTTTTTTTCATGTGATTCTCCTTAAGTTTATATAAAATTTTTTATATAATATCATACAAATAATTATAGTCAATTACAATTTTATTTATATTACTGATTATAATTATACTTGTTTCAAAAGTACTTGACAAATAATTTTATAAGTTTGTTATTTTATGCTGAATTAAATAATAGTAATTATTGTTTAATTAAATGCTTTATATATTGTATAAATTACATATTTAAGTTACAAAATGCAGTTCTTTCGCCGTATGGTTCTTTTATACTATTATACCATGCCGCGGGCGTACAGCGTCACAAAAGAACTGGGGTTGCCGAATGCATGCAGAGCGTGGCACTACTGTGTGCTTTGCATGGCAAAGCACCAACTATAATTTAAAAATGTTAAATTAAACATTTATCAATATTAACAAATTGAGTTTTGAAAGAAGTCTGATTTATTAATAGCAGCATCATATAAAAAAGGACTGTAATAAACAGTCCCTTTTCTATTGTTTAAGTTTTAATTGTTTGTATTTAAGAATTTTGATTCGCTTCTTGATTTTTTTTGCCGTTATTTTTATTATCTGTTAATACCATTTCGCTTAAATAGTCAAGAAGTTTATTAAAATTATTTATAGTCTGTTCATCTAATTCTCTTTTAAGAATATTGTTTTTGAATAATGAAGAAAGGCTTCCGCTTTTATTTTGTATCATTTCATTATATCTTTCTTTGTCATTATTACTGAATAGGCTTTCTATTTCTCTGAAAGATTGATCTGCTTCTTTTAATTGAAATACCGTTAATTTTTCTTTCATTAAAGTATTTGATTCTGAAGCTTTTTTGAATAAATTAGCCCTCTCATCGCTGTCTGTCAATATAACAGCCTCCCTAAACTGTACCAACTGTTTTAATTTATTATTCATCTGCTTATCATCTTTTCCAAGTCCATGAATAGGAAGAAATACCAAATTAATTTTTTTATTTTCTTTTGCTTCTTTTAATTTCTTAAAAGCTGTAAGATAATTATAATCCATAAGCCCTTCAACAAATATTACTTTGTTATTAGGATTGGTTATTATATCTCTATGAAGCACTCCGAAACTATCTACTATTTCATTTAATGTATCAACTTCATCTTCACCTATAGCAGAAAAATCATTCTGTATTTCAACGCCTATTTTATCTTTTTTGAATCTTACAATTCTAAGCTCATCTAAATAATCAACATCTATAAATGAAGGATTATGAGTAGTAGTTATAAATGTTACGCCATGATTTCTAGCAAAGTTTTTAATGAAATTTCTTAAATCTCTTCTGCCAGGTATTGATAAATGTATTTCTGGCTCATCCATCAAAACTATATCACCTGGATTTAATTCATTAGAGTGTAAAAAATTAAAGAAGAAAAAGAAGAAATTAAAAAACCATTTAAAGCCTACAGACTGCTGTTTTAATGAAATAATATTTCCATTTTTTTTCATAGATAAATATATTTGATCTTTTTCTAAAGTGATATAGAAATTATATTCCTGAGTGTTCAAATCCTGAAAGTATAATTCATTAAATTTTTTGCTTACTATATCTTTAAGATTCTGATTTATTGTGTTTTGATATTGATTTTTATGTCCGGGAGCTTTTTTTGCTTTTTCATAGGCTGTTTCTATAGTGCTGATATTTTTTCCTATAGCTTTGAATAATGCATTAAAAAATTTAGAATTTTTAATGTTTTCAGGAGTAGTAACTAAATCGCTGTCTTTAACCTCTTCTTCTTTATAATAAATAATATTAGGTATAAAGTTAATATTATATTTTTCTTTTATAATATCTTTAGGTACTTCTATAGTTTCTTCTGCTTCTATAACTGTATCTTTGAAGGCTATTTTTCTTAAATCATCAAATTCTTTTTCTTCTATTTTTTTAGAATAATAACTATTATATTCTGAAACGAAATTTGAATATAGTTTTTTTAACTCTTCATATATAGGTACAATTTCATCTAATGATTTCTTATTTATTGCACCATTATATTGATTATGAATATTTTTGATACTGCTTTCATAAGAATAATTTCTTTGAGAAAAAGTATTTCTTTGTGATTTATATAAATTAAATTTATTCTTAAATTCTGCTTTTACTGCTTCTATATCAAATTCTTTGCCTTTTACCGTTTTTTTGGTTTTAATAGTCTTATACTCTTTTTGTAAATTAGAATTATAATTAACATTTAAATTTTCATCTAAAAAATATTCTATTTCTTTGCTTTCGTTTTCATCAGCATAAATAAGTTTTATTTTAGGTTTTGCATCTTCATAGTCCATAAAGTCTGGAATATCTTTTTCTAAATCTATGCTTTCAATATTTTCTATAGGTGTTATTACTTTAACAGCATTCAGTATATTTGATTTACCGACATTGTTTTCGCCTATAAGTATTATAAGCTCGCCCATTTCATCTTTATTCAAAGTGTTATTTAAATAAAGTGTTTGGAATTCTTCCAAGTCTTTTGTAACTCCTATATTTCTAAAGTTTTGGATTTTTAAAAATCTTCTATTCATTTATCACTCCATTTTTTATTTATTTTTATTTTAAAGCCTTGAGTTTTATATAGTTCTTCTAAAGGCTTTATAAACTCATATTCTTCTTCTGTGATTTTTTTATCAGCTATATTTCTGCATCTTATCAAATAATCTAAAATAGGGTCAAAGAAATTATCTTCTGAAATAAGATATATAAAATCCTCTTTTGTTTTATTTTGATGTTTTAATAAATTTCTTACTTGTATTTTTTTCTTTTCTGTTTCGCTGATATTTTCTTCTATTTTTGATATATTTTCTAATATAAACTTTATAACATTAGTCTTGCCTATATTTTTATTATTATCAATATATTCAAAAACAGTTAAAACTTTTGATTCTATTTCATTACGATGTCCAGTTTCGTACATTTCTATATATTTATAAATTGTAGGTCTTGACATTTCCATATATTTGGCTAAGTCCATTATTCTAATATCAAGCTCTTTTATTTTTTCTCTTAATAGTTTGTTTTTCATTTTTATTTATTCGATTTATTTTTTATATATTTATATTATAGCCTGTTTACAAAAAATGTCAATAGTGTATTTACAAAAAGTGTAAAATTTTTGGTTACAAAAAGTGTAAATATAATTTTTATTGATTATTATTAATTTATTAGCTTTATAATATAGAGTGCCTCATCATAATTTATTCTAAAATAACAAACAAATATTTTGAAATTTATCATACATATAATACAAAATTGTAAAAAAATATTAAATTTATTGAAAAAAGGAACTATATATACGCATTTTTTATAAAAATTGCTTGTATTTTTTATTTTTTATATTATTATTAATATATAAGCAAAAAATAATAAAAACGCTTATAACTGATAAAGACAATTTGAATTTATTAAAGGAGATTATTAATATGACTAACAATAAATATGATATAGTAATAATAGGTTCTGGTTTAGGAGGATTAACTTCAGGAGCCTATTTAGCAAAAAAAGGAAAAAAAGTTCTTGTATTAGAAAGCCATAATATAGTGGGCGGATGTGCTACAGCATATAAAAGAAAAAACGTAAAATTTGAAGTAGGGCTTCATGAATTGGATATGGCTAAAAAAAACAGAGAGATGAAGCATGTAATATTCAGCAAATTAGGTCTTTATGACAGAGTTAATCTAGTACAGCTTCCTCAAACTTGGAGAATAAAAACAGAATCTACAGACTTGGTTATACCTGAAGGTTATGAGAATGCTATAAATACTTTAGAAAAAGAGTTTCCAGAGGAGAAAGAAGGTATAAAAAAATACTTTGCTGGACTTTCAAGAATGATGTATATGATAAGAAGAGTACCTTATGACTTGAAGTTTTGGGATTATTTTTTCTTTCCAGTAACAACACTTCCTATGATTTTATATCAGTTGTTTAAGCAGAAAAATACTGGAGATGTTTTGGATTCTATAATAAAAAGCGATAAGTTAAAAAGAATATTGAATATAAATATTACTTACTATCACCAAAACCCATATGAGTTTACTTGGTATTATCATGCTTGTGCTCAGGGTGCTTATTATAACTCTGCTTATTTTGTTAAAGGCGGAAGTCAGAACTTATCAAATGCTTTGGCTGATATAATAAAAGAAAACGGAGGAGATATAAAAGTTTCTTCAGAAGTTAAGAAAATAAATGTAAAAGGAAATATAGCAGAAGGAGTAACTTATTTTGATAAGAGAGCAAAACAGGAAGTTACAGTTAATGCTGATTATGTAATAGCAAATGCAGCTCCTCAAATAGTTTATGATGAATTACTGCCTAAAGGATATGAAGATAAGAGAATAAAGAAACTTAAAAACTCAGTATCGCTTTATACAGTTTACATAATATTTAAGAAAAAATTCTCAGAGCTTTATCCTAATAATGCATACTCTACTTTTATAACTACAGAAAAAACTTTGAATACAAATTTCAAAGAAGATGCTAAAGGACAAAGACATATACCAGTAGAAGACAGAAACTTTGTATTTGTAGATTATTCAGCAATAGACAGCGGACTTGTAGAAGAGGGAGATAACCGATCCTTTGCCGTACTTACTGGACCTTCATTTTTAGATGAATGGAAAGATTTGAGCGATGAAGAATATAAAGCAAGAAAAAAAGAAATGGCAGAAAAATTAATTGACAGAGCAGAACAGCATTACCCAGGATTTAGAGATAATATAGAGTATTATGAAGTAGCCACTCCGAAAACAATTAAGAGATACATTAAAACACCAGACGGTACTCCTTACGGATTTGTACAGGATACTTACTTGAAAAAAAGCAGATGTGTAAGGGTATCGCCTACTGTTAAAAACTTACATTTTGCGAGTGCTTGGAATTTCCCCGGCGGAGGATTTACAGGTGCTTTGTTAAGCGGATATTTAGCAGCACGCAATATATTATTCCCATTAAAACCTTATATAGTGCTTAGATTTTTATTATGTGCGGCTGTAGGTACTGCTATAGGTACAGCTTATCAATGGATACCTGCTTTAATTAATTTGTTTAAGTAACAAAAATATGTTTGCGTAAAGTGATAGACTAATGTATTAGTTTATCACTTATACCTAAAATCACTAAAAAGGAGAATTTAATGAAAAATAAAATAATGACAATATTAATTTTTACATTTTTGTTTAATGTATTAGCTTTTGCTCAGAATGCTGATGATATAACAGGTTTATGGTATAGTCAGGCAGATTCTCAAAATAGAGTTTCAGTTGTTGAAATATATAAAGAAAATAACAAATATTACGCCTATTCATTTGCTTATAAAAATTCAAATGACATAGTAAAAGATGTTAATAATCCTAAAAAAGAGTTAAGAAACTTACCTTTAAAAGGACTTGTTTATTTATATGATTTGGAGTTTGTTAAAGGCGAATGGAAAAACGGAAAAATATACAATCCAGATGACGGTAAAACATATAATGCAAAAGTAACTTTATCAGATAATGGCAGAGAAATAAAAATAAGAGCTAGTGTTGACGGAGCAGGAATTTTTGGAAAAGACATAATATGGCAAAAATTACCAAGTGGTGATGCTGCTAAATATAAACCGTTAAATAAAAGTGAATTAAGAAAGTTAAATTAATTAATCTTTAATTTGTATATAATAGACTTATGTGTAAAAAATAATTATATGATGATTATTAATTTTTCATAAAATAGCAGTTCAGGTTTTATGATCCCTTGTTGATAAATTAAATTGTCTTGGCCTGCAGATATAGCTATGTATTTGCAGGCTAAAAACAATAAAAAACAAAAAATGATTTTACCAAAGAATAAAAAATTGTGTTATATAAATATAAATTTTATAAAGACGATGATATTTTTATAAAAATTATTTGGAGAATTAAGTTAAATTATGAAGAGAAAAATTTTTATTCCATTAGTGCTTGTAGTTTTTTCAAATTTACTGCTTTTAGCTCAAAGTGCTGATGATGTTGTTGGTCTTTGGTATTCAGAGAAAGATTCGCAAGGATTAATACCTGTTGTAGAGATTTATAAAGAAAATGGTAAATACTATGGTTATTTTTTTGACTATAAAGGCGGATATAACGGACCTGAGAAAAAAGATGTGAAAAATCCTAATAAAGAATTAAGAGAACTTCCTTTAAAAGGTTTAGTTTATTTAATGGGGCTTTCTTTTGATAATGGAGAATGGAAAGGCGGAAAAATATATAATCCTTATGATGGTAAAACATATAACGGCAAGATGTCTTTATCAGAAGATAAAAAAACTCTCACTGTAAGAGGTTCTTTAGATAAAGCAGGAGTATTGGGTAAATCTATGAAATGGACTAAAGTACCTGACTCTGAAAAATCACTTTATAAGCCTTTAAATAGGTCTGAGTTAAGAAAATTTAATTAATATTTCATAAAATATATAAACTATTTTTTAATAAAGAGGCTTTTTAGCCTCTTTTTTATTTTTATAAATATTTAATCGTAAGATATACCTAAACAAATACAGTTTGTAAAAAAATAAATTTTTTAAATTTTGATATTTGCGGGGCTTTGCCCCCGCTCTGCGTGCCTTCGGCAACCCCAGTTCTTTTGTGACGCTGTCCGCCTTCGGTGTGGTACAAATAACCAAAAAAACTGCATTTTTATCCCAAATTTCGGGTATTACAATACATTTAATACGTATTTTTAAAGTATAAAGTTCTAGTAATTGCGTTTTTCGCGAAGCGTGCCGACGAAGTCCACCTGTGGTGTTGGCAAAAATTTTTTTGTGCGGCAAAAAAGTTGATAATTCTATATAATGTACATCAGTTGACAAAATGAAATCGTTCCAGTATATATAAAAGAAATTATACAACATATAAAACATTGTATTTTATGATTTAAGATTAAATAATTTTAAAGTTAATATTGTCAAGTACTTTTGAAACAAGTCTATTGATTACACTATATAAAAATAAAAAATTAATTTATTACTGCTTATTTTTTATTTTATCTCCTATCGTACTGTATATTATTCCTGCAAGTATTAATAAACCTCCTATAACCTGAGATACTAATACATTTTCATGCAAAAGTATAACAGCTTCCAAAGATGAAAAGAACGGTATAGAATCATATATTATACCTCCCTTTATAGCACCTATTTTTGCAATAGCCATATTCCATAGTATAAAACCTAAGGCAGAAGGAAATACTCCTACATATATGAGTATTAATGCTGATTTTGTATCCAAAGCATGAGCATTATTTGAAGCATATTTAAAAATCATTGCTGCTGCCAAAGGTATAAGTCCTATTATAACCATAAGATAAAAGAATGCTGACTGTGAAATCTCTTTAGGTCTTATTTTAATGGTCAAAGTGTAAACAGCAAATAATATAACAGCAAACAGCATATATAAATCACCTATAGCAAATTTTAAACTCATAAGCACATCTATACTACCTTTTGTTATTAATATGACAACACCAACTATAACTATAAGAAGTCCTAATTTTTGATGAATAGTTAATTTAGTTTTCCATACTATCCTGCCTATTATTGCCATCACAATAGGAGATAATGTAGCAAGCAAAGACATATTTGTAGCATTACTTGTATGTGCCGCTAAATATACAAATGTATTAAATACTGTTACACCAAGTATAGATATTATTATAACTTTAATCCATATTCCTTTTATATATTTTATGTTTTTTATTAATTTTTTTATACAAAATGGAGTAAGAACTATAAAGGTTACTAGCCATCTGTAAAAAGAAATTTCTATTGGGGTAAAATGTACAAGAAATCTGGCAGCTACAAAGTTTCCGCTCCATATTATAACCGCGAGTATTGCGAGTATATATCCAATATTATTGTTATTTGACGTGTTATTTTCTGACATAATTTTTTCCTAATTTCATTTTATATTATTATGAAATAATATATAACTAAAAATATATTAATAAGCGTAATATATTATTATAAAACTATTTTTTTGCAATTGTTTTTTATTATTTATTTGTAATATAATAATAGATTGATATTACTGATGATAAAAAAGCAATTACTGCAAGCATAATATATGCTAAGTTTATAGAATATAAATCTATTAATTTACCAGTTATTATAGGGAATATAAAAATTCCTAATGAATATGTTGATTGAAAAAATCCCATAGCAGATGATTTTTTATCTATATCTATTTCTTTTACAGATTCGCTTGTAAGAAGCGATGCAAGTATACCAGAAGAAAAACCTCCCAAAACTTGAGAGACCATTACAATAAATACATTATTTACTGATATAACTATAATACAGTACAAAGCCATAATTATAAATGATAATGGTATATATTTTTTTATATTATTTTCATTTTTTATTTTGCTTGGTACGAAAGCACCTACTATAGCAAAGAACATACTTATTATTGATGCCATTCCAACATTATTGTCCGTTCCGCCTAATTCTTTTATTCTATTTAAAGTAAAAGAAATTACAGCAGACATTTGCACGCCTTGCATTACTGCAGCAAGCAGAGAAAATACTATTAATCTTTTATTTTTTATAACTGAAAATAAATCATTAAAAGACATTTTTTTATTATGTTCGCTGTCTTTTAAAAATAATCCTAGTAATGATACCAATGCTCCAGATACAGCACTTACAAGAAGAATAAATTTCATTCCAAGTTTATTATAAGAAATAGCCACTATTAAAAAAGCAATAAACATACCAAGCACGCTTGCAACTAATGCCTTGCTTGTAGCTTTGTATTCTTCATTTTTATTGAAATACGAAGCATATAAAACCATAAATACAGTCCAAATGGAGGCTGATATTCCGCATAATATTCCTCCTATTAAAAAGCCGTACTGATTTGTATTTAATAACCTTATTACTCCTCCAAGCGAAGTTAGAAATCCTGCTAATATTATGAGTGAACGGCATTTTCCTATATAATCATTAAGAAGCCCAAAAGGAAATTTTAAAAACATTTGAGCAGCACCATAAACTCCTATAATAACACCTATCATAGATGTATTTACATTAATAGAAGATAAATACGTAACCTGATATGGTATATAAACATATAATGACATCCATAAAAGAGTCATTATAATAAATAATAAATTAGACATATAAAAATTCCTGATTGTTATTTTAATTTAATAAGAAGTTATTAATTAAAAAAAGCTGTCTAATAAAATTAAACAGCTTTAATGGAAATTATTATATATTTAAAATATTATTTGTAAATTAAAATTTTTCTATATTTATTTCAGCCACAGAATTAAATATATAATTTGGTCTGTAAGGAAACCCTTCTATCATTTCTATATTTGTAACTCCAGATAGTACAAGAGCAGTTTTCATTCCAGCTCCAAGTCCTCCTAGTATATCAGTATCCATTCTGTCTCCTACCATAAGTGTATTTTCACTATGAGCATTAATCTGATTTTTGGCAATAGACATCATAATAGGGTTGGGTTTTCCCACGATATAAGGCTTTTTACCTGTAGCTGTTTCTATAGCAGCAAGTATAGGTCCTACAGCTGGTATTAGTTCACCATTTGGTGCTGGGTCTACTATATCTGGATTGCATCCTATAAATCTTGCTCCTTTATTTATAAGGTGAACAGCCTTCTGAAGCATATCAAAATTAAAAGCACTTGTTTTACCTACAACTACATAGTCTGGATTAACATCATTAATACTGTATCCTACATTATAAAGTTCACTTACAAGTCCGCCTGTACCTATAACATATGCAGTACCGTTTGCAAGCTGCCTTTGTAAAAATATCGCTGTTGCCTGTGCTGCTGTAAAGAAATGCTTTTCTTCAAGTCCGTTTACACCTAATGATTCTAATTTTCTTTTTAAATCTCTCGGAGTTTGTTCTGCATTATTTGTTAAAAATAAAAAAGGCACATTTTTATATAATAACATTCTTATGAAATCTTCTGCACCTTCTATTAAATTATTTCCTCTGTATATAACTCCGTCCATATCTGATATTATACTAATCATAGATTACTCTCCGTCTTATTTATTTTTATTGTCATGCTGATATTTAAATGCTGACAATTTTTATTCTTTTTTAAATTTTTTAATAATATTTAACAAATAAATTCTATAAATATAAAATAAAAAGTCAATTATAATTTTTTATTTTTGATAAAATAAAATCATTTAGGTACATATTAAAATATTTTATAATTTTTTTATTATAGAACAAACATCTTCTGTCTCTTCCATACTTATATCTCTATGTGTAACAAATCTTATTTTATAGTCACCAAAAGAACTTGATTTTATTCCTTGTTCTGATAATTTGGATAATATATTTGATGAAGGCTCTTTAGTGTCTGCTATTACTATATTAGTTTCAACATTATCCAAATCAATAGTACCTATTTTACTTTCAATTATTGCTTTTGCTATTTTTTTAGCCTTTATATGGTCTTCTTCAAGACTTTCTATATTATGTTCCAATGCGTATATACCAGCTGCTGCCATAAGTCCTATCTGTCTCATTCCTCCGCCTATTAATTTTCTTATGCTGAACGCCTCATCAATAAAATCTTTATTACCGCATATCATAGCTCCCATAGGGGCACCAAGTCCTTTTGATAAGCAGAATGTTATAGAATCAGTATTTGAGGCTATTTCTTTTACAGAGATTTTACTCGCTATAGAGGCATTAAAAACTCTTGCACCGTCCATATGAAGATGAATATTTTTTGATTTAGTGAAATCATAAAGTTCTTTTAATACTTCTATAGGATAAACACTTCCTCCATGCCTGTTATGACTGTTTTCTACTTCAACTATACTTACAGATGACATATAATAAGGCTGTTCTTTAACATAGTTTTTTACAATATCTTTTGTTAGTATTCCTCTATCAGCTTTTACAGGCAAAGGCATAATGCCTGCTAAAGATGAAGCTCCTCCTAATTCATAATGAACTATATGAGATTCTTCTTCTAGTAAAACCTGTTTATTTTTTCTTCCTAATATCATCATAGGTATTAAGTTCCCCATAGTACCGCTTGAAACAAATATTGCTTTTTCCTTTCCAGTAATTTCACAAGCTATTTTTTGAAGTTTATTAACTGTAGGATCTTCCATATAAACATCATCGCCGCATTCTGCATTGTATATAGCTTTACGCATTTCTTCGCTTGGTTTTGTAATAGTATCGCTTCTTAAGTCATAGATTTTCATTTTTATTAACTCCAATTTATATAAAAACTTTTTTAATTTTTTGATTTTTTATTTCTAAATAATTCTATTTCTTTTTTTATAAATTACAACTAATAGACTTGTTTCAAAACTCAATTTCTTAATATTTATAGTTTTTTACTTGTTTCAAAACTCAATTTCTTAATATTTATAGTTTTTTAATTTAATATTTTTTTAATTATAGTTGGGGCTTTGCCCCAAACCCCACTTCTTTTGGTGCCCCAAAGAAGCAAAAAGACTGCATGTTTATATACTAAAACGATAATTCATATAACATATAAAACATTATTTTTATAATTGATAAATTATAAAATTTTATACATAATCTTGTCAAGTACTTTTGAAACAAGTCTAATATTAAAAAATAATTGAAATAATTTATAATTTTGTCTATAATGATTTGGTATTTTATAATTTTTTATATTAAGGATAAATAATCTATGATAAAAAGATATACAAGAAAAGAAATGGGTGAGCTTTGGAGCTTGCAAAATGAGTTTCAGGTTATGCTTGATGTTGAAATTGCTGCATGTGAGGCTATGGCAGAAATAGGAGAGATACCTGCAGAAGCAGTAAAAAATATTAAAGAAAAAGCTGCTTTTACAGTAGAAAGAATTGCTGAAATAGAAAAAGAAACTAATCATGATATAATTTCATTTGTAACTGCCGTTCAGGAAAATGTAGGCGAGGGCGGACAGTATATACATAAAGGTTTAACTTCAAGTGATGTAAAAGATACTGCTTTGGCGGTGATGATGAAAAGGTCTGCTGAAATAATACTTGATGATTTAAAAAGATTATCAGAAGTATTATTAAGAAGAGCTAAAGAACATAAATATACTCCTTGTATAGGACGTACACATGGTATACATGCTGAACCTATGACATTGGGTTTAAAATTTATATTATGGTATGATGAAAACGAAAGAAATATTAAGAGGGTAGAAGAGGCTAAAAAACAGGTTTCTGTAGGTAAAATTTCAGGAGCAGTAGGTACTTACAGTAATATTGACCCAAGAATAGAAGAGATTGTTTGTAAAAAGCTAGGAATAGAGGCTGATAAAGTTTCTACTCAAATAATACAAAGAGATAGGCATGCACAGTATCTTACTACATTGGCAATAGTAGCAAGTTCATTAGAGAAATTTGCTACAGAAATTAGAAATCTTCAAAGAACTGACATAAGAGAAGCAGAAGAATATTTCAGCGAAAAGCAAAAAGGTTCATCTGCTATGCCTCATAAAAGAAATCCTATCACTTGTGAGAGAATATCTGGTTTAGCAAGAATTGTAAGAGGTAATGCATTAGCTTCTATGGAAGACATTACACTTTGGCATGAAAGAGATATAAGTCATTCATCAGTAGAGCGTGTTATACTTCCAGATTCTACTATTGCTGTTGATTATGCTCTTAATAAATTTATCGATATAGTAGATAAACTTTTAATATATCCAGATGCTATGAAAGCAAATATTGAAAAAACAGGCGGTTTAATATTTAGTCAGAGAATATTGATAAGTTTAGTTAATAAAGGAATTGACAGAGATAATGCCTACAGATGGGTTCAGAGAAATGCCATGAAAAGATGGCTAAATAACGAAGACTTCAGAGAGAACGTTCATAAAGATGAAGATATAAAAAAATATTTAAGCGATAAAGAAATTGATGACTGCTTTGATTATGCTTATTATTTGAGAAATATTGATGTTATAATGAAAAGATTTGGTATATAATTTAGATAAATGAAAAATAAAAGAGACTTTATATTTTGTAAGGTCTCTTTTTATTTGTCTTAAAAAATAATTATATCATATTGACTTATATTTTTTATAAGTTAATATGATACTATCATATGTATATGGGGGATATGATGATTAATTATAATAATATTGTATCATTTAAAAAATCCTCTATCATTTTTATAGAGGATAAGTATCCTAAAAAATCTTTTTATATAATAACTAGCGGTAAAGCTGTATCATACGGAAAATATTTTGACAGCAATATGGAATATACAAAGGGCGATGTACTTGGACTAGTAAATTCAGCTTTGAATGAACCATACTTTTTTAATGTTAAAGCTGATACTGATATTGAGACTTTAGAAATAAATATAGATGATATTATCAATATATATAATAAAGATCTAATAAAAAAAATGCATAATTATTTAGAAAATTCTTTGGAGGTATGGCTAAGCAAATATTATATTAATCTTTCACATCATCATTCTATGACTAAATATGATATTAATGAAGGGTATGTTTTAAATATGGCACAAGTATATAATGATAATAACCTCCCAACAGTTGCTTATGAAATATACAATCAATATCTAAAACTTTTTCCTAACAGCAGCAGCACTAAAGATATTAAAGATATGATAGATTCTATGAAAGAGTATAGCTTGCCTGAACCAGAAGCAATGGAAGATAATGTGTTTTTTTATAAAAAAGGATATTGTTTATATACAGAGCTTATGGCTGGTAATTATCTTTATCTTATTAATTCTGGTAAAGTAGGTGTATATAATGTTGTAAACTCAAAATTGGTTACAAGAGCCATTTATTCCAGCAATAACCTTATAGACGGATATATTCCTGATATAACATATCAGCCTCTGTCAACTACAACTGTAGTTCTTGAAGATTCTAAAATTAAACTTTTAAAAAAAGAAGAGTTTATATCAATAGTAGCTAATGTTAACTCTTTAAGACTTTATTATTTAAAAATCATATGCACTAAAATAAGAAACAGTGTTCTTAAAGTTATGGCACTTAACAGTCAAGATATATTTATGAAACTGCTTATTACTATATATTATATAGTTAGAACAGAAACTCTATTTACAAGCAAAGAAGTAAATACTGCTGATCTTTTATATAAATTGTATGATATATCTGCTGTAATAGGGTATAATGATATCAGTATTATAAAAAGTGAGTTAAAGAAAATACATTATATTGCAGTAGATGATAATGACTATATACATGTACTTGATGTTAATAACTTTATAAAAGAGTATGAAACATATAAAAAAAGACTTTCTATAAAAAGTCATCATCATAAATAATGTTTACTTCTTTTTATAAGATTCAGGGGATACAACTGCATTTGATTTATTATCATTTGTATTATTAGAAGCAGGCAATTTTTTGTAAGGAGTTTTAAAAGGACTGAATCTTAAACCAACTTGAAGTCCTGCTCCAAAACTGTCTGCAGAAGTGTATGTTTTTTCATCGATTTTTTTTCTAGTGCCAAACTCATAATCAAAATATAATCCAAAATTTGCAGCTACATTATAGTTATTGAATACAGAATAATCAAATGTTAATTTAACATAAGGTATTACATTCATTTTGTCATATTCATTAACTATATCAATTATATTTACATTATATCCTTCTGCAGTGTAATTAGTTCCATATGTTGTTACTTTATTTTCAATAGTTCCTGATATAGGTATTTTCAATCCTCCGCCTATACCTATAGAAAAATCTTTTATATTGATTTTTGGAAGAAGTCCTACCTGAAGACTATGAAAAGAAACAGAACTTAAATTTTCTATACTGCTGTCTGATGAAGGGATAGTGTATGCATAAGTATCATGGCTGTATCCTGCTTCTCCCAATATGCTTAAACCTACACCATTTTTAAAATCTACAATATATCCGAATTGAGCAGTAATACCTATATCAAAACCAAGCCCGATTTTTCTTTCAATGTCGTCTTTAGGTCCCTTATACATTCCTACAGAAAGTCCTACTGGCATATTGAATATTCCTTCAAATCCGCTTTCAGCAAAAAGAGATAAATTTATTAATATAAAAACAGAAATCGCTGCAAATAACTTTTTCATAAATATATATTAAACTCCCTTTATCATTTTCACATAATTAATATTATATATTCTAATATTTATCGTCTTTTTTAATTCAGTATTATAATAAATATACTATTTTTTTGCAGTTTATCAAATGAAATTTTATAATTATTTTCCTATACAGAAATTAGCGAATATTTCATTAATTACTTCTTCAGCATCTATTTTTCCGCTTACATTTCCTAGTATACTGTTCAATATATTCATCTCTTCTGCAACTTCATCTAATGAGAATGACATTTTGGATTTTTCTATACATATATCAATCTGTTTAAGTCCTTTTTCTAAATAGCCTCTTTCTCTGTTATTGACATAGCTTTCTTTATTGAATATATCAATGTCAGAATTATTTACATAATTTTTTAATGCCTGTATTAATTTATCTTTACCTTCTTTTGTTTTTGTGCTTATATTTATAATATTTTTTGAGTCAATATTATAATCAAATTTTTTCCATTCATCACTTTTATTTAGAATGTATATTATATTTTTATCTTTTAATGTTTTTAAAAACTCTATTAAATTGATATCATTTTCATCAGCATTGCTTGATGAATCAAACACAGCAAGTATAATATTAGCTTCGTAAGCAGATTTTTTTGCCCTTTCTATACCTTCAAGTTCTATATCATTATCAGCGTCTTTATGAAATCCTGCAGTATCCATCAAATAAAATGGTATATTATCAATATATATATTCTCGCTTAAAAAATCTCTAGTAGTTCCAGCTATATTAGAAACTATCGCCCTGTTTTTATCGAGTATCATATTAAATATGCTGCTTTTTCCAGCATTGACTCTTCCAAGTATGGCTACCTTTATGCCATTAATAAGGTTTTCTACTCTGCTTGAATTGTATAAAATATTTTCTATATCTTTTTTTATATTTATAAAGTTTTCTATTAGTTTATCATAAGAAAATGTTTCTGTATCATCTTCTGGAAAATCTAATTCTCCGTAAACAAGCATTAGAGAGTTTTTGATATTATCTCTGAGTTTATCAATTTCTCTTGTAAGTCTTCCTCGTATTTTATATATGCTTGCTTCTGCCATAAGTCTGTTATTAGAATCTATCAAATCATGTATAGCCTCAGCCTCGCTTATACCAATACGTCCGTTAATATATGCTCTGTATGTAAACTCGCCTCTATTTGCAGCTCTTGCTCCGTTTCTTATTAGTAGATTTAAAAGAGAGTCTATTACAACAATACTTCCATGTGAAATAAACTCTATAGTATCTTCTGAAGTAAATGTATTTGGAGCAAGTGTTGAAAGCACTATAAGCTCATCTATAGGAGTATTATTTTCATCTTTTACCAAAGCATAATAGCTTTTTCTATGTTCGAATTTTGTTATATTTTTATTTTCATTTCCTGCATAAAAACATATTTTTGATGCTATTTCCAATGCTTTGCTTCCAGACATTCTTATTAAAGCTAATGCACTTTTTGAATAGGGGGTTGATAATGCTGCTATTGTGTCTTTTATATCGTATTCATTCATAATTTTTATAAACTCTTAACTATTGTTTTCTTCAAGCTGATGTATTTTTTTATTCATCTTTTTTTGATGTTTTAATTTTTTTCTTTCTTCTTTTTCTATTCTCTTATTTTCTTTTTCCTGAAGTTTTAAAGCCGTTTGTAAGTTTCCATTATTTATTATGTAATTCACACAAAAATCATAATCTTTCTGCATTATATTAAGTTCTGGAATCTGTTTTGCAAACTTTATATAGTCTGACTCTTCAAGCATATTCATTATATATTCGCTTTCATTAAAATGATGATTTTGAAAAAGATCATTAATCTCGCTTGTTGTCATGTCTTCTATATTAAACATAAATCTCTTTGTAAGATATCTTTTGAATATGAATGTTAATTCAAAATAGTATTCAGCATATTTATTTTCATTGTAGTATGTATTGCAGTCTAATGTTTTTAATGCATTTAAAGCTTCAGTATCTTCTTTGATATTAATTTTTTCATTAAATTTCTTTTCTATGTATTTGATAATAGTAAATATCAGTATTATTATAGCTATAACAGCAATAACAATTAATACAGCAAATATCCATACATATTTAGGCATAGGTATGCTCATAGTTTTTTTCATAGGAGGAAGTGTCTCTCCGTCAGAAAAAGAATTCACTAATATATTAACATCTTCTCCTAAAAGTTCTCTATATTCATTATTATAATTATAAGAAATTTTAAAAGGATATATTACAAACTGACCTATATCATAAAAACCTATTTGGTATTTTATAATTCTTTCTTTATATTTTCCTTTGTCTTTAGTTTTATTTTCTACTGATATTATCCTTGTTTTATTATTTCTGTCATCAAAGGAAATATCTTCATAATTATAGTCTATGCCATTTTTTGATATTATATGCACTTCATATTCTATTGCATTTCCTATAATGATATTTACTGATGATACAGTTGTTTTTGAATATATTACAGTATTATTATCTATTACTCTATTACTGCATGATAAAATAAATAATGCCAAAAATAATATAAAAAATAATAAAAAACATTTTTTCATGAAATCAAACTTATCCTATATAATCTGCTGTTTTCTTCTTTCATTTCTATTTCAAACAAATAGTACGGAGCTTCAAAGTAGTCTATAAACTTATTTCCCCATTCTATAATAGTAATTCCGTTTTCTTTAATTTTATCTTTAAATCCTATATCGTCAAGCTCTTCTTTACTGTCAAGACGGTATAAATCAACATGCCTTAATATACTTTCTTTGCCGTTAAGTATTATGTCATATTCATTTATTAATGTAAAAGACGGACTGCTTACTATATTATCACTCTCAAGAAGTCTTGATAATATACGCACAAATGTAGTTTTTCCGAATCCTAAATTGCCTTCCATTATTACAATATCGCCGTCTTTTAATATGCTTTTTAAATATTCAGCAACATTTTCTATATTGTTAATATTTTTTTCTTCTTCTAATAATGTTTCTTTTTTCATATTTAATTTATTTATTTTTAATTGTTATTTAATAATGGAAAATAATATATCATAGGTCATTATTTGTCAAATATGAAGCATCATCTTTTTGATTACTTTGAATGCCTGATATTTCCATAATTGCAAATAATGCTATCAATCTTAAAGAGAAATTGCTCATATCAAGTCCTGCAAGTATAAAAAGCGTAAATATTATAAGTTTAGGATAATATTCTTTTGATACTATTGAAGTCATAAATGATGTGAACAAAGTTATAAAAAACATAATCATAATTACCATATAAACAACAAAATGAAGATACATAACTATTCCTAAAGCACTGAAAAATGATATTATGATTAAGAAAAAACTATTTCCAAAAGAAAATATAGCCATTATTGATAGTATAATGGCTATTATAGCAAACATAAATGATCTATTTATATTTTTCATGATAACTTTTTTTATAAATATTAATATATAAGATATCATTAATACTAAAAAAGAAAATGATGATAATTTTGACATATAATTAGAAATATATGTTGAAATATAATGAAAGCTGTCGGTATCTATGACTTTATTTGCTGATATTATAAGATAATTTATATTAGATGACAATAAAGAAAGTAAAATAAATATATAAATCCCTCTTTCAAGTTCTGTTATATTTTTTGATAATATCATTGGAATTAATATCATTAAAGTAAGAATTAATAATAATGCAAAAAACAAAAGTTCTATTATATTATATATATTTATATCAATAGCATATAATTTTAGAGTACCGAATATTAAAAAAAGTATCCCAATAATAGAAAGCAGTAATTCTGACGTAAATATACAATTATAGAATTTGTAGAATACTAATAGAAAAAATGATATTAATACTATATAATCCAATATAAAAGTAATTAAATATAGTGAAGAATTACTGTCAATTACAATAGCTCTGAATAATAAATAATTAAAAAATACAATTGCAATAAGGATATAAGACCAAAAATTGTATTTACTAATAAAAGAGTTATTTCTATTTTCTTGAATCATTAAAGTAATATCCGATTATTATGTACATATATATAATAATACTATTATAAAAAAATTGCAAGGACATTAAAATATGTAGTTTCCGTTATTATCTATTTTTATAGTTATTTCTTTTTTTGTATTTTGAAATATATCATATCCTTCTTTTATATTTTTCCAAAAATCTATTAATGAACTTTCATATATTTTTTTATAGTAGTTAAAATTGTTATCAGTCATTTTAAAAGGGAATATGTATACTGGTATTTTATTTTGACCATTATCTTTTGCATATATAGCATATAAATATATTTCTTTAATTTTATCATCAGTCATAGGCATGCATCCTATAGTAACATTTGCCCCATGAATAAATATATCGCCTCCTAATCTTTTGGCATTGCTTTTTTTTCTGTCTGCTTCATTAGGATAATTAATACCCAAAGAAAGATAATAGCTGCTTGCAGGATTAAATCTGTCTATATAATAAAAACCTTCAGGCACCTGCAAATCTCCTTCCATTCTTTTAGGACCTAGTATACCAGATTTTGCTGCTATTTTATACTCTGCTATTTTTTTGTATGTTTTATCATTTTTATTTTTTGCATATATTTCCAGTATGTCTTCCTGTTTGTATGCAGTTATTAGAATGTTCATTTCATTTAATTTGATATTATTATTTATTATATTTTGTTTTATTAAAGCATCTTTTTCTTTTATTGCTGTTCTTACTCTGCCATATCTTTTTTGTTCATCAAGAAAACTGCCTGCGAATGATACTGAACTTATGATGTTAAATATAGCTATAGTGCAGATAATAATTTTTTTCATTTTAGCCTCCATAATAAATAATATGCGAATTATTTAATTGCTTTATTATCGTAAATAACTGCCTTGATTAAAAGTATTTTTTATTGTATTATCTATCTAACTAAATTATTATAATTATATATATTTTACGGAGGAGCTAATGCTAACTTTCAAAACTATTGATGAAAAAGAGATGCAGAATATAATTGATACTAAAGAAGTGAGTGATGATATAAAAAAATCTGCAGAAAATGTAATAGCTATATTTACACAGGATTGGTGCGGAGATTGGAAAGGATTAGAGAGAGAATTAAAAGCCAATGAAGAAAAATCACCTATAGATATTACAGTTTATATTTGTATGTATAATCAAAGTCCTTTATACGAGCCGTTTATGAATTTTAAAGAGACAGTATGGAATAATGGTTTAATACCATATTTAAGATATTATAAAAATGGTTCTTTTGTTAAAGATACTAATCATTTGCCTTTTCAAAGACTTATAAAAGTTTTTGAATAATATATAATTTATTTAAATGATAAAAATAGAAAAAGCATGCATAGATGATATTGAAGAAATTTCTATGCTTGCCAAAAATATATATTTAAAATACAATTCACATATTGATACAGAAGAGGGTATAAATAACGTATTATTATTTATATCCTCTAATAATATGAGATTAAGATTTTTTATGGAAGGTTCTCTCATACTTATAGCAAGAAATGAAAATAATTCTATTTTGGGTATGATAGAAATAATTAATTATGATCATATTTCTCTTTTTTTCGTAGATGATAAATATTTCAAATCAAAAATAGGCACAAGATTATTTGAAGAAGCAAAAAACATTTTAAAGTCTGACAAATATACTGTAAAAGCGAGCGATTATGCTTTGGAGTTTTATAAAAAACTTGGATTTATTAAACTTTATAATGATATCCAGGAAGAAAACGGTGTTCATTTTCATTATATGATTTACTGAATTATTATTTTGATTAAAAGTTAATTGTAAAAATATTAATATTATATTATAATTAACATAATATATTTATTTTTTAATTAGAAATATAACAGGAATATAAATGGAAAATATACTTCAAGTAGAAAATTTAAAAATGTATTATCATACTTCTAAAGGTTTGGTAAAAGCTATTAATGATATTAGTTTTAATATAAAAAAAGGCGAAACATTAGGTATAGTAGGTGAGTCTGGATGCGGCAAAACAAGTCTTGGTACATCTCTTTTAAGAATGCCGTCTGTACCAGGTAAGTATGAAGGCGGAAAGATAATACTTGATAATGAAGATATTATTCCTCTTAAAGAAGAATATATTAGAAAGAATATAAGATGGTCTAAAATATCTATGGTTTTTCAAGGAGCTATGAATTCTCTAACCCCAGTTTATACTATAGGAAGTCAAATGCTTGAAACTCTTGAAAGACATGTTGATATGGATAAAACAGCGGCAAATAAACTTATAGAAGAGTATTTAGAATATGTAGGACTTCATTCAAGTATATATAAAAGATATCCTCATGAGCTTTCAGGCGGTATGAAGCAGAGGGTAGTAATAGCAGCTGCTTTATTTTTGAAGCCTAAACTTATTATACTTGATGAACCTACTACGGCATTAGATGTTATAGTTCAGGCACAGATAATTAATTTATTAAAAAAACTTAAGAAAGATTTTGACTTATCATTTATATTTATAACTCATGATTTGGCTTTGGAAGCAGAAATTTCTGATAGGGTATGTGTAATGTATGGAGGAAAGATTGCCGAGCTTGCGAGTAATGAGGATATATATACAAATGCTAAACATCCATATACAAAAAGGCTTTTAAAAGCTACTCCTAGATTAAATAAGGCCGTAAGTAAATTGGAGTTTATAGAGGGCACTCCTCCAGATTTGCTTAATCCTCCTAAAGGCTGTATGTTTTATGACAGATGCAAAGAAAGAATTGATAAATGCAAAGATGAAGAGCCTATATTAAAAGATACTGGCAACGGACATTTATGTGCATGTCATTTGCTTAATTAGCATTTGTCTTTAATTCTTTGTATGTTATATATTGTTCATTACTATAAATTATAGGCATATTATTATATTGTGAGTTTGTGTTTTTAGTTCCTATGATATTGTATTTTATATTTGAATTAGTATCTAATTTGAAATTTGTATTTTCAATTTTCATAAGTACATATGAATAATTATCCGTATCATATAAATCAAAAGAATTACTGTTTGAGTCTTTTATTATACTTTCTATATGAGGCTGCATAAATTCCCATCCGAATTTGCCTCTATTTTTATATACATCATATATCTGTATATTCACGGCAAATAGATTAATTACTGCAAATATTACTATAAAGTTAAAAATCTTTTTATGTTCTATTTTTTTTATAAAATAGATTATAGGTATGAAAGTTAAAGGAAATATATTATAAAAATATCTTGGTCTTGCCGCACCTAAATTTAATAACATAAATAAAGCTATAGTTGCTGTTATATATATAAAATATAATAATGCTGATTCTTTGAATATTAAATCATCATTATTATTTAATTTCTTTTTAAAAAAATCTGAAATAAAAATTATGAAAGATGATAACCCAATAAGCACAGATATCATATAGAATATAAAACTAAAGATTAATTTAATATCACCATTAAACCAACGTGTAAATATTATAGCTATTTTATTTCCATAATTGTAATTTGGTTCATTAGTTGGAAAAAATAAAACAGACCATATTTGCGGAGGCTGTATTATAGGTTTTACTGAATTTTTTAAGTTAATAACATTCATAAAATTTGGAAATCCATTTGAAATTTCATATATTATATATGGAGTGTACAATGAAAATGATATCAATATACCAGCAGATAAAGGTATAATATAATGTTTTGTTCTTTTTATTCTTATTATTAAATATATAACAAATGCGGGTATTATACTAAAAAATACGGCAATATGACACATTGCTTCTAATGCTAGAACAGGAAATATAAAAATACTTGCGATATATGACATTTTATTATCAGATGATATATATATTAGTATTAATGTTATCGAAAGAAATGATAAAATAAAAACTGTGTCTGGATTATATATTTCATTTTGTAAATTTAGAAAATTTATATTTACAAATAATATTGATGTTATTATTGACATTATTTTTAAACCAAATTTTTTTAATATAAAAAACAAAAATATAATAGGAGATATTGTAATTAGTATATAGTTTAAAAATCTTGCTGTTTGAATATTTTCTCCTGATAAAAAATATAATAATACATACTGCCAGTAAAATGCTCCGCCCGGAATTTTCGGAATATTTGTATCGTATATTTCTTCAGATCCTATTAATAGAGGTGGGGATACTAAATGTGCCCCTGTAACAGGAAAAATTTTATTATCATAATATTTCCTCATATTATAATAATGCTCTAAAGTATCTCCGCTTGCTACATTATATTTATTATATAATTGAATTCTTGTTATTACTCCAATGAATATTGATAGAATAATAATAAATATATATATTAAGGACTTATTTTTCATATACTGCTCCATAATATATAAAAACAGTATACTGATTTATTATAAGAATTTTTGCAATGACAATAAATTTCTTTAATAGAATAAAATATTTTGTTTGTTTGTTTGTTTGTTTG